>JBBRCX010000085.1:0-19795 GCA_038204465.1 Tepidisphaerales bacterium | reverse complement strand
GGGCGTCCGCCAGACATTCGCGGACGAGGGCGTCCGCGCCACGCCGCGATGTAGCGACTGCATCGTTTAGTCGCAGGCTTTGCTTCGTGGCAGTTCGCAATCATGACCTACTTCCGGCGGCTGCCCTTGAGCTGGATCCCGGCGAGATTTTTCAAAAGACCGTCGCCGCTTCCAGCCGGGGCCATGATTAGCCCCAAGGCGTCGGTCGCATCCGATGGCCCGGCGCTGAAGCCGCTGAGTGATCCGGGGGCATCAGCGGACGCGGGGAAGCCGGCGAAGAACTTCGCTCCCAAGACATTCGCGAGCGCAGGACTCGAGGGCATGAGCAAAGCCACCGGGATCGCCACACTCGAAGCCTGCAGCTTGTGGAGGGTGCGGAGAAAGTTTCCTTGCGATTTGGCATACGCAGACACGGCCAGGGGGCCGATGAAGGGCGCGGGCGAAGCGGCGGAATGGAGCAGCGATCCGGTGTCAGCGGCCAGCGGAGCGGCTGACTCCAGACTGCCGGGAGCGGGCGGCGGGATGACGCTGTGCAGCAAGTTATTCTTCACCGCTTGCAGATCGCTCACGCCGATCGCCCCGCTCCCGTTCACGTCGAAGAGATAGTCCGTCGCATCCACCGGCTGGAGCAGATGGTTCTTCACCCCTTGCAAGTCGCTCACGCTCACGCTGCCGCTTTGGTTCACGTCGCCGTAGAGCGCCTGGATGTTCAGCGTGGAGACGCCCGCCAGGGCGTTGCCGGCGAGGTCGGTCAAAGCGTTGAGGGCAACGCTTACCACGCTCTGATCCACCACGCCGGAGAGGGAAAGCGTCAGCGTATTCCCGCTGAGGCTCGCGCTGGCAAAGGCACCGTTGCCGATCATGAAGTTGGGTGCGCCGAGCGTTCCGGCCGCCGCCTTGATGGGTTCGCTGAAGGTGAAGACGAGCGTATCCGGCCCGTTGAGCCGCGGCTCGATCGTCCCCGGCCCGCCCAGCGCCAGCGGCACGTCGAAGGCCCCGGCGGCCCCCTGCACCTTGCGGGAGACGATGGACGCCAGGCCCGGCGCCACGGCATCCACGGTCGTGGTCGCCTGCGCAGCGGTCGGCAGCGCCTGGGTGTTGCCCACATGGTCGTGCGCCACGCTCAGGAAGCCGTAGGTGTGTCCGTGTACGCCGGCGAAGGGCGCGGAGGTGTCCGTGGTGTTTTCGCGCAGGAGCTGGAGGGACCCGCCGTTGTCGGAGACATAGACATCGTAGCTGGCAATGCCGGACCCGCCGTTGTCGTCGTTGCCCTCCCAGTTCACGGTGAAGCTGGCCGGGCTCGCGGCGGGCAGGGCCTGGACGCCGCTGGTGGGCGCGCCGGAGTCGATGGTCACGATGGCCTCCTTGCTCGCCGCGATGCCCACGGCCGGATTGTGGGGATCGACCTGATTGGTGGCGATGATCGGCTGGTTGTCGAAGCTGATGAGCGCCACGTTGTGGATCGCCGTGCCGGTCGCGACCGTCGGCCTGGCCTTGACGGTGTAGCTGAAGTGACCCAGGCCGCGCCCGGTGGTGTCCTCGGGCGGCAGGAAGCCGGTGAGCACGCTGGGCGGCAGGCTGGTATTCGGGTCGATGGAATAGAAGTTCGCATAGACCTGGCCGGTCGCCTGGTGGATGCCCGCTTCCACCTGCACTTCGAAGGTCTGGCCGTTGTAAGTCATCGGCACCGTGGCGGAGTAATACTGGCTGTTCGCCGGCACTGGGATGACCTGATCGCCGAAGCCGATGTCCGTGAGCGCAAAGCTGGTCCAGTCGAGGCTGGCGCTGAGTTGATTGGTCACCGCGACCTGCTGCGCGGGCGCGCTGGCCGATGGCTCGTTTTCAAAGTCGATGCGATAGAGCAGGGAGTTGCTGGGCGCGACGAAGTTCGCCGCTCCAAAGCCAACTGGTCCGATGAGATCGTTCGGATCGCCGGAGCCGGCCGTGGCTGACGTGGAGCCCGGGCCGTGTGCCCCTACTAAAACGGGTATAATAGGTGTATCGGGGAATAGATGTGGGCTAAGATCGCTCAAGGCTGCCAGCAATGCTGCCCCTTCTAGTATCCACACAACTGGCGCGGTAACGGGAATAACATTCAACGCGACGCCCAAGCCCAACGCACCCAAACCGATCGAGCCACCGGCATGAAGTGCGGACCATCCGCTCTTTTCATATATAGCCCCAGTCAATTCAAAACCGCCGAATCCCAGACCGAGAACACCGCCCGCATTGGAGAATCCACCGAACAGTTTTGCACCTTTTGTCAGGTCTGGAAGTTCCTTTGCGATACTTTCAAGGGAGTGGGCTGCCAGTCCAAAACTGGAGGATGCCCAACCGACCATAGCCCCCCATGCGTCAACCTGGCCGGGGAGCGAATTTGCGTTTTCACTTGCTGCGCCCGTAGGATCGATAAGCCCTATTGGATTGTTCGAACAGAACCGATACAAATTTAAGTCGCCCCCAAATAGCCGCGCTTTGTCGGCCGTTAGGAAGCGACCGTCCGAAGCGAAGAAGAACCTTGATCGAAGGAATACATTTCCCGCGCTGCTTTGTGCTCCGAATTGTCCGCCAAATTGAAATGAATTTACAACCGCCTCCGTGGAAGAAAGCATTCCTCCAAACGGGTTGTAACTATATTTATTAACGTAATAACCCGAGGTATTTCCGACTCCCGCGGTGCTCCCGAGCACATCGAAATCGTAATAATAGGTTCCACTTCCGGTCACTTGGCTGGTCAATCCGAGCCCGTGAGTGTAGTGGGCTATCACGCTTCCACCTCCATTGAACTCCCCGATGACATTGCCAATTCCGGTCGGATCCACCAAGTAGCGCGTCTCTAACCCGTTGCGTGTCGAAGTCGTTCTATGCCCGAGTGAGTCGTAAGCGTAGCTCGTCGTGCCGCTCGGACCGTTGACCCCAATTAGATCGTTCAGTGAGTTGTAGGTATAAACATTCGCACCGTCGGAAAGAAGATTGCCGTCCTTGTCATAAATCTGCACGACGCCGCCGATGCTGATGTATTGGTTTAAGTTGTTCGTCGTGTAAACCGTCGTCATCCCATTGATGACCGTGGTCGTGCGATTGCCGAGGGCATCGTAATTGTAGGTCAGGTCTTGGTTCGCGATGGCCGCATTGGTTGAAGCGAAGACGGCGTGGGTGAGCTGACCGGTGCCGTCATAGCTGTAGGTCCAGGCGCCGTCCACGGTCGCCATGCTGCGGGTGAGACTGAGGCTGTCGTAGGTGTAGTCGAAGTGGCTGTTGACGCTGCCCCCGGGCGCATGGTTGATGAGATGCAGGATGTTGCCGTTGGCATCGTAGTCGTAAGTGGTGTAAGTGTCGTTGCCATTGTCCTTCCGCACCAGGTGGCCCGCTGGGTCATAGCTGTAGGTGACGATGGTTGCGCCGACGGTGTCGGTGAGGCTCGCGAGCCTTCCGACGCTATCGTAGTGGTAGCCGGTCTTAAAGCCAGTCTGGTCCTCCATCTCCATCCGCCGTCCGGCGGAATCGAGCGCGAACTTCAGGAACGTCCCGCCAGGGTAGTCCACTCTAGTCAGTTGATCCGCGGCGTTGTAGGTGAAGGTCGTGGTGCCGCCGGAGTCGGTGGCGGTCCAGAGGTTGCCGTGGGCGTCGTAAGTGTAGTCGTAGTGGCTGCCACCGGGGAAGTCTTCCCGCGTCACCTGACCGCTGGTGTTCCACGTCAGATTGATCGGCTGGCCGTTACGGTTGACGAAGGAGAGCGGATTGCCCTGTGGATCGAAGGTCGTGGTCCGTTCCTGCGAGTTGTCCGCGTAGTTGGTGCTGAGGAGATTGCCGTGGGTGTCGTAGTTGTAGGCGGTTTTGTTGCCATTCGCGTCGATGAACGAGGTGAGGCGGCTGTTGGCTCCATAGGTGAAATTTGTTTGGTGACCGAGTTGATCCACGCTGGTGAGCAGGTTGCCTTTGCTGTCGTATTGGAAGCTCTGCGTCTGGCCGATGGAATCGGTGATCTTGCTGACTTGGAACGTCTTCGGGTCGTAGGTGAAGGTGGTGAGGTTGCCGAGGCCATCCTGCGTCTTGGCGACCAAGCCGAAGTCATTGAAGAAGCTGGCCGTGGTATGACTGAGAGCGTCGGTGGCTGTGACCTTGCCCAATTCGTAGGTGAAGGTGACCGGCTCGGTGTTGCCGTCCCGCGAGATCCCGCTCAGATGTCCCTTTGAGTCGTAGCTGAGAACCTCGTGGGTGCCATCCGGAAAGGTGATGGAAGCCAGCGCGTGAAAAGCCGCTCCGGTGCCATAGGAGTAGGTGGTCGTCCCGGCGGGCGTAGTCGCCGAGAGCAAGTGTTGATTCGCGTCGTCGTAGGAATAGGTGGTCTGCCGTCCCACGGAATCGATGACACTGGAGATCAAGCCGGCACCGTTGTAGCCGATGGTGAGCGACTGGCCGGCGGAGTGCGTGAGGCTCGCGAGTTTACCGGAGCCGTTGTAGCCGGCGGTGACTTGATTGCCGTTGGTATCCTGCACGAAGTCGAACTTGCCGTCCGTGCGGAAGTGCGTCACCACGCCGTTCGGATCGGTGAGCGTGTAGGTGTTGTCGCCGTTTTTTGTGAAGACGGAAGCATCGCCCGTCTGCGAGAAGTAAGCGCCGGGGTGGCGGCTGTCGGGCTGGTAGTGGACCTCGGAGCCTTGGAGACCCTTTACCGCAATCGTGCCATCGAAAAGCGGGGTCGCGGAGATTTGCCACGGCACCGACCAACCATAGCCGAGCGCGCCGGGCGTGTAGCGGCTGATGATCGACTCGCCGAAGGAACGCCCGAAGTCCAGCGACAGGCCGGACGTGGGCACGGACGCATCGACGGCGCTGGCGAGCGTCGGCACCGGGCTGAGACCATTGGCCTGCTCCACAGCGAAACCCCAAAGCTTGCCGACATCCGTGACGGTTTCGCCCAGCCGTCCGAGATACTGCGCACTGGCATCGAGCAATCCAACGAAGCTGCCCCAAGTGTTCGCGGTGGGAGGAGTGACGTTCAGAATTTGGAGATCCGCCAGGATGTGCGTGAGGCTGCCCGACGGCTGCGCGTCCGCGACGAGATTTCCAAACACAGCATTCCACGCGGCAGTGCTGATGCCGGTCGGTTGAGTCTGCGATTTGATCAGATTCCAATCCAGCGGTGTCGTGTCGGTGATCTCGATGTCGCGCAATTCAAACGGCACGGTGTTATGCGAGAAATTCCACGGCTGCTCCAAGCCGGCATAATAGACCGGCACCGTGATGGATTCGCCGGGCTGAAGGACGCCCGGAGTCTTGCCGGTGGCAAAAATGGTGATCTCCTGGCTAAAGCCATCGGGACTCGCACTCGTCCAGAAGCCGCCCGTAAGTAATGACTGGTCAAGCGTCAGAATCGGGTGTTGCACTGGGTCCGTGCAATCGAGCACCAGGAGCGGGGCCGGCATGGCGAGGTCGCCGGTATTCGAGTAGGTCACGTAAATCGTGCCCGTCCCATGGCGCGGCAGGACGGAGGGTACGCTCAGACTGGTCGTCAGATGCGGCACCGGAGTAATGATGGGGCCTGCGACCGGACCAGGGATCACCCGGAAGGCATTGGGCAGCGTGTCCGTGCCGCCCGCCTTGGAGACTTGCACGGAATACTGGCCCGCCGTCACTCCCGAGAGGTCAAAGGTGGCCGTGATCTGCGTGAGCGAGTCGAGGCCGGTCACGTTCGGATTGATAATGTGATTGCTCGCATCGACCAGCTTCACCGTGGTGCTTGGGTCGAAGCCCGCGCCGGTGAGCGTGACGATCGCGGTGTTGCCCGCGGCGTAATGGTCCGGTGTCGCGCCGGTGACAAAGACGCTGGAAGAAGCCGCGTTCAGGGTGAAGGTGCTCGGCGCGGGCGCGGACTGGGTATAGACCAGCGCATACCAAGTCCCCGCCGTCGCCGCCGGGACCAGCACGCTCTGATCGGCTCCCGTGGCCGAAAACCGATAGTCGAAGTCCGAGCGCGTGGGCGCGGAACCGAGCTTGAGATACAGCTCGTTCTGATCGCCCGCCGCGGCATCGTCCAGCCGCACAATGATTGGCTCGGTAGTCGGCACCGCGATCTTGAAGAGCTGCGCCTGGCCGCTACCGGCGAAGGCGCCGTTATAGGTCGTGCCGAGGGGCAGGTCCGTTTGCGTGGTCTGCTTGAGAGCGAAGGCGTAGTTGCCCGTCGCGCCGTTGACGCCATTCACGGTGAGGACGTAGGCGCCGGAGGCGGGTAGGTTCACGAGGGCGGAATCCGCCGTGAGGTTGGTGAGGCCGGCGACGGGGCCATTCGGGCCGGCCACGGTGAAGGTCACGGCGGAGTTCGAGGCGTTGACGAGATCGAACTGCACCTGCTGGCCGGCGACCGCCGAGAAGTTCCACTGGTCCAGATTGTAGGGCGTCGAGATGCTGCCATTCGCGACCTGCCCGAGATTCAAGGTCGATACGTCCTTGGTCGAATCCCAAGCCGTTACGACATAGTTGCCCGTGCTTGCGGTGTGCCCCGCCGGGGCATTCACGCGAACCTTGTAGGTGCCATCGGCGGGCAGGGTGAGGTCGCTGAGGGCGACGGCGTTTCCGGACGCGGTATTGGCCGCCGAACTCAGCACGTTATTCGCGCTGTCGAGCAACTGCACATTGGCCCAACTCAATAGCGGCGACACGGGGATTGGCGCCGGCGTTCCGCTGCCGGGATTGACCACCACCGTGATCGACTCCCCGGCCCGCCCGAAGAACGTCCACTCATCGAGTTCGCCCGCCACGGAGATCGCGCCCGGCGACGGCGCATTGACCGCCATCGCCCCGCTGTCGGGAACCTGATTGATCGTGCCCCCGATCACCGTGCCGCTGTTCTACACCGCCTTCGCATAAAGATGGAGGCCATTGAGATCGAGCGTCGCCCCCGCCGCCACAATCAAAGAGTTCACATACACCGCCTCCGCGCCAGCGCCGGTCGAGTTATCGGATTGATCGACCAGCCTGACATAATTGCCGCCGCCGATCGTGATGCTCCCGTAGTCGAAGTTATTGCTAAACCCGGAGCCGCTTCCAAAGTCATTGCTCATCGCTTCCAAAAGCTGCGGCGAACCGACGGTCCCGCTGCCGTTCAGATTCAATGTCCCTTGCAGGCTATAGAGACCGGCACTCTGCGTCGTGCCTACGAGGTTCCCGCTCACGATCACCGTGCTTGTCGGAGAGCTCTTGAGAAGTCCCGGTGAATTGACCGAAAGTGGACCACCAACACTAAGGATGCCGCCGTTTAGAACCTGCAAAATCCCCTGATCGACCAGCGTGCCGGTGGTGCTGGCGTAGATGGTGAGACTCTTGCCCGCCGCGTCCGCGTCGATCGTGCCCTGGTTGATGATTGTCGTGTTCGACCCGCTGCCGAAGTAGTCGTTACTCCCAAGGCGCGCCCCGTAGCTTCCCGCCGAGCCGCCATGCACCGTGATCCCGGCGCCAATGGTGAGGGTCGTGTTACTCTGCGTCACGATGAGCCCCGTGTAACTCGCGCCGCCAAAGACCACGCTGTCGTTGCCCGTGAGACTCTGCGTGCCGGTGAAGTTCAGGTAATTAAAGCCGTTGCCGCTGCTCGCCCCGATGGTCGCCGTGCCGTTGAGCACCAGCCCGTTCTTGACCGTCAGCGTCGCGCTCTGCGGAGTCAGGTCCAGATCGCCGTTGAGGGTTACTCCGTCCAAGGTGCCGCCATTCGCAATCAACTTGGCTCCGCCTGTTTCGTTCACCGTCCCGCCTTTGATCGTCCCGGAGAGAAGCCACGAACCGGTGCTCGCATTGAGCGCAAAGCTCGCCCCGCTGTTGTCGAGCATCCCGCTGAGGTTCAACGCCCCGCCAGCCGCCTGTACCGTACCCAGCGTGTCCGTAGTGATGTTCGCGCTCAGATTCAACACGCCCGCGGTCGCCTTGACCGTCCCCTGATTGACCAGCGTGCCGGTGGTGCCGGGATAGATCGTAATGCTCGTGCCCGCCACATCCGCGTCGATGATGCCCTGGTTGAGGATCGTCGTGTTCGCGCCGATGCCCTGCCAGTCGTTGTAGCCCAGCCGCGCACCCAGGCCTCTCGACGAGCCCCCATGCACCGTGATGCCGACCCCAATGGTGAGGGTCGTGTTACTCTGCGTCAGGATGAGCCCCGTGTAACCCGCACTCCCAAACAGCACCGTGCCGCTGCCCGAGAGCGTCTGGGTGCCGGCAAAGCTCAGCACATTGTAACCGTCGTAATTGGCGAACGTGCCCCCAATGGTCGCCGTGCCGTTGAGGACCAGCCCGTTCTTGACCGTCAGCGAGGCGCTCTGCGGAGTCAGGTCGAGATCGCCGTTGAGCGTCACCCCGTCCAGGGTGCCGCCATTGAACACGATGTTCGTTGCCGCAATCAGCGCCACGGTTCCACCCTTGATCGTCCCGCTGCTGCTCAGCGTCAGTGGGCCGGTGCCCGCGGCGAAGTTCAAGGTCTGGCCCGTGTTATCGTAAGTGCCGGTCAACGCGACGACCCCGCCGTTCTGAGTCTTGATTGTGCCGATGCTCGTCCAGTTCCCGGCCAGGCTGATCGTCTTCCCCGAAGTGTCTCCAAGGAATGTGCCCTGATTGATGATTGAGTCGTATTGGTAATTACCGCCGAGCGTGCCGCCCTGGCTGCCATGCACGGTGATCCCGCTGCCGAGGGTTAGCATCGCCGCGCCGGGCTGGGTGTTGTCGCCCTTGGCGTAGAGATAGTTGTAGGGGTAGTTGCCGCCAAAGACCACCTGCTCGTTCCTGATGGCCGCGAACTCGGCGCGGCGCTTCGCGAAGCTGTCGCGAGGCTTCCCCACGGGATCTACAGCGCGCGGGAGCAGGAGAACTCAACCCGCGCCAAAGCCGAGGGGGTCATCCTCGCGCCGGATTATGTGAAGGAGAACGCGTTTGTCCTGCACGAGGAGATGATCGCGGTGCGCACCGGTGACACGCTCACTCCGCTGCCGAAGCTGGCGGAGGAAACCGCCCGGCGTATCCGCGGTTTGATCAAGGTGCGTGATGCCGTGCGCAACACGCTGCGGACGCAACTCGAAGAGCACGGCGAAGAGGCGATCCTTGCCGCCCGCCGTGAGCTGAATCTGCGCTACGACGTGTTCGTATCGCGGTTCGGAGCGGTCAACGACAGCGCCAACCGGCGTGCATTCCGTAGCGACCCGGACTATCCGCTCCTCTGTTCGCTGGAGGATTACAACGACGAGACCAAGCGCGCCGAGAAGACGGCGGTTTTTCGCGAGCGAACCATCCAGCATGCGCAAGCGCCGCGGGCTGCGGAGACGCCGAAAGACGCACTCGTCCTTGTCCTGAACGAGACGGGCCGCGTGGACCTGCCGCGCATGGAAGCGTTGCTCAGCCGTCCGCCGGAAGAGTTCCTCCCTGAGCTGAGCGGCATGCTCTACCGCAACCCACAAACCGAGCGCTGGGAAACGGACGATCAGTATCTGTCCGGCGATGTTCGCGTGAAGCTGGAGCAAGCGCGCGCCGCTGCCGCGGGGGACGCGCGTTTCTCCGCAAACGTGACCGCACTGGAGGCGGTGCAGCCGGCTGACCTGACGGCTTCGGAGATCGAAGCGCGCCTTGGGGCGGTATGGATTCCGGCGGCGGATGTGGAGGCGTTCGCGCGCTCGATCATCGGTGCGGAAGGCATCACGGTTTCCCATGCTGCCGTCGTGGGGACTTGGTTCTTGCGAGGCGACTACTGCGCTCGCGCGACGGTCGCCAATTCTACCGAATGGGGCACGAGCCGTTACTCCGCGTTGGAGCTGATTCAGGACGCGCTGAATCTCAAGACGCCGACCGTTTACGACACCGATCCGCGCACGAAGAACAGCGTGATCAACGCCACGGAAACGGAGGGCGCGCGGGACAAGATGGAGAAGATCAAGGAGCGGTTCAGGACGTGGGTGTGGGAGGACGACGAGCGGCGCGAGCGGCTGTGCCGCAAATACAACGATGAGTTCAACTCGGTGCGGCTGCGCGTCTTCAACGGCGCGCATCTGACGCTCCCCGCGAGCAGCGACCTCATCGCTCTGCGCCCCCACCAGAAGAACGCCGTCTGGCGAATCGTGCAGAGCGACAACACGCTGCTCGCGCACGCGGTCGGCGCGGGGAAGACCTACACGATGGTAGCCGCTGCGATTGAGCTAAAACGGCTCGGCCTCGCGACGAAGCCAATGTTCGCCGTGCCGAATCACATGCTCGCGCAGTTCTCCTCGGAGCTGCTTACGCTTTACCCGACGGCGAATATTCTCGTCGCCGGCAAGGAGGACTTCGAGGCATCGAAACGCGCGCGGCTCTTCAGCCGCATCGCCACGGGTAACTGGGATGCGGTGATCGTGACGCATTCGAGCTTCGAGAAGATTCCGCTCTCGGTGGAGACGCGGCGCAATTTCATCGACGAGCAAATTCGCGAAGTGGAGATGGCCATCCGGGAACAGAAGTCTGACCGCGGCACGCGCCTGGTGAAGGAGTTGGAGAAGGTGAAGCGCCGCCTGGAGGCGAAGTTAGAGACACTTTCCGCGAACGAGAAGAAGGACAACACGCTCACCTTTGAAGAGTTGGGAATCGACCGCCTGTTCATCGACGAAGCGCACAAATTTAAGAACCTCTTCTACGTCACCAAGATGACGCGGGTCGCCGGTCTGCCGCAGACTGCTTCCGAGCGGGCCTTCGATCTGTTTTTGAAGGTGCAGCATGTGCAGGAGCGGAACCGCGGAGGCGGTGTGGTCTTCGCTACGGGCACGCCGATCTCCAACACGATGGCGGAGATGTTCACCATGCAGCGCTACCTCCAAATGGGCACCCTGCGACGCAACGGACTCCAGCACTTCGACTCGTGGGCCGGCACTTTCGGCGAAACCGTCACCGCGATGGAGTTGAGCCCCGATGGCAGCGGCTACCGATTGAACAGCCGCTTCGCGCGCTTTGTGAATGTGCCCGAGCTGATGCAGCAGTTTCGTCAGGTGGCTGACGTGCAAACCGCGGAGATGCTCAAGCTGCCGATTCCGAAGCTGGATCAGGGGCAGCCGATTACGGTCAGCGCGCCCGCGACTCCGGAGCTGAAAGGTTTTGTCGAACACCTCGTCGCGCGCGTGGAGCAGATCAAAGGCGGCAAGGTCGATCCGCGCGACGACAACATGCTGAAGGTCACGACCGAGGGCCGCAAAGCTGCGCTCGACCTTCGGCTCGTCATGCCCGGCGTCCGCGACCATCCGGATTCCAAGCTGAACCAAGCCGTCGCGAAGATTCACCAAGTCTGGGAGGATTCCGCCGAACAGAAGGGCGCTCAACTCGTCTTCTGCGACCTGTCCACACCGCAACCCAGCAAGCGCTTGTTTTCAGTCTATGACGACGTGCGGGAAAAGCTGATCGCCCGCCGCGTGCCCTCGGCAGACATCGCCTTCATCCAGGACTACGATGAAGACGCTGCCAAAGCATCGCTCTTTAAGAATGTGCGTGAAGGGAAAGTGCGCATCCTTCTCGGCAGCACGCCGAAGATGGGTGAAGGCACCAATGTCCAACGAAAGCTCGTCGCCTTGCACCACCTCGACGCCCCGTGGCGTCCCGCGGACATCGAGCAACGTGACGGCCGCATCCTCCGCCAGGGCAACACGAACGAATATGTGAAGGTCTTCCGCTACGTCACAGAGGGCTCCTTCGACGCCTACATGTGGCAGACGCTGGAAACCAAGTGCCGCTTCATCGCCCAAGTCATGACCGGCGACGCGACGATGCGCAAAGCCGAGGACGTGGACGCTGCCGCGCTCACTTACGCCGAGGTGAAGGCCATCGCGTCCGGCAATCCGCTCGTCATCGAGAAAGCCACGATCGACGCCGAGGTGATGCGCCTCACCCGGTTAAAAAAGCAGCACGCCGACAGCCAGTATCAAATGCGCTACCGGCTAAAAGGTCTTGGAGACACCATCACGACCAGCGAACGGGAAATCGCCAATATCCGCGAAGACCTTCGCACCCGCACCAGCACGCGAGGAGATCGATTCTCGATGACGGTGCAGAAGGAAGCCTTCGCCGACCGCGTGAAAGCCGGACGTGCGCTCGTCTTCCTTGCTGCCGCGATGAAGCCCTTCCAATCCACCAAGGCCATCGGCGAAATCGGCGGCTTCCCCGTATCCCTCCATCGCTTCGACGAACGCGCCAACCTCGTCCTCCACGGAAGGTGCGAATACAAGGCCAACGTCAGCGACAGCCCGACCGGCACCATCTCCTCAGTGGAGCACGCTCTCGACAGCATGCCCGACCGTCTGAGGGAGCGTGAAACCGATCTCCAGCAAACTCGCAAACAAACAGAAGACCTCACCAAGCAACTCGACCATCCCTTCGAGCACGAGGAGAAGTTGGCAGCCGCTGCGAAGCGCCAGCAGGAGATTGTCGAAGCCCTCGATATCACGAAAAACCAAGCATCGGTTAAGATGGCGGATGGTGATGACCGGTTGGAAGACGATATAGCTCAAAAGCCGGATTCTCATGCGCGGAGGCACTCGAAAACCACATCCACTGTTTCTCCTTGAAACGGACATTTTGATCTGAGTCTGCAGAGCCGGTTTGGTGGTGTGAAATCGGACGCTCGATCATGGAGACCAACGATTCAGCATTCACCCAGCGGGCCGCTGTGGATGACAGCCTCCTTTAGTTCTTGGCCCACCGTTCGCAAAGCTTCGTGTTCAACGGCTCTGTCCCGATAGACCTTAATGGCCAACCCCGGCGGCAGCGCCTCTGCAAACTTGATTTCAGCGAGTGCGTTATCAGGAACACGCAGAAGTTCATGGAGGTCTTTCTCGGCGAGAAGATGCAGCCAAAGGGCGTGAAGTTGCTGGACCGTCGTCGCTCGTGAGAACGTAACCTTGAAGTCATCGCCGACGGCTTCCGCATGGATCAGTTGGGAACCGGCGTCAGTAAGGAGGCGGTTTGTGCTGAAGCCGGCATATGTCCACCATTCGAGGTCTTCGTCGTCAGGATTCCGCGTTACGGTCGGTGTCGCGGTTCCGCGCGCATTGGCATCCTCGCGCAAAGCAGCCAGTGCGTCAGAGGCTCGCCGCGACCAGCGAGGCGAGACATCACTGCCTGCCAGCAGCGCACTGACGCTGCGTGCCTGTTCAAAGCTCATACCAGAGCGCGCGCCTAGCCAGCGGCTTTTCCCCCGTGCGGCGGTCGCGCGCACATAAGCGATGCGGCGCGCCCAGTCCACATGCGTCACTTCCCAGTTCCTGCCGGCGAGAGCGAGCACGGCTGGGTGATCGGGTTGCGCGGTCAGCGAGCATTGTTCGACGGTGCCAATTTCGTCGCGTCCATGGAGGACGGAGAAAACCGGTGGGCTGGTGAAAATGGAAACGAGTTCAAGAAAATGTTTGCGGCCGTATTTTGCTTCGCCTTCAGCGGCGAAAGACAAAATGCCTCCATCATTGAACAAGATGCTTTGAGCCTGGAGATGCGCCACGATGGCCGCGGTTTCTTCGGGCGGCATCCGACGGAAAGGAGGCAGTCGGCCGATCCACGCAGGCCAGTCGTTTACACCAATACCTCGCTCTTGCAGCGCGAGGGCCATGAGTTGCTGGCTGAAAAGATGGAGCGGTTCGCGCGGCGGGAGGATCGGCTCGACGAATCCACGCTCCCAAAGCGCAAGGACGGCAGCGCATCGCAGCAGCGCAAGGTCATCGGTTACTAGAAACAAACAATTCCGTGTTGTCCCAGCGCGCCGTCCGGTGCGACCGAGCCGCTGGAGGAAGGACGCGACGCTTGGAGGGGCGTCGATCTGGATGACGCGATCGAGGTCGCCGACGTCGATCCCAAGTTCGAGTGTGCTGGTCGCGAGGATGACGCACGCGTCGCCGTGAGCGAACGCTTGTTCGGCCTCCCGGCGCTGCGCTGCGCTCAAGGAACTGTGCGAGACAAATGCCTTTACACCACGCTCATCGAGCAATGTCGCAAGCCGCTCGACCCGGCTCCGGCTGTCGCAAAAGACAAGTCGCTTTTCGTCGCGGTAAAGCTGCGCGATGACCGTCGCCGCGTTGTCGAGAGTGCCCACGAAGTCGAGTTGAACATCCGTGGCAACGGTGCCCGCGCTCTCGCTGCGGATGACAGTGCGCTCGCCAGAGCAATGGCCGGCGAGCCAGCCGAGCAAATCCTCGGGGTTGCCCACGGTCGCCGAAAGCCCGATGCGCTGGAGTTCGTGCCCCGTGAGTCGCGTGATGCGTTCGAGCACGGCAAGCAGATGCCAGCCCCGGTCATCGCGCGCGAAAGCATGCACTTCGTCAACGATCACCACCCTGGCCGACGTGAGCAGTTCGCGCGAAGCCGGGTTCGAGGAAATGAGCAGCACTTCAAGCGACTCGGGCGTGGTGAGCAGGCAGGTCGGCGGGGACCGGCGGATGCGATCTTTTTCGGACTGCGGGATGTCTCCGTGCCAGACCGCGCAGCGTTCGCCGACCATGCTGAAATACTTCTCAAGCCGCGCGGCGATGTTGTTCAGCAGTGCCTTTAACGGGCAGACATAGATCACGCTCAAACCGCACCAGCGTTCAGTGAGCACCCGGGAAAGCACGGGAAGAACCGCCGATTCCGTTTTACCCCCGGCGGTAGGAGCGATGACTAGCGCATGGTGGCCTTCGAGGATCGGCGGGATGCTAGTTTCTTGCAGCGGGCGTAGTCCCGACCAGCCCAGCGTGTTCACGATATGGTGCTGGAGGGACGGGTGCAGCCGGTCAAAAGCGTTCACAACCGAAGCGGAATGTCGTCCACCGAAGTTGCGGGCACGGCGTTGCGCTCTTCCTCGGTGAGTTCGGTTTGGTCGAGCGTCAGCGCGTAGTGCTGAGCGGGGTCGAAGTCGGCAAACTGGTCAATGCGGTCGAGAACGTCCGCGACGAGCTTCTTGAGAAAGAGCCGCGGAGCGATGCCGACTTTTCCACCAAGTTTCCCCGCCACACCTTCCGCAAGACGGTCGAGTAGTGCATCCACGGCGAGTTGTTGCACGCGGACCGATTGCGCCGCGCCATCGACGAAGATGTCGCGAACCCTGCGCCCCACTTCGCGGAGTGAGTCCCGCGAGAAGCCAGGCAGGCGAATCTGCACCGCACGGGGGTTGTCGAAACGCGCCTCGGTCTGGAAATCTGTATGCAGCCGCTGCGCAAGTGGAGCCAGGCGTTGCACACCCTGCGGGCCATCGAAAAATGCGGGCGTGCCAGTGATAACGAGGAAAAGGCCGGGGAAACGTCCTGCGTCAATTTCATCAATGAACTGTCGCAGTGCGTTCAGACCGCGCTCGCGCGTGTCAGTGCGGACGCGCTGGAGGGTTTCGACCTCATCAAGCACGAGCACGAGCCCAGCGTGGCCGGAGTCGCGGAGGAGGAGCAGCAGTCCTTGGAGAAAAGCCAGTGCGCCGAAGTGATCGACGTCGCCCTTGAGCAGCGCGCCGCGCTTTGCGGCGGCGGAAACATTCGGCTCGCCCGCCAGCCACGCGAGAAGACCGTCGGCGACCGGTTGGTCTCCGCGAGCAAGAGCTTCGCGATACCCGCGCAGCGCGGCGGCAAAGGCGGGCGCGGTGCGTGAAATCGCTTCGAGCCGGCGCTCCATCAGGGCGTTGGTTGCACGCAGCAGACCTTCTGCATCTTCGGGTTTCACCGAACCGGCTGAAATCACATCCTCTTCGAGTGCGTAGAACCACGACTCAATGATCGAGCGAAATGCGCCGCTCTCGGCCGCGCGGGTGGTGAGGCGCTCGATCATCCGCCGATACACGGTCTCGAGCCGGTGCAGGGGTGTCTCGGTTTCGGAGATTTGCACTTCGGCTGTGGCGAAGTTTCGCTCCTTCGCGCGTTCTTGCAGCCAGCGTGCGAAGAATGTTTTGCCGCAGCCGTATTCCCCGCGGACCGCTTTGAACACACTGCCCCCGGCCGCGACGCGATCCAGTTCGGTGACGAGCGCGCCTTCAAAGCGATCCAGGCCCACCGCGAACGCCCCAAGGCCACGCCGGGGCACGGTGCCGCGGCGCAGGGCGTCCAAAATTTCGATGCGGCGTTGCGGGCTGATCATGGGCTACTTGATCTCGAACTGCGTTTTCAGCAGATCCAGATTGAGACGGATGGTGTCGGCCTCGCTCTCGAACGCGAGCACATCGTATCCATCCACGTTGAGGACTCGCTGCATCGTGCTGACCAGACCGCCAACGCGGAGCAACGGCAGACCAAGCTTCTGCGCAAGCGTGGGGCGAAGGATGGTGAAGCCACGCTCTTCCAGCGCGCTGAGGAACGCTCGGATGGAAGCTTTTGCGAGCGGTGTGCGCCCGGCGAATTTCTGCTGCGCGAGGAAAATATCTGAGGCGAGCAGCGCGTCGGTCCAGTGTGCGGTGGTCGGTGTCGCGCCGCCTTTTGCAAAATCGAAAAGCGGCAGATCGGATGACGCCTTTCTTGGCTTGGTGACCATCGAGACCGGCGCAGCTACTGGTGCTGGCTGGCTGCTCCACCAGGCAGGTTCGTAGGGCGGCAACTCGTCCCACCCTGCTGGAATCTTCGTGAGGGTGGTGAGCACAGCCAGCGGAGCGAGGACTTCCTGCGGTGTCGCACCGCCGTGATAGCCGTTCTTTTTTCCCGCGTAGCGAAGGCGTTCGGTGATCGGCAAGATGACGGAATCGTGGCCTGTCGCGGCGCGAATTCGCGCTCCGCGAAAAACCAACTCACCCGCTGCGGGCTTCGCATCGTCAGGGCGGTAGCGGTCGCTGCCTTCCGCTTTGCGCAACTCCGTTTCGCGGTCGATGACGTGACCGTGATCGCTGGCCAGGACGACAATGCGCCCGCTATCGCGCGCGGCGTGGAGCAATTGATCGAGCGCCGGGAGCAGCGCCAGATCCCACGTCACCGCGAGTTGATCGCCTTTTAGCAGGTAGTCGTCGATCGCGTTGACGACTGCGCCGACCAGCCGGTTCTTGGTTTGCGCGATAGCTTGCTGGATTTTGTCGGGCAGACCCGTTTCACCGATTTCTGTCAGTTCGCCTTTGCGAAAGAGCTGTGGGCGCGAGTTCTTGGGCAGGCCGAGCAACTCGCCCAGCTTTTCGAATCCAGACGCCTCATCGAGCAGCGAGGTGTAGTCCAACGCGCCGGTCAGCAGCGCACGGCGCGAGATTTCCGTGATGCTCGGCAGTCCCGCAAGCACGGGTCTGGGCAAACGGTCCGCGGCGTGGCCGAGCGAACGCCAGCCGCGCCGCGTGAGATCCGGAAGCAGTTCGCGGAAGACAGCGTGACTCATCCCATCCATCACGATGACGAGCACCGGAGCGTGCGCCACCAGCGGCGCGACGACTTCCTTCATCACCGATTCGATACCGAGCAGTCCGGCATCGTGTTCGTTGGTCGAAAGCGCCGCAGCGAGCTTCTCCGCGAAATTGCGGTCGCCCGCGTCGCGCTTCTCGCCTGCG
Organism: Tepidisphaerales bacterium; assembly: GCA_038204465.1. Taxonomy (GTDB): domain Bacteria; phylum Planctomycetota; class Phycisphaerae; order Tepidisphaerales; family Tepidisphaeraceae; genus JBBRCX01. The sequence continues at coordinate 2,349 of JBBRCX010000085.1, read as the reverse complement.
CGTTCAACGATTCGGGTGAACGCGCGTGCGAGCTGGAGATTTCCGTCGCCTGCGAAAAGCGCGTGCCGGCCCCAATCCACGAAAGCGCCGTCGTTCACGTAGTCGGTCGCGGATGCCGCGAGATTCGCCGCTGGAGCGTTATCCCGCATGTGCAACCAGCGGATCAGGCGCAGTGCCATCCGGCAGCGCGCCATGCGTGCGTGCGAAAGGGCGGCGAGGAAGTGATGCTCGACGGAAGCCAGCGCATTGGTCACTGCGGTCATGGCTTGAGTGCCCGGATGGTCGAGTGCGGACGTGAACGCGTCCGCCAACGCGCCGAGTCGGGCCTCGAAACCACTAGGGGAGTAGTCGCTGAGCGCAGCCGAGCCACCGATGCGCAGCTCATTAAGGATGACATCCACGCGGTCCAGCAGGGTGCGTCCGGCAGGCTCACCGCGAGTGTGAAAAACCTTTCGGATCACCGCAGCAGCAGCGGTTGCCCATGACTCCGCCGCGTCGGTTGGGATTTTCTTTCCGGCGAAGACCGCCTCAAGCCGCACCGCGGCATCGCGCAAGGCCGCGTCCTGCGCGCCGCTCGCGTAGATCACCCCGAGCGCCAGTCCGAGCGGTGCGAGATCGGCCCCACGCCCGGCGCGAATCGCGGCGAAAACAAATGTCCCCGCCTTGCCCAAGCCCTCTTCCAACCAGCGTTCCAAGTCGGCGCGAAACTCCGCGGCTACCGCATCCATCGCGGCCAGACTCTCGCTCGTCAGCGTCCACATGAGGAAACTTTCGAGGTCGGGCCGGGCCTCATTCAGCCCGAGGTAAAGTTTCAGCAGAACACCCCAGACAGTTTCCACATCGAGCGTTCCGCCGGGGACTGGAGGAAAGCCACTCTCCGGCATTCGCTCGGTCAAAGCACCGACCAGCCAGCTCCAGCTTAGCAATTGCGGATCGAGCGATTTTGCCTGGAACAACTCTCGCAGCATCTCGCGCCGGTTGAGCGGGAAGAGGCGACGCTTAGTGAGACGAATGACCACATCGTCGCTGAGACTGCTTTCGTCCATCTCGGTGAGCAGCACCACGGGCTGCCCGCTGTGGCGCAGCAAAGCTTCGCGCATCTGCAAATCCGAGACGCATGGCTCGACGCGGAAGGTCGTTCCCCCGCACGCCACTTCCGCACCGCCCTGCCAGTCGCCAGGCGCCTGCAAACCAATCACCGTCGCATCCGGTAGCCTGCGCCGAATCGCCGCCACCTGCGCACGCACCTGGGATGGAGTGATCACCGGCATCGTGGGCGTCTAGCTTTGAGTCACGATCCTCAGCTTGAACGTCCGACCAGTGGCCGGGATGGTGAGTGTTCCCGCAGCGAGATCGAGACTCACATCCTTGTGCTTCGCGAGCAGGGCAGAACATTCGGCGGGCATGACGAGCACCACCTCGTCTTGTGCCGGCGTGACGGAAGGCGGGACGACTACGATCGGAGGAACGTCGGGCGGTGTGATCACGACCGGCGGCGTGGGTTTCGTCGCCATCGCCTTGAGCAAGGCGACCGCTGCTTTCTGCGCGTCGTGCAAGCGGGTCTTGAGCGGATTGGCTTGTTCGTAGCTGGCGAGCGCTTCGCTCACACCTGTCAGGATGCTTTGCGCCGTGGCCGCGTGCTCGCCAGTGGCGGAATGCAGCCCGTCGAGAATATCCCAGCTCATTCCTTGCAGCCCGGCCGTGATTGTCTCGGCGCTGCTCAGACTCGTGCCGATTGCTGTCGGCGTCGCGGAGAGTGGAACTGTGCCGAACTGTTCGACGAGCACGGCGCCGTCGTGCTGCGTGATGAGGTTCAGCGTGGAGACGGCCTCCACCGCGGTCTCCATGCGTGGCGTTTTCGTCGGATCGCCGCTGATGAATGCCGGTGGCACACTGCGCAGTTGCTTCACCAGCGCCCCGGCTTTGGGCGCGGCGACGGCAGCGGCGGCGCGCGTGTCGCCGCAGAATTTGGCGAGATTCGCCGCATTGAGCAACGGCGACGGCGTGAGGCCGAAAATGTGGCTGGCGCGCTCCAGCGCAGTTTTCCACACGCCTTCCGTCGGAAGCTTCTCCTCGCGGAGTTCGAGGTCGTTTTCCAGCTTCTCCAGTCCCGGCGTGATGGCCGCGCCGTGCTGGTAAAACGCGCGATTCGTCTGCGCAGCGAACGCAAGAATCACGACGTTCTGCACCTCGGCGGGAAGGCCCATCGGCTTCGGCGCGTTCTGCCACTCGCGCAGTTTGCCGACAGAAATCGCGCCTCCGGCCTTCGCGTGTTCCTTTTCGAAATGTGTCTTCCAATGCTGGCCGAGTTGAAAATGCGTTCCACCCATCAGACCGATTTTGAGCGCC
>JBBRCX010000084.1:0-19943 GCA_038204465.1 Tepidisphaerales bacterium | reverse complement strand
CCCGCGGTAGCTGCGCTTCATCTGCTCCTTGACCACCAGGTAGGCGAATAACTGCGGCAGAGTGAAGTCCTTGCGGCTGAACTTGCACGAGTACTTCGGAAGGCTCTGGCTCGCAAGGTGGAAGGCGGCCCGCATCACCTTCCGTGGCGATTGGCACGTCAACATCCCTCATCATCTACACCCTGCGGCGAAATCGCGCGCCGGGTAAAATGAGCGGATTCAGAGGGTCGAGACAGAGCATGCTGGGCGTGATCCGGCGCCCCGCCCTTTCGGTCCCCCGAGGCGGTTTCATCTGGGGCGAAGCCGGGATTGTTTTTCGCTGGCGGCGCGGCGGTTGACGCTCGGGAGGGTGTTGACGACGGTCCCCACCGCGAAGGAAAGCCAGAACAGCAAAGCGCCAGGTGGGCGTCGACCTGTAGAGCGTTCGCAGTGGCCGAGGCATCGTCATATCACCGAACGAGGATTCCGCTGAGCGTGGCGACGTCCTTGATCTCCGTTCCCAGCATCTTGAAGCTATAGGCGTGGCTGGTTCCGTGCTGGTCGGGTCATGCCCTTCGCTTACCCAACGGCGTTGTAGGTGAAGCTCTGGCGGTCGCAGGCCGAGCCCCTGGCGGCGACGCTGAAGCTGGTAGAGCGGTGAGGATGGCCGAATCGCCTGCCGCCAAGGAATTGGACCCGTCCCGTTTGATTCTTCTCGCGAGCTTCCGAGAACATCGGCACGATCACTCAACGGAAGTCCCAGCCGTTCAAGGAAAGCGGCCTGCTCCAACAAGGGGGAATCGGCGTACTTTGAGTTTTTGAGACAGAGATACGCGAGACATCGGGCAATCACGGCAGACCAATCGAAACCCTGTTCGCCATTGGACATGTAGTTCCTTCCGGTAACAAGCCTCCGAAGTCTATACCATCCGTAACCGCGTTTCCCATCTCCGCGTAACTGTCACATCTTCTTCACGTGCTCCTCATCGAGGATTTCCTGCACGGTGAGGGGCTTGACCGCTGTTCGCGCATGCCGGAGGCATCCAATCGCCTCTATTTCGGCGAGTTCAGCACCTGCAAAGCGGCTATTCGGAAGCCAAGAAGAGCTACAGCCAATCCAATGGCTGCCACTACTGCTCGAACGAGTGTCACACGACCTGACTCTCGCCGGGCAGGCTGTCCACTCCGTAGCGTTTTAGCACCGCTTCGTCGAAGGGGGTTTTGCCATCGGACAACGCCGCACCGCACAGCGCGGTCTTGCGGTGAGGTGGGGAAGAATTCGCGCCACCTTTTGTTCATCCTTCCACTCACTTGGTCGCGTCCTCGACGATGCGAATCTCGGCGTCGCTCAGGCCGTATAGCTGGTAGACGAGCTGGTCGATCTGCCGGTCGGTTGCGTCGATTTCCCGCTGAACCTGCTCCCGCCGTTGCGGCAGTTGCTCGGCAGCGAGACGGGTGTGGAGGGAGAGCATGATGTCGACGAGAGAGACAAGACGGCGCGATTCGCCTTTGACCGCCTCTGCGACTGGGAACCCCTCGAGGTACTGGCCAAAGAAGCGCAGATAGACTTCGTCGCCCCCTTCAAGGCCGGCGCAGACCTGCTGAAAGTAGAAGAACCCGAGCTTGGAGTTGAGTAGCCCGAGAAGCGCCCGGTCGGTGCGTGGAATGAAATAGACGGTGTTTGTGCCGTAGTAACCCTCGTCGTCGAGGGCGAACCGCGGGTGCGTGGCGATGTCCGGGAAAATGATCTTCGGCCCGTCGAGCAAAGCAGAAAATCGTTCCTGCGGTTGCTGCAGTTCGTACCATTCCTGTTGCGTCGCCCTCGCTTGAAGGGCCGCCTTGAATGGACGGAGGTGCGCCTCAACAGATGGGTAGCGGGCGATGTTAATGCCGTGCGTCATGTACAAAAGGAACTGATTTTGGGGTTCGAGACAGTAGCGCCGGATGTCGCGGCCATTCACAAGAGGTTTAATCACCTCGGTCGCCTGTGCATTGGCGGCAACCAACGCGTCGCGCACGCCGCGTGAGATCACGAACGCGTCGCCTAAACCGGATTTCACTCCCATGCAGATTTGCCCATCAACGTACGTGCCCAGCTTCTGATGCGATGCCAATCGGCGCATTAGCGCCGTCACGTTCGGGCGTGCGAATGACCATTCCGGCTGCTCGTACCACCCTTGCTCTAACGTGTAGCTTCGTTCGGCGACGTCCGCCTGAACGGTGAGGGACTTCGCTACGATCGCGGGGAAACGGTCGCGAGTAGTGGGCGGCGTGTAGCGCGTGGCCGTGTCGCCTTGGGCGCGCTCGGCGATGTAGATTAATGTCCGCACGGTCGCGCCTGTGAAGACGGGAAGTCCCGCGAAGTCGACGATATCCGTCGGGCGTGCGAGTTGCGCAAGGCTCGCGCGCAGCGGCTTGCCGTAATTGGCCCGCACGAACTTGTTCGAGACGATCATCCCGAACACGCCCCCCTTCTTAATGAGGTTGTGGCTCCGTTCCATTACGTACGCGTAAAGATCCGAGCGCTCGTCGTGGCATGCGTACGTGCGCGCGAGATACATCTTGAGCGTCTTGAACTCCTCCATGCGAATGTAAGGCGGATTCCCGATCACCGCGTCGAACCCGCCGTCCTTCTTGTTCTTGAAGATCTGCGGAAACGCACGTTCATAATCAAATGGATTGACCCGCCGCTGTTCCTCCGCGCTCATCGCGTTCCACGCATCGGTGCCGATGATGTCGGTGCCAATGAGGCTGTTGCCGCACAGGATGTTTTTTCCCAAGTCGGGCAGGGCGCGTTCGCGGAAGAGGCGTTGTTCGAAGCCGAGGGTCTGGCTGGTCTCACCTTCGAGGCATTTTAGGAGCAAATTGAGCTTGGTGACTTCGACGGCCTGTCCGTCGAGGTCGACGCCGTGGAGGTGGTCGAGCAGGATGCGCTTACGCTCGGCAATGGTGAGCTTCCAGTCGCCGGCGGGGTCGGGACGGAGCACGGCCCCTTTCCCCGTTGCGCGCTTTGCCGGGTCGGCGGCGGTGTACTGGGCGAGGTACCAGTCGAGCAGGAACTGATACGCCGCGATCAGGAACGAGCCCGAGCCGCAGGCGGGATCGAGCACGGTGAGCTTGACGGCTTCCCTGGGCGTTTTGCCTTCCAGGAGTTTGCCGACGGTGTTCTTGACGATGTAATCGACGATGTAGGTCGGCGTGTAGTAGACGCCGCCCGCCTTGCGGACTTCGGGCTTCTCTTCGATCTTCGCGGTGTGGCCGGCGGTGAGGGTGATGACCTTGCCGAGGAACCGCTCGTAGACGCTGCCAAGGATGTCGGCAGAAACCATCGTGAACTCGTAGGGGCTCTGCGGGTAGTAGAGGGCCTTGATGATGCTTTTGAGCGTCTTGTCTTCGACCTCCAATGTGGGGGTGAGCGTGTCGGGGGCCTCGTCGCGATCCTTTTCCTTCACGAAGTGGAACAGGCCGGAGTTGTAGCGCTCGTCGGCCCGGTTAAAGAGTGTGACCAGGCGCGGATAGACCGAATCGCCATTGAGCAGGGCTTGAAGCTGGCCAACGGTCTCGGTGCCGCGGTCTTCGGCGATGCGGAGGAAGATGATGCGGTCGATGATGCGTTGCACGGCGAAGTTGAGGGCGGGTTCGTCGAGGGCTTCGTTCCGCCGGGCGAGACTGGCGGCGATGCTTTTGCGCCAGTCTTCGATCTCGGTCAGGAAGGCGTCGTCGAAAAGCTGGGCGCCGCGGCCCTTTTTTGACTCGCAATAGCGGTCGAACTCGCCTTTGAGGACGGCGTCTTTGGAGAACGTGCCGTTAAGGAATTCCCAGCGGTCGGGATAGTCGGTGTAACGGATAAACTCGCGCCGCGCGACAGAGGCTTTTTCAAGCTGCTTGGGCTGGATGCGGGCGTCGTAGATCGCCAGTTCTTCGAAATCGGTCAGCAGGCTGCAGGCGAGCTTGGCGGACCATGCGTAACGGCGCAGTTGGTATGCGGGCTCCCAGTTGTTCCTGATATCGACGGCCGGCTTCTTCGCTTCGAGGAAGAACTTGCGCTGCCCGCCGATACGGAAAGAGTAGTCAGGCGCCTTGGTCTGTCCGGCGACTTTCACGCGGTCTTCGTGAACGACCTCGCGGTATTGCTCGGCGAAACCCTGTTGGTTGTCCATATCCCACCCGAGCTCGCGCATCAGGGGGTTGATGAAGTCGATGCGGAGCAGCGTTTCGTTGTAGTCTGGCGAGCGGATCTGATCGGACTGCTGGTTGAATCGATCGATCAGGCGTTTGATTACGTCAGGAAATTGCCCCATGCGACGAGGCTAGCCGGTCCAAGCGAGCCCGGCAACCCAGCCCATGGTGCAGATCCGGGGGTGGGGTATGGGGCGAAGCGGGATCTAATTTACTCAAGCAGTACGAACGCCTGATGAGCAATGGTGTGAAGCCCGCAGGGCCGGCGCGATGCCCGGAATGTGGCAGCGCGATTGCGCGCGGGGAAACGGCATCGAGCGGCGCGAGGTGAGAGGGCAGACGCCGGTCGCGGCGCTTGGGGTTTGTTTGGGGGGTTGTCGTACTTTTTCGCGGCGGATTTCTGGTGATGAGGCGGGAAGTACGCGGCGGAGGCGTGGTTGTGAGGTGGCGGGCCGGTGGAGGAGGTTTGGAGTTTCGATGGTACGCCGGTGGGAAGGAGATGGCGTTTTGATGGGAGGTTTACGGGTCGGAGATGGAGTTTTGATGGGGCGTTGATGGGAAGGAGATGGAGCTCCGATGGCGGTCGGATGGATTCTGGAGGCGTAGAGGGGGTTTTGGCTCTTGAGACAACGGAGCCGCAGCGTTGCGTTGGGTTATTGCTGCGGGCGCCAGCCGGCGTTGATCAGGGCGTCGGCGATGCGCCGGGCGGTCTCGGGCTCGATCGGGTGGTCGGCGAGGTGCAGGGCGAGATCGTTCATCGCCTGCGTCAGCAACGGCTCCTTGCTGAGCGGCGCCTTTCCCAGCAGATTGAGGACCGAGGCGCGCACAAGATCCAGCTTCAGGTCGAGCTTGGCGAGCACCCTGGCAGCGGTGCCTTCGGGCTCCTGCAACAGTCCAAGAAGCAGGTGCTCGGTGCCGACGTAGTTGTGGGAAAGGGCGGCCGCCTCGCTCTGGGCGTAGTCGAGCACGCGGCGCAGGCGCTCGGTGTGCTCGAGCTTCAGGGGCGACGTGCGGCTGGGCCCATGTCCGAGCTTCTCGACCTCGTGGCGCACGGTGGTGAGATCAATCCGGAATTGCTGAAGAACGATGGCGGCGAGGCCGCTGCCCTCTTTGACAATGCCGAGCAGGAGGTGCTCGGTGCCGATGTGATCGTGAGCGAGGCGCTGCGCCTCCTGGTTGGCGAGGGTGAGGGCACGCCGCGCGCGATCGGTGAAATTCTCGTGCATGCCGCTGCCTCTGCCTCCACCTGGCGAGCGGATTGTAGCGACCGGCGATGGGAGCGGAAGCGAGAGGGCGCACGACTGTCAGGCACGCGCAGCGCTGCGGTAAATCTCCAGCAGGCGGTCGAGGTGACGCTCGTACGAGAGTTGCGGCCGCAGGTACAGGCAAGCGTTGGACATCTGTTGCCGCCGGACATCGTCGAGCATTGCTCGCAGCGCATCGGATAGAGCAGCGACATCGGATGGATCGGGAAGGACAAACCCGTGGACACCGTTGGTCATGATCTCGCACGCGCCGTTGGAGGCCGTGCTGATCACCGGCAGGCCCATGGAGAGCGCTTCGAGGACCACCAGGCTGCAGGGGTCGTGACGCGTCGGCAGGACGAAGAAATCGGCGGCGCGATAGAAGGGGTAGGGATCGTCGGTTGCGCCGGCGAATCGCATTTGCCCCGCCACCCCCTCGCGTTCCGCCAGTCGCTTGTACGGCTCCGGATCCTGCTTGCCCACGACCAGCAGCGTGAGCCGGTCCTGTTGCGCTTGCGCGATCGCGAGAATCGCTTCGCGCAGTCCCTTGCGCTCGAAATCCTGGGCGATCATCAGCGCGACGACGGCGCCGGGAGCGATGTCGAACCGCCGCCTGATCTCGGCGCCGGCGTCAGGCCGCGCCGCCGGATTGAACTTGTCGAGATCCGTCGCGTTGAACAGGGTTGCGAGATGCGCTTCGTCCAATGAATAGTGGCGCAACACCGTGCGCTTGATGTATTCCGAGAGACACAGAACCACGGGCGGGTGCGGGCCTGTGAGGAGTTGTTTCTCGATGGCGGCGAAGCGCTGCCGCTTGAGGTTGATGCGGTTGGCCGCCCGCGCGAGGAACTGGCTGGCGGGGCTGGCATGCTTGAGGTGCCCGGTCTGCACCGCTTCGATCGCGATGCCGGCGTGAGGGTGATAGACATCGCACCGCCGCACCGGGAGCATCGCGTGAACGATGTCATAGCGGCTGGCGGCGAAGTGCTCGTCGAGAGTGTCGAGGAAGCGCAGATAGCGGCCCAGGCGGGTCGGAGCGCGGGCGGGAAGCAGAACATCATTTGAAGTGAGCAAGCCATCGGCGAAGCTTGATGCGAGCAAGGTGACTTCATTGCCGCGGCGGCGCAGTGCGCGGGCAAGGTCAAGGGTGTAGCGCTCCGCGCCGCCGCGGGTTGGGTCGGCGTGCAGAATGACCAGCGCGATCTTCACCGGGACTAGTTTATCCGCTTGAAGCGAGGCAGCGATAACGGGCGCGCAGGGCTGGAGAAGACTTGCCTCAGTCGCGCCAAGCCTGCGGGTGTTCCTCAGGAACGAGATCGGTGGCCTTCGCGTTGTCCTCGACTTGCCTGACGCTCTTGCAGCCGGGAATGACGGCGCTGACGGCTTCATGTCTCAGGCACCACGCCAGCGCCCATTGCGCCATGTCCTGCCCGGGCGGCACCTCCTCACGAGCAATGCGCTGCACCTCCTTGAGCCGCTCGTCGATCTTCTGCTGCTCCTGGTGGTGGCGGACGTCGTCTTCGGGGAAGGTGGCGCCGGGCTTGTATTTTCCTGTGAGATAGCCGCTCGCCAGCGGCACGCGCGCCAACACCCCGAGGTCCTTTTCCCGGCAAAGTGCCAGCACGCGCTGCTCGGGCGTGCGGTCGAGCCGGTTGTAGACGAGTTGGATCGCTTCGACGCCGGCGCGCTCGCATGCCTCCGCCTGGCCGAGGTTTGCGCTGCTGCTGCTGATGGAGTTGCCGATGTGACGAATCCGCCCGGCGCGCTTCTGGGCGGCGAGCACGTCCCAGACGCCGGTGTTGTAGAAATCCTTGTCGCCCCACGAATGAAACTGGTACAGGTCGACGTAGTCGGTCTGCAGGGCACGGAGCGAGTCCTCCAACTGCTGCAGCACATCTTGCGGCGAGCGCGGCTCGGTGCGCTGCATGTAGCCGTGAAACTTGTGGCCGAACTTGGTAGCGACCACCCATTTCTGCCGGTCGCGCCGGATCGTGTTGCCGATGAACGCTTCGGATGTGTGGTCCCCGTAGCACTCGGCGGTGTCGATCAGGTTGATCCCCAATTCGCGAGCGCGGGCGAACATGCGATCCACTTCGTCCTGCGAGAATTGCTTGCCCCATTCCCCGCCGAACTGCCAGGTGCCCATCCCAATGACGGAGACCTTCAAGCCGGTCCGGCCGAGCCTGCGGTATTTCATGTCGAGCAGGATAACGCGGGGCGTGCGAGGCGATGAAGGGCTGAAACTCGATGCGCGGGCGATGAGAGGATCAGCGCTGAGAGGAGCAGCAGCGTTCCATTGCTACTTCGCTTTGCGCTTCTTCTCCGGCGCATCGCCTTTGAAGACTTCGTCCACTGTCGTGGTGAACGTGCCCATGCTGCTGGCGGCGACCTTGGGCTCCTGGATGGTTCCGCGCACGTGGATACGGAGCATTTCGTTGCGGGCGCCTTGCCAGAGGTCGTTGAGGAACGGGAGCTTGAGGCCGCCGGGATTGTCGGTGACGAAGCTGAGGCGCACCTGCTTGTTTTCAAAGTCGAGGTGACCGCCGCCGGTCATTAGCATGGTGTCGCTCTTGAGCTCGATCTTCTCGAAGTTGACGCGCTGGCCTTCGAGGCTGTAGGCGGCGGTGGCTTCGTTGAACGGGCCCGAGACCGGCAGCGCAAGGTTGGTCACCTGCAGGAGCCCGAGGACCAGGGGCACGCGATACATCCCTTTGCCGTCCACGACCACGTCGCCCCGGCCGCGGCGGGCGGTCGGATCGCCCCAGCTTCCTTCCAGCGACAGGCTTGCGGTGAGGCGGGCCTCGACGTTCTTGTCTGTCTCCTTGGCCAGCTCCGTCACGTCTGCATTGCGGACGACGAGGCCGACGTTGTATCGCGAGGGCGCATTCTCGGGATAGGAGATGCTGACATCGCCGGCCATTTCCCCGCCGGCCAGCTCCGCCTGCATCTTCGCGACGCGCAGCTCGCTTTTGTCGACTGGCTTGAGCAGCGCGGCCTTGAAGTGGCGCAGCGAGCGTCCCGCGAGCGTCATCGAGTCAGAGGCGATCGTGCCTTTGAGCTTGTCGAGGTGGCCATTTCGCACCGACGCGTCGAGGTCGAGTTGACCGATCACCTCCGACAGCGGGACGCCGACGTCCAGTTGGGCGCCGCTCAGCGCGAGCGTCGCGGTCAGGTCAATTTCGGGATCGGAATCGTTGCTGCGGGTTGTCGCAGGAGCTTTGGCGGCAGGCTGCGACGCCGGGGCCGGGGCCGCTGCCGATTCGCCAGAACGGTAGTGAAGCCTGGAGATGTCGAAGCCGACCTTGCCCTGCAGTTTCAGGGCTTCGACAAGGCCACAGAGGGTGGTCGGGAGCGCCCGGCGGAAATCGTCGTCCACCGCGACTTCCTTGCCGGAAAGCTTCAGGTCCCAGACGGGCCGGGCGCCAGGGACGCCGCTGCCGGAAACGGCAATCTTCGCCTCGCCGTGATGCGCAGTGATTTCATCGAGGGTGACCTTCTGGGAGTTCACGGTCACGGTGCCGGTAACCTCCTCCAGCTTATAGGGGACGGTCTTCGGCGTTACGGCTAACTGCCTGGGCTTCAGAACGAGTTGCAGCCCTTTTCCGCTCTCGCGCGTCGATGCGGAAGAGGGGGAAGGCTCGGTGCTCTCCGCATGCCGTCCAACTGCTCCGTCATAACTCAGCGCCGCGTCAATCGACCCCTGCGGCCGAAGCTCATCCCAGGAAGAGCGGGCGGACGGCGGCAGTACGGAGTAGAGCGGCGCGTCGAGCGTTAGATCTTTGGCGGTCGCCTCGAGTTTAAGCCGCGGCGTCCCTGACCAGCCGAGCGCGCCGCTCGCGGCCAAGACCGCTTTGTCGCGCTTTGCTTCAACCTTCTTGATCTGAAGTTCCTCGCGCGTCAGATGAAAATTCCCGGACACGGCATCCGCCTTGAATTCACCCCCGCCCGGCTGAAGCGTGCCCTCGCGCAATGTCATGTCGAAGGCATAATCGAGCGGCGCTGTCTCTGAAGGGGTTGTGGGCGGTGTCGCAGCGCGATCCGGCTTGTCCGGGCTGAACAGCTTGCCGTCCACGTCAAGTTTCCCCTGGATGCCCAGCTTCTGCAGCAACTCCCTGCGGTCCGGCGGCAGCGATGCGATGAGGGTGTCATCCAGCGCCATACCGCGGACGGTCACGTCGAGAATTGTCCGAAACTCAGGCGGGTGCGATACGAGGCCGGGTTGCGCGGAGGCCGGCGGCTCAGGGTGGAACGCGACGCGACCATTCACGATCACGGAGGCGTCACCCTGCTTCATCGTCAAGTTCGAAACGTCCGCGTAGCCGCTGCGGATCTTCAGGTCTCCCGTCACGTTCCGCAGCGGGTAGGGAAAAGCCACCAGCGAGCCGCTGCCGTCGGCGAGATGAACGTCGGTGTCGAAGCTCCAGTGACTGAGCTTTCCGATCGGACGAACGACGCGGCAGTCAAAGTCGCCGCGGAACTTCGGAAACTCGCCATGCCCCGGCGCGTCGAAGACCTTCAGCGCCTGCTGCACGTCGGGCGCGAAGGCCTGGCGCAAAACCGAATCGCACGATACGTTTCTTCCCGTTACCAACACGTTGATGCCGCACTCCGGGCCCAGCGGCGCGATGTGGCCGTCGAAGCTGTCGATCGCGATGGTCGCATCACGATTGGGGCCATTCTCCGGCCCGCGGCCGCGCACGTGAATGACGACGCGGTCTTTCCCGGAACCATCCGGCCCGAAGCCGATGCGGCCGGTTACTTCGCGCAAGGGGTAGGGGAAGCGGCCAAAGACGAATTTTCCGTCGACCACCGTGACTTCGCCGCGCACCTCGGGTCTAGCGCCGCTGTCGGCCCGGCTCACCTGGACCCAGAGTTGCCCCTTTCCTTCCGGGCGGAACTGCTCATAGATCTCGCGCACGGCGCCAGGCATCGAGCTGACGTATCGCGGCGAAGGTGGGATGATGATGTTTTCCGAAGCGAGCGACGCGATGTGAAGCTCGACTGGCGCGTCCGGGCGATAGCCTGCGATTCGCCCACTGATGCTCAGGCCGTTATTCTCGACGCGGCCGCTGACGTCTCTCACATCAATGCCGTCCTGGGTGAAGACGAAGCTGCCGGCGACGTTGCGCAGGCGGATGGCGGGCGGCCGCAGCATCGCCAGCAGGCAATCGATGGTTTCGCGGGGAGCTTCCGAAGCCTCCGGTGCAGCCGCTTCCCGCGATCCATCCTGGGTTTCTCTGCCCGGCTGCACGTCAAATCCGGCGGTGCGGTACAGGCCACTGACGGCGAAGAGCGCTTCGCGCACCTGTTCCTGTCGCCGCACGTCGCGGGCTCCAATCCATTCCTCGGGCGGGACAGAGAGCGTCACGCCGTTGAGAGCGGTCACGACCTTGAAGCCGGCAGGCCTGCTGCCGCGCGAGGGGGTATACAGGAGCGTGGGGATCTCCAGCGCCCCGGACAGACCGTGGCGCTCCCACCAGTCGCGCACGTCGGCGGGGAGCATCGAGCGAATGTCCCGACCGAAGACGAAGTTATGCAGTTGCGCGGTGACCTGTCCGGTGCCGAGCGAAACCGAGCCGCTCACGCTGGGGCCGAGGTCGGAGCCGCGGCTCTGCAACGCAAATGCGTAGCGATCTTCCTCCCCGGGGGAAAGCCGGCCTTCGATATCCATGAAGCCAAGGGGGATGAGCCGCGTGTCGCGGACCTCGCTGATTTCCACGCGCGCATTGCGCAGCAGGACCTCGGGCAGGGCCAGCGGCTTGCCTCTGGGGCGGAAGCTGGGGCGCAGGCTGCGCGCTCGCCCCCTGCCGAGGCGGTTGTAATTCCATAATCCGGTCTGGCGGTTCTGGGCGAGCAGGACCTGCGGCTTTTGAGCCACGATCTGCGAGGCTTCCAGCCTGCCCCCGACCATGCTGCGCGGATCGTATTTGATGACGAAGGTCTGGGCGGAGAACAGGACCGAATCGGGAGCGGAGAAATCGTCGTCGACATGGACTTTCACATCGTCGAGACGCAGACCCTCGAAGACCGAGAGCGTTGCCCGCCCTACTTCGACGCGGCCCCCGACAAGGTTGGAGAGGTAGGTTTCCGCCATGCGCCGGACGCGCTGCGAGTCGGTGAGATAGCCATACCCGCCGATCACCGCGCAGAGGAGCAGGAGCAGCAGGATCATGCTCCAGCGGCGGGCCCGGCCGGTCGCCGGCTTGAAGGGTCTGCCGGCCCGCCAGGGGCGGTCAAACAAGTGGTCGGCGGTGGCGATGGACCTGGACATGTTTTGAGGGCGCAGCCTCGGCAGACGAGATCAGAAACCGGCAGCGGTCGAGGCGACTGAGGTGGCCACGAAGCGGCCGTTCCCCCTTTTAGCCATCGGCGCTGGATGAGGTCAGAAACAGAGTTCTCGGACCCCCATGAGTATATCGCCCGTAACGATGGAAACACTCCTGCGGAGGCTTGCGGCCGCAGTTTATGGGACTGGTGCAGGAACAGCGTTCTCGAGTATCACGCGCGACAACATCGCGATCGGGAGGAATATCGGTCGTAACCGGGGCGCTGGGCGCCGCCGTTGGTACGCGAGAGGAGCGTGACGGTTCATCCCCGGGCGCGCGGGGATTGGCAGGCGACGAAGCGCTAGAGTCCCGCGCGGGGTGGTTGATGCGAAGCGAGGAGATATTCGCCGCCTTCGCGGTAGTAGCGGGGGTCGACCGCGTGTGCCTCAGCTTCGGTGACGACCTTGAAACAATGCCGCGACTCCCGCAGATCAGATGAAGATTCGGATTCGAAGACGCGGTGCATGAAGCGGGTGCAGTGTCGCGTCCCCACGCGCTGGTCGTGATTACCGATCACCACGTACAAGGCGCGGCCTGCAAAACCATCGGCGAAGCGATCGAGCGCGAGCGATGCGACTTCGGGCCGGTCGCTTACCGCCGCGAACTCCGTGAGGGCGCGCCAGTCGCAGATTGGGGCGATTGCGGCGACAGCTGCGATGCGAGATTCCGCCGCCGCCAAACGGATCGCGCAGTACCCGCCGCGTGAGACGCCGTAGGCGTAAACATTCCCATTGCGCGCCAGGCCGGACGCGCAGGCGTGGCCCACAACCGCTTTGCCGTCAGAAACAAACCGAGCGAACGGATCGTCGCCTGCAAGGAGCGCTTCGCGCATTCCGTTCAGACCCGTAGCGACGCGAGAACCGGCGCGATCGCCGTGGTTCGGCAGATCGAAGCTGAGCGCGCGATGCCCGGCTTCGACGAACAGTTTCGCGGCGGCGTTGTAGGGCTCCTCGTTGATGGACTGGCTACGGATTGACGAAAAGCAAAGCAGCAGCGCCGGGTCCGCGGCGAGGTTCCCCTGATCGGGTTCGACCAACAGACAAGGGAGCGGCCCGGCCTCGGTTTGGACGTGAAACTCCTTTTGTGGCATGAAGGCATCTTAAACCTGCGCGCTGCCGCTGTACTTCTGTCCGAAGCCGCCTGCCTCGATTAAGCTCCTGACGAGCATGTCGACTCCCGAGAAATCCTTCGATCTAACGGGCCGCATCGCCTTCGTAAGCGGGGCCGGCGTGGGACTTGGACGATCGATCGCGGTGGCACTGGCGGGCGCGGGGGCGTTCGTCGGCATTCACTATCACAGCAGCCGCGACGGCGCGGCGTCGGCGCTGGCGGAAATCGAGCGCGACAACGGTTCCGGGATGATCCTGCAGGCGGACCTCACGCGCGAGGATCAAGCAAACGCCGCGGTCGATGCTCTGATCGCGAAAGCAGGCGGTCTCGACATCCTGGTGAACAACGCGGGCGCGCTGCTGGACCGCTCGAAGATCGAAGACTGCTCGCTGGACCTGTGGAAGCGCACGCTTGATGCCAACCTGACGAGCGCATTTCTGGTGACACGCCGCGCCATCCCGGCTTTGCGCGCGAGCAACCGCGGGAGCATCGTCAACATCCTGTCGCTCTCAACGCAAACCGGCGGCGCCAACGGCGCCGGCGCCTACGCGGCCGCAAAAGGCGGCCTCGAGGTCTTCACGCGCACGCTGGCGCGCGAGCTAGCGCCGCAAGTCCGAACCAACTCCGTCATGCCCGGCGTAATCGAGACCCGTCACCACGAAGTAGCCAGCACGCCCGAGCGCATGGCGGAGTACCGCAAGCAGACCCCGCTCGGCCGCAACGGCACCCCCGACGAAGTCGCCATGGCAGTCCTCTACCTCGCAAGCGACGCGTCCGCGTTCACCAACGGCGCCTTGATCGACATCAACGGCGGCCGCTTTCTGAGATGACTCGCTGCATTCCAGACCTGCCGCTCCCCCGTCAGCCACCGCTCGGCGCGCGTCGAACCATGTGTCCCACCAGGCTGCCCAACACCCGCGGCATGGAAATCGCGCGTCCTCCATCCAGCCACTGCCGATTCTCCGACACCAACACGCATTCTGAGCACAAAAACCCATGCGCGCTCCATCGCAACCCCACCGCCGCGCCATAAGGCGTCCATCACGGCGCCACATGACTACCATCGAGATTCCATCCGAACCCCATCGCACCACCATTAACCTCCCAGCGGCTTGCCTGCCACCCGCCGGCTCAACCCAACCCTCAACCAGCCGCCCACCGCCGAAGACCCGGCAAGATCCTGTCCTTTCGACTCAACCCAAGAAGCGCCATTGCGATTCCTGCGCCAATCCCACGTCCGCTGGTTGAGCCGCCGCGCCCCACCCGGGTGGGGTCCTATATTCGACCAATCAAAGCCATCGGCCTCATTAAGGGCCAACCGCCGGGTAGTGGTATACTTTGAAGGGGCGAATGAAAAAGTATCAAGTTGATCGGCCGAGAAAGACGTGCGCTCATCAAGCGAAGCCGGATCGCGCTGCTCTGTCTGGTGACGGTCGTTGCGCTCGGGGTCGTCCTGTTCTTTCAGCTCGGCCGCACAGGAAGGCGTCACATGACCGTTACCGACACGGCCCGATTCGTTCGCATCGCTCCCGCTCTGCCCGTACCGGACGTTCGGGCGGCAGCAGAGTTCTACCGCGACCGGATGGGGTTCACAATTACTGACCAATTCGAAACCTTGGCCCTCTTGGACCGCGACGGGTCGAAGCTGCAACTCTGGCGGGGTGAGGCGCGGGGCGGCCTGGCGGCGCGCAAAGAGAATCCCGGCCTACGGGACTTCACAATTTGGGTCGATGACGTGGACGCGACTCACGAGGAGTTTGTCGCGAAGGGTCTGCCCGTCCTGGAGATACCCGAGGACTTTCCCTACGGGTCGCGGCACGCGATGTATCACGACCTGAACGGCTACGTGATCCTGACGTCGGGGCCGCTACGCGGGGCGGCTCGCTGAGGGTCTAGTCCAGGCCCTTCTTGGCCTTCACCGACGCGGCGGGCTTGTAGTCGGTCAGCCGGCCCCCGCTCTTGGCCTCTTCCTTCTCCAACATCTCCACGAATTCAAGCATCGTCCAGGGCCGATCCGCGATGCC
Source organism: Tepidisphaerales bacterium (assembly GCA_038204465.1). GTDB lineage: Bacteria > Planctomycetota > Phycisphaerae > Tepidisphaerales > Tepidisphaeraceae > JBBRCX01. The sequence continues at coordinate 5,081 of JBBRCX010000084.1, read as the reverse complement.
GGCCATGACCGCCGGCGTGGTCTTAAGCGTTTGATGCTTGCGGATGAAGTTGTAGTGCAGGTAGTGCAGGGCCACCGAATGCTCGTGATTCTCGATCTTCTTTGAGAAGGCACTGTCAGATGACTTCGAAGACTTCAAGCGCAAGCTCGACAGGGTCGCCCCGATGTACAAGGACGCCCCGCTGTTCCTCAACGAGCAAGACGTCCAAGCCAAGCATCAGGTTCAAGTCTTGCCCGCCGAGGCCGATGCCGGGCTTTGACGCTGGCCGGTATGCTCCGCGTTTTGCCGGTCGTACTCGGCGACCTGTTCGGGCGTGATGCCCTTGGGGATCGGCTGCCCCGTTGAACGAGCCGCGACTAGGGCAGCGACCTGATTGAAGTCGAGCGGAGGCACGCGATTCTTCTTCGTTTTAGTCTTCTTCGACATGCCCGTATCTTACGTGAGTCGCGAGCGGGCCGGAGTTTCAAAGTATACCACTACCAACCGCCGCAATTCCAAAGCGACCGGCCACCCTTATAGCGCCGCCAACAAGCGGCGTTTTTAGGCGCCACAAAGGCCCGACAAATCGCCTCATCGCTCGCTCGCGCAACACGAAAAACGAGTGGACAGGTAAAACCCTATCGTATTACAGTTGTATGACCGATGTAATACCATCGTGCGGGCATAGGGGGGGTGTGACGAAAGGAGACAGCAATGATAAGGAACCTGATTAAGCAGGGCAACTCCGTATGTCTGGTCATTGACAGGCCGCTGCGCGAGCTGCTGGATATCGACACGGAGACGCCGCTGAAGGTGTCGGTTGAAGGCCGGAGATTGATTGTCGAGCCGCTGAGCGAGAAGGATCGCCAGGAGCTCTTCCGCAAGTCGCTGGCCGATACGAAGCGCGAGTACGGAAAGACGATCAAGAGGCTCGCGAAGCGATGAAGCCGCTGTTCCTAACTTTCGATGAGGCATTGCAAATCCACGCGGACATCCTTGAGCCGGGTGAGGATGACGGCCTTCGCGATGTAGGGCTGCTTGAGTCGGCGCTCGCGCAGCCGCAGCAAGGTTGGGGCGGCGAGTACGTCTACAAGGATCTTCCGTCGATGGCGGCGGCCTACCTGTTCCACATTGCCAAGCACCATGCGTTCGAGAATGGCGATCGACATCAATGGGGGCGGTTCCTGCGCTGAAATTCCACGTCCGCTGGTTTAGCCGCCGCGCCCACGCGGCGCCTCGCGCGAAATATCTTCCCAGCGGCGCGATGCAGGCTTATATTGAATGGGCAGCCCCCGCAGGTGCCACCGGTGCAGAACCCAGGAGGTCCCCATGAACCGCGCCCCCCTTACCGACAACACGCATCCGCTTTCCGATGCTCAGGTCGAGCAATTCCATCGTGATGGATACCTCCTCGTGAAAAGGCTCTTCGACGCCGAGGAGATGGACCTGCTCCTGCGAACCGCCAAGAGCGACCACAACATGCTGCAGCACGGCATCGGCATCTCCGACGCCGGCGGGAAGGTGAGCAAGCTGTCGCTTTGGAACCACCCGGGCAATGACATCTACGGCATGATCGCCCGCTGCCGGCGCGTGGTGGACGCGACGGAACAACTGCTCGGCGGCGAAGTCTATCACTACCACTCGAAGATGATGCTGAAGGAGCCGCAGGTCGGCGGCGCCTGGGAGTGGCATCAGGACTATGGCTACTGGTACCAGAACGGCTGCCTGCTGCCGGACATGGCCAGCTGCCTGATCGCGGTGGATCGCGCGACCCGGGAGAACGGCTGCATCCAGATGATGACCGGGAGCCATCGAATGGGGCGCGTCGAACATGGCCGCTTCGGCGGACAGACGGGCGCCGATCCCGAGCGCGTAAAGGAGGCGATGCAAAGGATGCCGGTCGTGCTGTGCGAGGCGGAACCGGGGGATGGGCTGTTCTTCCACGCCAACACGCTGCATTGCTCGGGGCCCAACACGAGCCCCAACCCGCGCTGGTCGCTGATCTGCTGCTACAACACGCGCGAGAACGATCCCTACAAGGACTCGCACCACCCGCGATACACGCCGTTGAAGAAAGTCCCCGACACGGCGGTGAAGGAGATCGGCGCCAAGCCGGCGGAGAACGACTCGTTCATGAACGCCAAGGAAGACCGCACGACGGTGGCGAAAGAGACCGAAGTCGGCGCGAATGGCTGACGCAGCGATCGTTCCTGGCGACGTCACGCTTGCGGTCCTCGCGGGCGGCGAAGGCTCGCGAATGGGATTCGCCAAGGGACTGCTGAAGCTCGGCGATCAATTCATCCTTGAGTACCTGGCCGATCGGCTCGATTGGCCCGGCCCAACCCTCCTGATCACCGCACCGGGGCGAGAGCATCCGCCGGGGGCGGCCCGTTTCGCTCGCGAGCTCATCGATCCCGTCGCCGGCGCCGGCCCGCTGCGCGGCGTGTTGACCGCGCTGGAACAGGTTTCCACGCCGCTGCTGATCGCGACTGCTCTGGACATGCCGCTGGTCGAGCGGGCGCATCTCGCGTGGCTTGCCGCCTCCCTTGCACAAGCGCCGGACGCGCTGGGGGCGATGTGCGCCCGGCCGGTTGAGGGCCGATCTCAAGTTGAGCCGTTCCCCTGCGCGCTGCGGCGCGAGGCGAAGCGCCCTGTCGGAGAGGCGCTGGCGGCGGGCAGTGCCTCGATATACGGGCTGACGAAAGACGCACGATTCGTCGTCGTTTCGGCGCCGGTGGAATGGCCCCCGGAAATGTGGACCAACCTGAATCGGCGCGAGGATTGGGAGGGGTTTGTTGGAAGAAGTGGTTCCTGATTGACCGTTTGCTGATTTGCCTGTGAATGCGAAGCCGAGACGGGAGACCAACATCTGGCAACCCGCTAGGCGAATCCGGATACTGTCCTGATTGACCACCGATCCCGTTTGCGTTCATATCGCCTGGCATGAGGGCGGGCATCATCCCCGACGATCTGGCGGCGCGGTTCCGGTTTCAGGAATGGAACCACGCCGCCGCCATTCTAGCAGGTGATTTCCCGGAACAATGGCAGGATATCACCGGCTGTCTACGGGCATTCTGTCTTAAGAAAAGCGCGATCATCGTCGGCGGCGGTGCCCGCTCAGAGATCCCGCGTCAGCTAGATGGCTACCTGAATGCGCGGGGTTGGGCAGAGAAGCAATTTGATATTGGCATCCGCGTCGACGCCGAAGAAATCGACGTACCGACGCATAAGATCGACAACTTTAAGGCGGGCGTAGGCGTCGAAGTCGAATGGAACAATAAGACCGAGTTCTACGACCGCGACTTAAACAACTTCCGGCTGCTGCACCAACTCCGCGTATTGGCGGTCGGCGTGATTATCACCCGCATGTCGGAGCTACAAGAATTGTTCGATAATCTCGGCTTGGACATCAAGGGCAAGCCGATCGGAAAGAAGTACGGCCCCTCCACCACGCATTGGAACAAGCTACTACCGAAGATCAACGGTGGCGGCGCGGGCGGTTGCCCGGTCCTTGCGATCGGCATCACGCCCAATTGTTACGACGCGAACAGGTAGTCGCTCGATTCGTCACTGTCGTACATCGGGTGAACGCGGCGGGTTTCGACGTAGCTCTCAACCTCCAGCCCCCATTGCGTCCATCCTTTGGCCTGCTCCCGCGCGAACAGCTCCACGCGTGGTCCGGGGCTGCATCGCTCGATAAGCCCGTAGGCAGCTGAGGGCTTGCGGGAGTGCTCGCGCTTGCGGGTGGCGATGATGTTGACCTGTGTGCGGCCGGGGGTGAGCGTTCGCATCTTGCCGCGCGTGCCGAAAAGCAAAATCTCCGTGACATTGCGGAAGTAGAAGCCGACGCCGCGCCCGTCCGGCCCGCCGTCTTTGCGAACCTTGTACCACACCACGTTGGCCTTGTAGTCGAAGCCCCACGCTTTCATCACCTGCAGGCCCCATGGCAGCAGCGCGTTAGGTACCCACAGGTACAGGTGCGCCGGGTTAGCGGCGTGCGCCGCGACAGGCAGCGCGCATATTGCCTCAATGCTCATCGTTTCATACCGGCGCAGGCGGACATGTTCGGGCGCAACCTTGCCCGTTCGGTTCTGAAACCGCCATGGCGGATCAGCAAGGATCGTCGCGTACTTCCCGTCCAAGCCGGGCAGTCCGTTCATTGTGTGCTCCATCCTGTTTGACACCTTAGCGAAAGTGTATGGCGGCTTCAAAATAAAGCCTTGCCACGTTACGCGTGCGATGCAATGAGCTTGTCTAACTCCCAAACGTGTTCGGCAAGCACCGCGGCCATGGCCGGAGTCGTGCGCAGGGTCCGGTGAACCCGGCAAAAGTGGTGCGCTACGTGCAACGCCACGGCTGCTGCGAGGTTTTCCAGCTTCTTTGAAAAACCGAGCGTGAGGCGTGTAAATCGTCGCATGAACGTTCGGAATATAAGGTTGTTCCGCTCAACAGGCGACGTACTATGCGAATCGAATTCGCTCGGGGGAGGAGTAGACGTTCATGCGTTGGTCGCGCAGGAAGCCGACCAGTGTCTGGTTACTCTCCTCCGCGAAATCGGCGGCCAGGCTGGAGGGGGCGGATACCGCGGCGACGATCGGCACCCTTCCCGCCAATGCTTTTTGCATGATCTCAAACGACGCCCGCCCGCTGACCAGCAGGATGTGCTGATCGAATGAGAGGCCGTTCAACAGGCCATGACCGAGGACCTTGTCGACGGCGTTGTGCCGGCCGATGTCTTCCCGCGCGACGACCAACTCGCCCGCACAATTGAAAATCGCGGCGCCGTGCAGTCCGCCGGTGCGATCGAATCTCGACTGTTTCTCCCGTAGGCGATGCGGCAGCGCGAGCAGCGTTGCAGCGTCCACGACGATGTCGGAGGCAACCGCGGGAAAGTGCTGCCGCACGGCGTCAATGGTGGCCTTTCCGCACAATCCGCAACTTGACGAGGCGAATACGTGACGCGTGAGCTGATCGAAGTCCACGGGCGCTTGCGGCGAGAGGATGACGTTGACGATATTGCCCCCGCCGCGATCGTGTACGCACGGCTCGATGCCGATGACATCCGACTTCGAGCGGATGATTCCTTCGCTCAACAGAAACCC
>JBBRCX010000083.1:0-20302 GCA_038204465.1 Tepidisphaerales bacterium | reverse complement strand
GCACGTCGGTGAGCAGGCCGATGTTCTCGCCAGCCCATGCCGCGCGCAGCAGCGTTTTGAGCGTATCGAGCACATCGCGGCCCTGCTGCTCAGCGGTTCGCATCACGCTGGCCAGAATCGACCAGGCCCTCGCCCCCTCGGCGCTGCGACTGCCGCCGGTGATTTTCCGCATCACCACGGCCGGACGCAGCGCGCGCTCGGCCGCATTGTTGGTGCCATCCAAATCAGCGTGGTGCAAAAACGGCGTGAGCTTGTCGCGATACTTGCGCAGACGCCTGGCCAGTCGATCGGCGTCGGCATCATCCCACGGCTGTGCCCCCAGCCGGTCCAGCCGCGCTTCCAGCAATCGCACCCGATGAGCATATGCGCTTGCGCTCAACTGGGCCCGCTGATGCTTGAGCCGCAGCATCGCCTGCACCAGCGCCTTGCAACGCTTGAAGAACGCGTGGTCCTTCAGTTGCGGTCGTTTGACAACCGTGTCGCGCAACTCGCGCAGCAGGTGGGTCAGGCACTTTTGCTGCACGCCGCCCAACTGGTCGTAAGCACTGTAGAAGTCACTGACGAGCTTACCGTTGCCTTCGCGTCCAAAACTCTTGCCCAACAGCTCGACGATCACCTTGCCGCCGCGCGAGGGATCGATGTGGAAAAGCGTGTGCCGGGCGTTGGTCAGCGTCCAGAGGTAGCCGTTTTTGCCGTTGGTTCTCCAGCCCGTTTCGTCCGCATGCACTACCCCCGCAGCCCGCAGCACGAGCTGCAAACGGTCATACTGACCCTGTAGCCACTTGCTCAGCCGCCTGATCTGTTTCACGATCGCGCCGGGGCTGAGCTTGAGCCCTGGCAATTGCATGAACAGCCGGGTGATCTGCCGCAGCGGCAGGCGGTAGCAGACCCGCATCACCGCCGCCGTCGCCAGGGCATTGAGGCCAAGCTGCGCGTGCGGCAGGTCGGCGGCCGGAGGCTGATCCTCCGCCCGCGATTCCACGCGTTTGCGACAGGAAGGGCAAAAGCCGCTGGTCGTGTGATAGCAGGTGGTGATCACTTTGGATGGGATCAGGTCCTCGACGATCCGATCGTGGCGATGCACATCCGACAATCGCGTGTGGCAGTGCGGGCAGGAAGGTTTGCCCAAAGCATCGATCGGGACGGGGACCTCCTGGTGAACGTCGATGGTGGCGGGCACCGGACGCACCGCCGCGGCGTGGCCGACCTTGCGGCCGGGCTTCTTCTTCCTCGTGCTCAGGCACGCGTCGGCCTTCACGAACGCAGGCACCGCCGGCTTTGGCTTGGTCTGATGGGTCAGTTGAGCAGTCAGGTCCTTCACCCGTTGCTTGAGCAGTGCATTCTCGGCCGCCAGCTTCTCGACGCGCTGCTGCAGACGATCGATCTTCTGGTGGGCCCGGTAGCTCCTGGGAGCTAAGACCCGCAGTTGGTGTTCCAGGTCATACGCCCGGGCGCGATAAAACTGCGCCTCTTCTTTGAACCGTTCGTACGCCTTGAGCTCCCGGCCATCCATGGCACTGACAACAGTAGCCCATGCAGCAAAAACGCGCGCCGGGGAAAATCAGCGGGACGGTAAACAGTTACCGTTCGATGCCCGTCGTACTTTACGGCGATGCCGCGTGTCGCCCGCGTTGCCCCTGGCGGTCTGATCTACCACGTCCTGAACCGCGGCGTCGGGCGCAAGGACCTCTTCAAGCGGCCCGCCGATTTCGCCTCGTTCCTCCAGGCCATCGCCGATACGCTCAGCGTCGTGCCCATGCGCATCTGTGGTGGACGTACGGATTGTTCGGATCTCTCCAAGCGAACGTGTCGGGGAAGCGCTCGACGGCGAATCCGCCCGCCCACTTTACGCCTCGGATCCGCGGATCGGCGGACGCTGCCTCCGCGGCTTCATCTTGAAGGAAGTCATACGGCGACGTGAAAACGGCTTCGAACGGGCAACGCGGACAGGCAACGGACAAGTCACCACGCGCCGCATGGTTGGGGATGATGCCGAACCTGACGCCGCAGCCGATCACCTCTGGAGCATACCGGACCATAGCCGGACGGGGAAAGCGAAATATCACTGCTCACCCGTGCCCCTGTTTGACCCCTCGTATGTTCACTTTTTCAGTGAAGGGTGGGTCAATCATCGGCGCGTCCCCGCGCCTCGTTCCTGTACTCGCTTGAGCAGAGTCGCTTTCTTCTTCTCCAACTCTGCGATTCGAATGTCGCGCAGGCGCAGTTCGTGGTTCAGGCCCTCGATCATCGACTTCAAGGAATCGAGGGTCCCCTGCTGCAGGCGAACCTGTTCGCGCAGGCACTTGATGTCCTGATCTTGCGCGTCATCCATAACGGCGTACATGATAACGTTCGGATTTTCGATTCTCGATCTTCAATTTGCGATCGGAAGAGAGGAATTTCCGCCACCGATGGACACGGCTCGACTGAGAGCTCGCCGAAGTCCGATAGGATGCAAGAGCCAGCGCAGGACTTGCCGCGGCGATCGCAAATCAAAAATCGAAAATCCCAACGGCTGCTTCCTTACGGCATCGGCAAATCGGCAAACTCGAAGGGGATGTCGACGCTCGTGGTCGCTGTGGACATCCTCCAGGTGAGCTTTGCCGGTTCACCCGCCTTGGCGCCGGCGCGGTCGTCGGGGCCACCCTTGTAAAACCGAAATCGGGCGTCGGACTGCTCCTGGCTGGTTGATCCGCCGGCATTGCCTTAAAACTGCATGGGCCGGTTGTTGGTGTCGAGAAGCTCGATGTTGGGATTGTTGAGCAGCTCGTAGAACTGCTGGTCCTCGCTGCCGCCGCGATAGATGCACCTCGTATTGCCGATCGCCTGTTTTCTTCAGCCCCTGGAAACTGATGCGGCGTTTTCCCACCGTCTGAGTGGTGGGTTTGGCAGCGGTGATATTGGGAACCTCGAAGACGTCTGCACGGGTCTCGAGCAAGCAGCTTATCTTGCCGCGTACCTTCGCGACCTTCTCACCCGGATCGCGCAACGGCGTCAGCCGCGCGTGGCTCTGCCAGGAGTAGCCGCGAATCGTCTGCATGTTCTGCATGCCCTGCATTCCATCCGGACCCTCCGGGACGAGGGAGCGGCCCTTGTCGTCCACGGCCTCCTCGACTTTGGCCATGTTGCCGACTTTGACGACCTTGGCCTTGGGTTCCGCAAAAACCATCAACTGAACGCTGAGGTTTCGCTGCGGCTTTGCGTCGGAGCCCAGGGTGACCGAGTCGTTGCGTTGCAGGCCCGTAGCAATCACCATGAATGCTCCCCCGACGATCGTCGGACACGCGGCGAGGTTTTGTCCACCCATCATGCCTGCAGGAGCGAGAAGGATGCGGCGATCGTTGTTGGAGTTGACCGACGGCGTCAGCTCGGCGGCAGCGCATACTTCACGCAGCGCCGTCCAGAACGGCTTGCGGTCAATGCTCAGCGTGATGTCAGCGGAGTTGCCCTGCTGCCAGGCGGACTCGTTGTAGGGATCCACGGGGATGCCCGACGCCTTCGCCAGCTCGTGGACCGCGTCGAGCGGGGTGACGTTCTTGAGTTCGAGCGCGATACCAGGGTGGGATCGCCGGCGCGCTTCGCATCGATTTCACTGAGCGCATTCTCGGCTGCGCCTCGTGCCTTCAGTTGTGCTTCGACCGCCGCTCGCGCGTCATCGCCCCGGCCGATCAATTCCTCGCGCGCGGCGTTTCGAACAGTCTCGTTGGCGTCGGCAAGCCTGCTGATCAACGCCTCGATTTCACTCTTGCTCATCGCCGGCCGGGTGGTCGCGGTCTGCGCCGGGCAGAGGGTGCTTGCGACACACAGCACAAGTCCGAACCAGAATGCGGCGACACCTGGTAGTTTAGGCTTCATCACGGTAGCTCCCTTTTTCTGGAAGTGATTCAAAAATTGAAAATCGCGTCCACCGCCGCCGTGAATTGATCGTGCCGCGACAGCCCGTCAAAGAACGCCCGCGAGGAATAGTCATACCGAATCTCCGGGCGCACCTTGAAGTTGGACCCCAACCGATCGCTCGGAAACGGCGTGAGCGTCAGGCCAAGCGTCGCCTCGTACAGGTTCTGGGCTAGCTGCGTCGTATAACCTTCCTCATCACGGTACCACTCGAGCCGCCCTCCGACGCTCACCTGGTGGTTGACCCGATAGACGCCATATCCCGCGACGCCGTACCAGTGTGCTTCGTCTCCGCCGGGGACGCCGCCCTGATATCCATAAACGACGTCGAGCAAGAGAGTGAGGTTGTCCGTGCAGGCATGGTTCACCGTCGCGTCGAAGACGGTCCGGTAGTGGCTGTTGTCATCGTCCTGCTCCGGCCCCGTGATCGCCGCCAGGCTGAAGCTCGTCCGGTCACTCATGTCATAGCGCACGCGCCCCAGCGCATCGATCGCGTCGTTATTGTCTTCCAGCGACTGCCCCCAACCGCGGGAGATGCCGGCTTCGACACTCCATTGATCGTTGAGCGGGTACCACCCGGTGACGCCGGTCAGCGTGAAGGGCAACGCGCCGCCGAACGTGAAGCTGTGCGAATAGAACACACTCGCGTTCGGATCGATCTGCTTGAAAAAGAGAAACTTTCCTGCGCGCACGCGTAACCCATTACCGACCGGAATGGCGACGTCGACGTAAAGTTGTGGCACGTCGAACTGGTTTTCCGGCCCGTTGAAGAAATCGTCGGTGTCCAGCAAGCCGTTGGAGTGGATGAACCTTGCGTCACCGCCGTACAGCATCTCGAGCCGGAAGCCCACGTCGAACTGGTGGATCTTGGGATCGACCACCCGCTCGAAGTTGAGATCGAGCTGATTGAGCAGGAACTGATCGTGCTCGATGTCGAACACGCGCCCCAGATTCAAGTCCTGCGCGGGGTTGTCGAAGTTGTACGTGTACGACCCTTCGGCGCGGCCGTAGAGGTTAATGCGGGCTTCATCCAGCGGGCCCGAAAGCCCCCCGCGCTCCAGCAGATCCATGAGGGGCCGGCGAGCGGCGGGCTGAGCCCCGTAAGGTCCCTCATAAGGACTGAGCACGTTCTTTTCCCCCACGGGCGTCTGCGCCGCGGCCGACACAGCATAGAGGGCGATGGCGGCTACAACCGCCCGAGGGGCGATCCACTTCAGGTGAAACATTGGTCTCCTTCCGTCGTAAACACGTAGGCGTCGTCACAGTGCTCATAAACGGCCCACACGGAACCGTTTGTGCGGCGGACAGCCCGCCCGGGCCCCGAATCGGTGCGGAACCGAGCGGAGATAACTGGACAGAAACGGGCGGTTAGTTTAACATTCGAGGTTGTCACCTCACAATTTACGCGGCGCTCGTGTCGCCTTCGTGGGTAGATGGTTGAAGTGGGTTGTGAGCTGTCTTTCTCCAGACTAGAGCGGGAAGTCAAGGGTGCGCCTCACGCTGTCGGGAAACAGCGCGGCGGTTTTGACGGGGCGTCGATTAATTGCGCCCGTTTTCCATACAGACCCGGCGAGTGGGAACGGCGGGTTAGAGGAGCGGAATTGTGAATCCCAAGTTGTTTCCTTCCAAGATCCTGCGCTTCGGCACCAGGGCCCCCAGCACGCGCGATATCCTTCAGCGCGCCGTCAACTCCTGCGTCGAGCCGCTTGAACGGCGAATGCTGCTCTCGACTACTCTCCAACCTGTCGCCGATACGTTCGCGCGCAACGGCGTCTTCGCCGACACCAACTCCGGCGCCGCAGCCGTCATGTACCTGAAGAATGGCGCCAGCGATGACCGCATTGCCTACCTGAAATTCAACATCGGAGACCTTGCCAGTGTCGGCGCCGCGACCCTGAACTTGAACCTCGCCACTCAGACTAACGCGCCTCCCCTGGAGACCGGTGTGTTCGTCGCCTCCGATAGCTCCTGGGCCGAGGGAACCGGCACCAATCCGCAGGTCGATGCCACCGATGGCGTCCCCGACGGCGTTCCCGACAGCGGCCCGGCCGATGGCCTCACCTGGAACACGCGGCCGGACATCAGCTCGACTCCGCTCGATGTGCAGACCGTCAACGACACCCAATTCCACGTCTACTCCTACGACGTAACTTCCTATGTGCAACAGGCCAGGACCGACGGCCTCAGCACGATCACCCTCGCGGTAACCCCCTCCCAGGAGGCCGAGTTCCGCGAACAGCTCGCATCGCGCGAGTTCGGCGGCGGCTTTGGACCGGAGCTGGTCGTTGAGGACGCCCCGCCGCCTCCTCCCTCCGATACGCAGCCGCCCGACGCCAGCATCTCCGCTGGTGACGTAAACACCGCCGGTGGCACCAGCCAATCGTTCACTGTCACCTTCACCGATAATGTTTCCCTGAATGTTTCGTCAATCGACACCGGCGACGTCACCGTCACCGGCCCGGGCGGCGCTCCGTTGAACGTCACCAATGTCTCAACCGTGAGCACCAACAACGACGCGACGGTCGTCGCTACCTATACCGTGACGCCCCCAGAAGGATCGTGGGACAGTTCCGATACCGGCAGCTATCAGGTGAACCTGGGCGCCGGCTCCGTCCTCGACGACGCCGGGAATCCGGTCGCCGCTGTCAGCCAATCGTTCCGCGTCAACATCGCGGCGCCGGACACGCAAAACCCGACGGCGAGCATCTCCGTTGGCAACGTCACGACGCCCGGCGCGAGCCACGCGATCGTTATCCGCTACGCCGACGACTTTGGCATCGACACGTCCCGGATCGGCATCGACGACATTTCCGTCACCGGGCAAAGCGGCGCGCTGCAGGTCGGCGGCGTCGACATTTCCGGCTCTGGCACATCGGTGACCGCGACCTATACGGTGAACGCGCCCGGCGGGATATGGGATGCCGCTGACAACGGTGTCTACGGAGTGATCCTGAAGGCGGGTCAGGTTTTCGATACCTCACAGAACGCCGTTCGCTCCGATGCGACGAGCTTCACCGTCAACGTGGCGGCGCCTGACAACAACGGGCCGACTGCGAGCCTGTCGGCAGCCAATGTGAACGCGCCTGGAGGGGCTTCAACGACGGTCACCGCGGTTTACACGGATGACAAGAGAGTCGATGCGTCCAGCATCGACACCAGCGATATCGTCGTTCAAGGCCCCGCCGGGACGCTGCAGGTCACGAGTGTCGATGTGAGCAACTCAGGCGGCACCACGACGGCGGTTTATACCGTCGCTGCGCCTGGGGGCGCATGGAACGCCACGCATAACGGACCCTATACCGTCACGCTGCAGTCTGATGCGGTGCGCGATAACAAGGGGAATCCCGCTGCGCCAACAAGCACGACGTTCTCGGTCAATGCGACAGTGGTTGATAACCAGGCGCCGACGGCGTCGATCGCAGCGGCGGACGTCACCACAGGCGGCGGTGTCACCCAGACCGTTTCCGTCACTTACTCCGACAACATCGGCATCGATCTGACCAGCATCGGCACCGACGACCTCACCATCGCCGGTCCCAAGGGACAACTTCCCATCACCGTCGCCAGTATCGGCGGCGGCGGCGCCTCCATCTCGGTCTCCTACACCTTCTCCGCCCCAGGCGATTCGTGGGACGCATCCGACAACGGCCCCTATACCGTCTCGGTCAACTCCAACCAGGTCCGCGACACGAGCGGCAAGCCCGTCAGTGCCGCCAGCGCCTCGTTCACGGTCAATGTCCCCGCGCCGCAACCGCTGGACCAGGGCTTCAACGGCGGTAACGTCGTATCGGCCGGCTTCGTCGTCGAAGCCATGGCGACCCAGAGCAACGGCCAGATCATCGTCGCCGGTCATCGCGGGGACCTGAAGGCCAACAATTCCGTAGGCGTGCTTCGCCGCCTGAACTCCGACGGCAGCCTCGACACCACCTTTGGCAGCGGTGGCGAAGTCGTCACCGGATCCGGTGCGAACGATGCCTTCTATGCCGTGACGGTTCAGGGTGAGCGAGGCATCGTCGTCGCCGGCGCTCACGGCGGCGATTTCCTCCTCTCGCGATACGACCTCACCGGAAAACTCGATGCCACCTTCGCTGACGGCGGCCGCGCCGTCACCGACCTCGGCGGCGCGGACGATGCCGCCTACGGCATCGCCCCCGGGCCCGGCGGAACCTTCGTCATCGCGGGCAACTCCGGCGGCAATTTCGCCTTCGCGCGCTATGACTCCAATGGCCTCCTCGATCCCACCTTCGCCCAGCGCGGAAAGCAATTGTTCGATCTCGGATCCGATACCGATGTCCCCGGCGCCGTGGCCGTCCAGGCGGATGGAAAAGTCGTGGCCGTCGGCAGCAGCGGCGGGAACGTCGCCATCGTGCGCCTCCTGGCTAACGGCTCGGCCGACCTGAGCTTCTCGGGTGACGGGCTGCTCATCGTGCCGGGCCTCGCGGCTCGTCAAGATGCGGGCGCCGCCGACCGCTCCGAAGCTTTGGCGATTCAGACGGACGGCAAGATCCTCGTTGGCAATCACACCACAGACAACAAATTTGCCATCACGCGAATCGACACAAACGGAAACGTCGACAGCGGCTTTGGCGACAATGGTGTCGCTACTGCCGGCTTCAGCGGAAACGACGACGTCGACTCGATCGTCCTCCAGGGCACCGGCGAAATCCTGGTCGTCGGGACATCGCTCGCCGGCGGAACGCCGAGCACCGCGATCGCCGCGTTCAACAGCGTTGGCCTTTTGATCCAGAGCTTCGGTAACGGCGGCGGGCTTACGGTGGACGCCGGCGTCACCGCCACCTCGCGCGAGCTGCATATTGGCGACCTCGTGCTCCGTGCCTTCGGCACACGCCAGCCCGATGGCAAGCTGATCATCGGCACCAGCGATCAGTCGCCAGCGCCGACCTCATCGGCGTTGCGCAGGCTCATCGTGCCCGGCACGAGCGCGCAGCCCCAGGGCACCTCCCTCGGCGCCTTCGGCATCGTGAATGGCAAGAACACCAGGCTCACCATCACCGTCAACGGCACGACCATCACCCTCTCCCTCAAGGGCGGAACCGGAAACGCCTTCCAGTCCGGCGACACCATCAGCCTCGTCCTCACCGACGGCGGCGCCGGCGTCGGCTTGAGCATCAAGGCCAAGGGTGGCCGCGTTCATCTTGGCGATGTCACCGTCAGCGGCGTGCTCAAGAGCCTGTCCGGCAAGACCTCCGATCTCTCCGGAACGCTCTTCGCCAGCGTCGCCATCGGAAAGGTAACGCTCGGAAACGTCACCGGAATGATCGTCACCCCCGGCTCGATCTCCAGCGTCAACGCCACGGGCCTGAGCGGCGCCAAGATCCTCAGCGGAACCAACCTCGGCTCTGATGGCAGCCTTGGCGGCACCGATGCTGCCGCCGATACGCATGGCCAGGGATCGATCGGCGCCATCAAGGTAAAGGGCGCGATCACGTCGTCCCTCATCGGCTCGGGCCTCGACCCGGTCGATGGCACCTACTCCAATGGCGACGATCGCGTCATCGGCGGCGTCGCCAGCACGATCAAGTCGATCTCCGCCCAGTCCGCGGACGAATTCAGCAAGTTCGTCGCCGGCTTCATCAAGAGCGCGAAGCTTCCAAAGAAAGTCACACTGGCCACTGACCCGCGGTTCCAAATCCTGTAAAACCTCCTCGCCCGCGCCGATCCAGGCGCGGGCGTCAAGGTTGCGGTGAGCGCTCTGCCTCCTCCGCTTCCATCGGAGCCTGTACCGGGCAGCGGAAGGACGATGCCTCAACATCACTTGGAACCGATCACCCGAAAACGGCGGCGTCGCGTCGTCACGATTGAGGTGCTCGAGGCGCGCTGCCTCCTCTCCGCCAGCGTCGTCAACGCGGGGCTCGTCAACGTCAGCCGCTTCCCCGGACAACAATCCGAAGGCTCCATCGCCGCCGATCCGAGCAACCCCGCGCGCCTCTTCGCTGCCTCCAACCAAAGCGGCATGTCGCTCTTCGCCGCCGTCAGCAGCGACGCCGGGCTAACCTGGACCCGGCGCGAGTTCGCCACCGGAACCGATGGCCTCCCAATCGCCTGCTGCGATCCGAGCGCCGCCTTCGACGCGTTCGGCAATCTCTTCTTCACCTACGTAAACGCTGAAACCAAGAGCGTCGACCTGCTTCTCAGCACCGATGGCGGACAGAACTTCCGCCTGTTGAACGAATTCATCGGAGATGGCGATCAGCCAACCGTGGCGACCGGGGCCCGGAGTGTGTGGGTCACCTTCCGCCACGACGACTTCGGCGCGGTTGCTTACGGCGCGCCGGTTACCGCTCTGGATGTGGTCGGCCGCTTCAGCAAACGCCGCTCGATTCAGGATTCGCCCGGCCCCATCGTCGGCGACGTCGCAATCGGCGCAGCCGGACAGGTGCTGACAGTCTACGAAACCCCCGGCACCGGCGACGCACCCGCGAAGCTCTTCGTTCGACTCGACCCGGATGGACTCGGGAGAAAGAATTTCGCCCCTGCGATCGAAGTATCGGGCACTGCTGTGGGCGACTTCGATGCCATTCCCGCCCAGTCGCGCCGCACCATCGATGCCGAGCCCGCGCTCGCGTACGACCTGAGCGGCGGTGCATTCGCCGGCCGCGTCTACCTCGTCTATACCGACGAGATCCCTGACGAGAGCAACAACACGGATATCCTGCTCCGCTTCTCCGATGACGACGGCGCCACCTGGAGCGCGCCGATCCGCGTCAACGACGACGCCGGAACCAGCAGCCAGTTTCTTCCCCGCATCGCCGTAGATCGCACCACCGGCGCAGTCGGCGTGACCTGGCATGACGCGCGCAACGACAATGGCGTCCCCGGCCAGGGCAGCACCAACACAACTCCAAACGATGAATCGCAGTTCTACGCTGCCGTTGGAACTCCAACCGCCATCGGAATCGACTTCGCGCCGAACATCCAGGTCACGGCCGGCGTCTCCAACACCGCCGTCTCCAACAACCCGAACGACTACGGCGACTACACCGGCTTGAGCTTCCTGAACGGCAATTTGCGGCCGGTCTGGGCCGACAACTCCAACAGCACCGGGGACAACCCGAACGGTGCGCTCGGCCCGCTCGACCTTTACACTGCTCGGCTGCAGGTGAACGTCACGCCCGCGGCGGCGCCCCGCACCCTGCTGGGACAGTTCGGCAACGTTGGCGGGAAATTGACTGTCAACGACGCCGACGGCACCGCGGTGACTCTCAGGCTCGCGAATGCGACTGGCTTCGCCTTCGCTAACGGCGGCCATATCGATCTGCGGCTCAGTGACGGGGGTCGCGGCGCCAGACTGAATGTGCGCACCCGAGGCGGCGACGGACGCCTCACGCTTGGCGACGTTGTTGTCAATGGAGATCTCAAGAGGCTTTCCGCCGTGACTTCTGACCTTACGGGGACTCTCTTCAGCAGCGGCAACATCGGGAGCATCAGTTTGGGAAATCTCACGGGCACTTTAGCGGCCGTCGGCAGCATCGCCGATCTCGCCGCCGCGACATTGAGCAGCGCGCGTGTATTTAGCGGCGCCAACTTCGGGTCGGATGCGAAGCCTGGCGGCGCCGGTGCGGACGCCGACACGTTCGCGAACGGGCTCATCCGGCGCATCCGGACCAGTGGCTCGGTCACGGACTCGCTGGTTGGCGCCGGCCTCGATCCGGTTGATGGGATTTACCTCAACGGAAATGACCGAGTCGTTGGCGGAGTGTTGAGTACGATTGACTCCATCTCGTTACGCGGCGGCGTTGACGAGTCCACGCGTTTCGTCGCAGGCGCGTTCAAGTCGGCAAAGCTGCCAACCAAAGCTGTCCCCTCCATGGATCCACACTTCATTCTCCTCTGATTGCTTTCAATAGTTTGCGCTAGTGATTGCGACCTCTGGCAGTGAACCAAGCTGACCCGAGCCATATACCGGCGGCGCCCCGCGCGCTTGCGTTCGAAAAAAGATTGAGAATTCGGGCCATCCCTGCTTGTTTCGATTGCCGCCCTCAATATAGTCCGCACCACGAATCCGCCATGGAAGGCTATTTCTTCCGTGACTGACAGCTCGGTGTGATCTCAGCCGTCGGCGCCTGCCATTCTTTTTGGCTACGGGCGAGCGACGGGCAGGGCTTGTGTGCCCTCGAAGCTCGTTCGTGCTTAGCCGCACTTGCGGCGCAATCCAACTTCTATCCCCCCTACCGCCTTTGGCATGTGTCGGTCGCCGGCGGGCCATTGAGGGTCGTGATGCCGGATCGTCTGTGCTGGAGGACGAAGTCCAAGCTTTCATTGTTGAAGCCCGTCGCCGCGGGGGCGGCGCCATGCGCGATTCGCAGCGCTGCCGCCGGCACTGTCGAAGCGCTGGAGCGGCGTGTGCTGCTGTCCAGTTATTTCGTGTCCACGACGGGCTCGGATGGCGGCGACGGCACGCTCGGGTCGCCCTTTCGTACCATCCAGCACGCAGCCAGTCTCGCGGGAGCGGGTGACACCGTTTACGTGCGCGGGGGAACGTATCGAGAGACCGTCACCGTGCCGAACTCAGGCACTCCGTCCGCACCGCTCACGTTCCGTCCATACAACAACGAATCCGTAACCGTCAGCGGCGCCGACCCCATCGGCGGATGGTCCCGGCAGACCGGGGCGATCTACAAAGCTTCTCAACCGTGGGACCTTGGCGACGGCAACAATCAGGTGTTCGTCGACGGGAAAATGATGATCGAGGCCAGGTGGCCCAACGCCAGTCTCGACGTCTCCCATCCAACCCGCTCGTCGGCGGATCGCATCAGCGTCGGCCGTGGGAGCGCCACCCTCAATGACGCCGCTCTCACCCAGTCCTACTGGAGCGGCGCAACCATCCATATTGCACCGGGCCAGGAATGGGTTGTGCAGTCCGGAAGCGTCACCAGTTCCGCCGCGGGGCGGCTAACCTACAGCTATCAACCGATGAGCCGCGACGAGGTCCCGCAGGCTGGCGATCCATATTACCTCACAGGCAAATTCCAGGCGCTTGATGTGCCCGCCGAGTGGTACCGCGATCCCACCAACTCGACGCTCTATCTGTGGTCGCCCGATAGCGCGAGCCCTGCATCGCACAGCGTTGAGGTGAAGAAACGGCTGTACGCGTTTGACCTGGGTGATTCGTCGAACGTCAGCATCGACGGAATCAAGATCTTCGCGGCGGGAATAAGCACCGGCTCGGCCTCGAGCAATATTATCCTCAATCATCTCGACGCGCAGTACATCTGGCACGAGATGAACCACCCGACGGGCTGGAGCCAGCCGCCCCGCAGCGGAATCGTTCTGCGGGGAAGCAACTCTGCGGTGCTGAACAGCACCATCGCGTTCAGTTCCGGGGATGGCGTGTTCATAGGCGGCAATGCTGACCGCGTTGAGAATTGCGTCATTCACGACACCGACTACGCCGCCACCGACACGGCGCCGGTGCGCACGTATTCATCCAATGAGCTGATCCGCAACAACACGATTTACAACGCGGGCCGCTCGGGGATCAAGTTCAGTCGCAGCCCTGGCCTGCGCATCCTGAACAATACGATCCACGACGTCATGCTGCAGACCACCGACGGGGGTGGCGTCTATACCTACGGCACAAACGGTGGCGGGTCGGAGATCGCCTACAACCGGATCTACAACGTGAATGCCGGCGGATTCGGCGGCACGGGACTGTTTCTCGACAACGGGTCGAGTAACTATCTCGTTCACCACAATATCGTCTATAACACGAACAACGCGCTGAAGATGAACCCGTCCAGTCGGTTTAACAAGATCTACAACAACACACTCGGGGGCAGCGACTGGAGCGTCGCCACAAGCCTCAGCGCCGACATGGCCGCGTCCGTCTTCAAGAACAACATCTTCGTTAATACCGCCAAGATCGGCGGCAATGCATCGCAGTCCAACAATATCTACCAAGGCACCGACGCGAAGTTTGCGAATGCTGCCGCCGGCGACTTTCAGTTGCAAACGGGTTCTCCCGCGATCAACGCAGGAGCGAATCTGGGCGGGATTACTGCTGGCTTCATCGGCTCGGCGCCGGACATCGGAGCGCTCGACGCCGGCAAGCCGGCATTTGGCACGGGCGCAAACTTCAAGGCCCCGCCGCCCAATGCTCCACCTCCGCCGGTGCAATCACCTCCGCCCGTGAAGACGCCACCGGTGAGGAAGCCGCCGGTGACGAAGCCGCCGGTGGTGCATGAACCGACGCCAAAGCCCGGAACCGGGGGTTCCACCGGCGCCGGTGAAGTGCCGGCCGGGTCGGTTGAAACACCCGTCACGCCAGGAGTGAACGTCACTGAGGTAACCATCGCCAGTTTGCCCGAGCAAGTCATTGGCGGTGAGAAGAAAGCCAGGGGCAGGGCCCTGATCAAGTTCACCAATTCCGCCGGCTCGGTCTCCCGAGGCCCGCTCACCATTGCGATTTACTCCTCTTCCGACGGCGCCTTCAACGCCGACCTCTCCACAAAGCTGGGCGAGGTCACCCGGAGGATCCGGCTGAAGCCGAACGCGTCGAAGATGCTCAGAATCAAACTGAAATTTCCGCCGCCCGAGCAAACCGGCGATTACTTCATCTTCGCGACGGTATCGGGCGCCGGCAGCGGCTCCGCCAATACGGGCCGCACTCAGACGACCATTCACGTGGAACGCCCGGCGATCAACCTGACAGTGCCGACCGCACCGGGCGCGCAGTCGTTTAGTTTTGGAAAAGACAGTCAGACAGTGCTCTCCCTGCTGAACAGCGGCAACGTCGCGGGGAAGGGCGATGTCGATATCGGGCTGTTCATCTCCGCCGACGGCACGCTGGAGAACTCGACGCTCCTGGAAACGTTGTCCGGACAGCACGTCAACCTGAAGCCGAATCAGAGCGAGCCGTTGAAGCTGACCTTCACCACGCCCGAATCGACGCCGGCGCTGGCCCCCGGAAGCTACTCGCTGCTGATCAAGCTGAATGCGATCGGGGATCTGGCCGGGATGAATGAGAGCGATAACACTCTGCTGGCGAGCATCCCCTTCACTATTTCGTAGCGTAGAAGCCGCTGCGCTTTCGCGCTGACTCCAGCACTCGGACGTTTTCGCGCGCTTGTTCAAGGGTGATGGGAAAGGTGCCCCCACGCTTCAGCGCGCGATACACCTCACTCCAGAAGCTCGGTCGCTTTTTCGGGGCGACTTCAAACGATTCTTCGGTCCATCGCAGCGGATGCTGTCCACCGAAGCTTGCGATCTGCGGCGGCGTGCCTGGGTCGGCCTTTGCTTTCGTCATGCTCTTTGGATCGACGTACCTGATCCGGCAGGCGCCGCCCTGAATGACGAGCATCCCCAGTGAGCCCAGGACGATCCACTCCGGCTGAGCAATCGCCGCGGCGCCGCTGATTTCGATGTCAGCGACAACCTCATTGTCGCCGCGGATGAGGATCTTGACGTGATCTTCCGCATCCCCACGCGCCGCAACACATTTCAGGTTCGACCAGACGTCGGCCGCCGGAGCGCCAATCAACTGCATGCCCCAATCGACCAGGTGCGGCCCCCAGTTGAGCAACTGCCCGCCGCCGAACTGCTTCATTGTCTGCCAATCAGCGCGCTGCTGATATCCCTACTGCCGGAGCTGGACCTCGAAAATCTTGCCGAGCTTGCCGCCCGCGATGACCTCCTTCGCCTGGAGGAGCGGGAGATCGAAGCGACGGTTATGACGTACGAGCAGCCGACGACCCAGCTTCGCCGCGGCTCCGATCATGTTGTCGGCGTCTCTCAGCGTGATCGCCATCGGCTTCTCGACGATGACGTCCTTTCCCGCCTTCAGTGCCTGCAGGGCTAACACGGCGTGAGTGTGGGAGCGCGTCGCGATGACGACAGTCTCGACCTCCGGATCGGACAAAAGCAACTTGAAAGTGCGGTGAGCCCGCCCGCCGCTCAGTTGCGCCAAACGCCGGGCGCGCTCCGGTAGCTCGTCGTATCCGGCAACAACGCGGATCTCGGGAAGGTCCTTCACCTCAGGATAGATCATTCCCATGCCGGCGCGCCCGATGCCGCAGATGGCAAGTTTCACGGCGTCGCTCTTCTTTCGCGCGGCATGGGCCGCTGGTGGATGCGACGCTTGAATCCGGGTCATGTTCTATTTCTCCTGGTTGCCGAAGCGGCGCGACGAAGGGACGGCGGCGTACCTTAACGACTATTCACGGCTGCCGTAGTCCGCAGCCTGCGAGCATCTGAAGTAAGTCAGTCGTCGTCCGTGGGGACGAGGTAGCTGTCGGCGGACCATGAAGGGCCAAGATCCGGACCAAAGTAGCCCGTCCCTTCCACCGGCGGACTGACGGCGGGCGGAAGTGGCGCGAGCGCCAATGCCGTGTAAATATTGTCCCGGCGATCGGCTGTGCCGACTCCGCAGTACGGCGTGGGCTGGAACGTGACCAGCCCCGCCGCATAGAGAACGTTCTGGCCCGCCCTCTCATGGTTGTTCGAATTCGCACGCGCGAGCTCGAACGGCGGCGCGTTGAACGCCGGCCCCGCTACGTTGTCGTCCTTTCCCCGGATGCCGGGACTTTTGTCTGCCATCACCGCGAAGTCGGCACGCAGGGTATCGTTCATCTTGTAGAGCGGCGCGGTGCTGAAAGGCGACGAATAAGAATAACTGAGGTGCGAGCCGTCGGAAAAGTTGCTTCGCTGTCGCGCGGATCGGTTGCCACTCGACGGTTCCGCGTTGTTGCTCGTGCTGGCACAGATGTAATTCTTCGGCTCAGCCAGGCCGAGGCGCACGAGCAGCCAGAGCGATGCGCTCACGTCGTTGGGCTTCACCTTCGTGCCGCGGGCAAACGGGTCAGCGGAGTCGGAGCCGGTATAAGCGACGTAGCCGTTCGGATCGCGTCCAGGTTCATATGTAACGCGCGGATAGTTGTTGCCATTCAGGGCGGCGTACCGCTGCAACGACCCGAAGAGGATGCGCAGATTGTCGGCGCAGCGGGCGCGATTGTCGGTCTCTCGGAGCCTCACCGCGTAGGGCAGCAGGATGCTGACCAGAATCACCAGGATCCCAATCGCGACGAGAAGCTCCACCAGGCTGAAGCCGCGGCGGGGTCGAAGGTTCGGTTTTCGATATTCGAGTCTCCGTACGGCCCAGCCGGGCGCCCGGTTCCAGCCGGACGTTGCGAGCAAAGAACAATCTTGAACGGCGCGGTATCGCATGCAAAAGTTTCTCATGCTCGCTCGCCGCCTAAACTGTCGACGGCTTCCTTCTGCTCCTGCTGCTTGCGCCGCAGTTGGCCGCAGGCGGCGTCGATATCGCGGCCGCGGCTCTTGCGAACATGCGCGTTGACGCCGCCGCGACGCAGAACCTCCTGAAACTCCATCACATCGCTCGATCGCGGCCGGGCGAACGGAAGCCCTTCCACCTCGTTGTAGCGGATCAGGTTCACGTTCGCGCGGAGCGTGCGGCAGACCTTCACGAGCTCGTGAGCGTGTTCCGTCCGATCGTTCACGCCCGCAAGCAGGATGTACTCCAGCGTGATTTCGCGGCCGGTCTGCTCGAAGTAATAACGCCCGGCTTCGAGGATCTGCTCCAGCGGGAAATGCTCCGCCCATGGAATCAGCTGCTTGCGGAGCGGCTCATTGGGCGCGTGCAGCGAGATTGCCAGGTTGAGCGGCAACTCTTCGCGCGCCAACTCGCGCATCCTCGCCGGAATGCCGACGGTGGAGATGGTGATGCGCCGGGCGCCGAGGTTCAGGCATTCCGGGTCATGCATCACCCGCACCGCCCCCATCACATTGGCGTAGTTTGCCAGCGGCTCTCCCATTCCCATGAACACCACGTTGGTGATCCGCTCCCCCGCGGTGTGAAGCAGGAGGTTGAGCTGGAAGATCTGCTCGACAATCTGCCCGGCGGCAAGGTTGCCCTTGACCCCGTTGATTCCGCTGGCGCAGAAACGGCAACCCACCGGACAGCCAACCTGAGAGCTTACGCAGGCGGTGCGGCGCGCCCCATCCGGAATCATCACTGTCTCGGCGGTAGCGCCATCGGGCCAACTGAGCAACAGCTTGCCCGTGCCGTCCGCGCTTCGCTGGCTCGTGACAATTTGCGCGGTGGTGAAGACCACGCGCGAGGCCAACAGATCCTGGTCCTTCTTCGACAGGTTCGACATCAGCGCCGGCTGCGCGATCAGCTTCCCATAGATCCAATCCCGCACTTGTTGCGCGCGGAAACGTGGCCACCCCCACCCCACCACCATGTCATCGAACTGCGTTGCGGTGAGATCGAAAAAGCGAACCGGAGTGGGAAGCGACGCGTCGGCAGGCATACTATTTGTTACGCTTGATACCTGGCCGAGTTGGCTTCAAGGGCGTGAAAATGAATCGGCCTGTGAGGCGTTTAGGCGTTGACGCTCCGCACGATAACTGCTCTGCTGGATAAGTGCAATGAACACTTCCTCACCCAATCATCCTGGCAATGGACGCCACGCGGGTGACGGGAAGGGTGGACATCACATGACCGCTGCCAGAGCTCGAACGGAATCGGGCGATACGACAGTGCCATTCCCGAACATCGCGGGCCAGGATCGGAGCGACGAGCAGTTGCTCTCCGATTACCGCCACGGCGACAAGGGTAGCTTTGCCGCCTTGGTCGCCCGTTACCAGCGGGAACTGTATCACTTCCTGGTTCGATTCCTGGGAAACCGCGCGTCGGCCGAGGACGTGTTCCAGGAGGCATTCCTTCAGGTTCATCAGTCAGCCGAGCAGTTTGATCCCCAGCGCCGATTCCGTCCGTGGCTCTTCACCATCGCGGCCAACAAAGCGCGCGACCTGATCCGCTCCCAGGCCCGGCGCCCGACAAGCCCGCTTTCCGCCGCCATCAGCCCCGGCGAAGACCAGAGCGGAGAATTCATCGACCTCATGCAGTCCGCCGCCGCCGTCCCCAGCGAGCCGATGGAAAGGGAGGAGCTTCAGCAACTCGTCCACGACACCGTGACCTCGATGCCGGAGCATCTCAGGGAAATCTTATTGCTCTCTTACTTCCATCAGTTCCCCTACAAGCAAATCAGCGAAATCCTTGATATTCCCTTGGGAACCGTGAAATCCAGGCTTCACGCGGCGGTGGCCCATTTTGCCGACCGATGGCGGGCGATGAACCAAAACCGATCCACCGGCGTAGCCAGCTAATGGACACGTCAGTATCGTAAAAGCTCCGCGGCGGGTAGCCGCCAAATCGGTGCTGGCTAGAGGAAACTTGATTTGATATCGCGGTGTCTTCTAATGGTGCACATTCTTGGCTCGGGCCGGCGGGCAGCTGGCCTCTATCACTGGGGAACTCATGAGCTTTCAGTTGAGCGACGATGACCGTCGCGCCTTGGACCTTCTGTTGGATCGCAGTCCGACGGCGTCCGGCAATGGCAATAGTCATGCCCTGTTTGCCGCCGCCGACGGCGTCCCGCAGGAGCGAATCCGCGGCGTTGAGAAGATCCTTCAGGTGCTCGAGATGATGCCGCCGGCGGAGCCGCCTGTAGACCTGCTGGCGCGCACGCTGCAGCGGCTCGACGAACCGGCCGGTTCACTCGGGCCGGAAATCGGACCTTTGATCGACGCGCAACGGCCGATCATGTAGGCACCGGCCAACGCGCCTCTCCGCGGTGGGTCAACCTCTCGCGAGTTTCAATCCCTCAATCGCGTCAATCAGGCGCTCCACCTCATCATCGTCGTGAGCCGCCGAGACCGTCACGCGCAGCCGGCTCTTACCGCGAGGAACGGTTGGCGGCCGCACCGCCAGCACCAGCAGGCCCCTGCCCTTCAAACTCGCCGACGCTTTCAGCGCCGCCTCTTCCGAGCCGACGATCACCGGGATGATCGGCGAGTCTTCCCCGCTCACCTCGAACGATTCTCGTTTCAACCTGCCGCGCACTCGCTTCGCAAGCTCCCGCACACGCTGCTGTCGCCACGGCTCCTCGCTCAGGACCTGGATGGCCGCCTCCGCTGCCGCGGGAATCATTGAAGGGACGCTCGTGGAATAGATATACGCCCGACCGAAGTTCACCACCGCATCGCAGAAAGTCCTGGAGCCGCAGATTGCCCCGCCCACACAGCCGAACGCTTTTGATAGCGTCACAATCGAGATGTCCACCGCATTCTGCAACCCGCATTCGGCCGCATAGCCGGCGCCGCGATGACCATACACACCGCTCGCATGCGCTTCGTCCAGCAGCAGCACGAACGGCAGTTCTTCTTTGATTTCAGCCAAGTCGCGGAGGTCGGCCGCGTCGCCGTCCATGCTGAAGATGGATTCGGTCATCACAACCTGAAGCTGCTTAGGATCTGCTTCATTCAACAGCCGGCGCAGCTTGCCCAGCCCATTATGCGGAAACACCCGGAAGGGCGCGCCCGAAGCGCGCACCGCGTCGATGAGCGACGCGTGAACGAGCTTGTC
>JBBRCX010000082.1:0-20346 GCA_038204465.1 Tepidisphaerales bacterium | reverse complement strand
GGGCAACCGCATTCTAGGGAAAGCGTGACGCCGCGTCGTCGTCGGTCCTGCGGCAACGATTGATTTTCAGTCAGCATCGCGGTCTGGGCTTACCGACGATTCGGCAAGTTTTGCCTTCAAATGGAGAATGCGGTTGCCCTGGTCCCCACTTTGGGGCCGATCGACAACTCGCCCCCACGGCCTCACGCTCTTTTGCGGCCAGGCCGATGCAGGGCTTTGGTGGGCTTTCGTGGGCTTTCGTGGGCTTTCGTGGACCTATGCCGGCCGTTGGTTCATCTCTTCATTTGTCAAAGAGCGCGCATTGTCACCCGCCTGGAAACTCGGGCGGAAATATTCATTCTACACTCTTTCTTACAGAAGTCAAGCGGTGGTTTCTTAAGGGGCCCTTCAGGGCGCGAAGTCTCTCGTGACCCCGGCGTGTTGCCGTCGAGTCGATCGGAGGCTACATCCTCCGTGGGGTGAACTGCCTGAAGTTGCATCGGAAGGAGCCGCATATGCGCCGGACCTCTCATCTGCTCTTAGTGGCGCTGTTCAGTGCAGTGGCTGGATGTTCCGAACCGAACCACGGCGTGACGGCGGTTCATCGAGCCGCTGCGGGCGGACGGACGCGGCAGCTCGCCGACTCGATCGCGATGCAGCCGGGCAGCTTGGACAGGCCCGATCAGAACGGACTCACACCTCTTCACGCGGCGGTGCAGGGCGGTCACGTTGGCTCAACGCGGATCCTGCTCGCGCACAAGGCGGACCCGAATTCTCAGGCATCGGACGGCTCTACACCGCTTCATTTTGCCGCCGCAAAGGGATCGGCGAAGCTAACGCAGATGCTCCTGACTGCCGGTGCAAATCCGAATTTGAAGGACCGCAATGGGCGCACGCCTCACGATGTGGCAAAGGCGACCGGGCACGTGGAGGTCGAGCGCGTGCTCGAGCGGCCAAAAAGAGCTCAATAAACGATAGACTTCACGCTATGAGTGCGTTGAAGTGAGCCAACCCACCAGCCAGCCCGCGATCAGCAACGACTCGGCGACGGAATCGAGCAGATAGGTCTTCCAAATCACGCCTTTCGCGGCGTAGTAGACGTCGATGCTGGTCAGGAACAGCGAGCTGCTCACGGCTCTGAGCAGCATTTCGAAGCTGATTGTGTTGCGCAGCACCGCCGAAACGAGCGCGATTGCGATCGCGGTCACCAGCAGGCCCACCGTGTTTACCAGGAAGATGTCCGTCTTGGGGGCGGTCACCGCGATGAAGGTGCGGATGCTCACCAGCGGCCAGATGCCGGTAACTGCGAAGTAGGCGGCTTGCGCGAACGCTATGAAATCGAGCCATCCCAATTGCCGCGAGAAAAGAATGTATGCGAGAGAATTTGTCGCCTCGTGAAGATTTCCCGGCATCCACCGCATGACGCTACATTGGTTACCACGAGTCGCACCCCAATACAGCGTCAAACATTTCAGGAGGCTCCTTCGCTTGCCGTGGCAGCGGGAGTTTCTGAAGGATTGAGCATGCGATTCAGCCGACAACCCGTCCGGATTTCGTCGCTGCTGCTCGGGCTCTGGCTCCTGGCAGCGCCGGCTTGCGCGCCAAGCCAGACTTCGCACCCTCCGGCATTTCAAACCTCGACGATCGCGGCGCTACTCGCTGGCGCGTATGACGGCGACTTCAGCTTCGCAGAGTTGCACAGTCACGGAGACTTCGGCCTTGGGACATTCGATGCGATCGATGGGGAAATGATCGCATTCGATGGCTCGTTCTACCGGATCGGGTCAGATGGACGTGCCAATACCGTTGCCGATTCCACGCTTACACCCTTCTCGGTCGTCACCTTCTTCCGGCGAGATCGCACGGCAAGATTCCGTGAGCCACTGGAGTTCGAGGACCTGAAGCGTGGGCTGGACGAGCTCGCCTCAGATGGGACCGCAGTCTATGCCGTTCGAATTGAGGGAAAGTTTAGCAGGGTTCGGACTCGTAGCGTGCCGCGTCAATTCAGGCCGTATCGAAGGCTGGTCGAGGTTGTGCAGAACCAGCCGACATTTAGTTTTGAACACGTTAGCGGCACCCTTGTCGGATTTCGCTTCCCCGAAACACTCTCTCAGGTGAACGTACCGGGCTGGCACTTCCACTTCCTCACCGCTGACCGCAAGGCCGGCGGGCACGTGCTGGACTGCCAGACGAGGGATGTGCTCGCATCATTTCAGAGGGTACAGGACCTGATAATTCGGCTTCCAACCGGGACTCAATCGGGTTCGACGCAACCGAACCCAGAGCCGGAAGAACTCCGCGCCGTTGAGCAATAGCCGCAAGCCTCGCGGCTGGAATACCTTGACATGACGCGAAAGCTCATTTGCCAACCGCTTTTTGCCCTGCTACACTGCCACCCGTTGGTTCGTCGAACGAGTCAGGTTCGCGACAGATCCGTTTTTCTCTGCCGCACCGCGTTTCTCAATCGCCCTCCAGCTTTTGGGCCGAAACGTCGGCCCCTTTCCCACAGACCTGGAAAGTAAAACGCGGGTCAGATGCCCAAACTCAGTAGGAGATTCTCATGGGCAGGAAACTGTATGTCGGCAACCTGAGCTACAACGTCGATAGCTCGCAATTGGAACAACTCTTCGCGGCGCATGGCACCGTGGAGAGCGCGGAGATCATTAACGACCGCGATACGGGACGGAGCAAGGGATTCGGCTTCGTGCAGATGAGCAGCGATGAAGAGGCGCAGGCCGCCATCGCAGCCCTGAATGGGCAGCAGCATGATGGCCGCGCCCTGACCGTCAACGAGGCCAAGCCCCGCGAGGAACGTCCCCGCGGCGGTGGTGGCGGTGGTGGTTATGGGGGTGGCGGCGGCGGTGGTGGTCGCGGGGGCTTCAGCCGAGGCGGCGGCGGTGGTGGCGGGGGCGGCGGCGGGGGCCGTGGAGGATTCGGCGGTAGCAGTGGTGGCGGCGGCGGGGGTGGCCGGCGCGATCGCTTCTAGTCGCTTGGGCGAACGTAGAACTCGCAAAGAAGAGAGGAGGCCAGCATTCTGACCTCCTCTTCTCTTGCGCCAAAAGAGATCCGCAGTCGCGACGGTCTCTTTACCTGCTGAAACTTACTTCTCGAGCTTCCAATACGCCTGCGCCGTCATCTTGCCCAGGTCTCGTTCCTGATTGCCGGCGATGGCGCGGATGCGCCCATCATCGCTCTTTTCGAAACCCAGACGATCGCCTTTCTGCAGATCGACGGTCATCGTCGGGTTCGGGCTCATCGCGGTGTAAAGCATATACCGCCCCGATTCCGGCGCCGTCTGCATCGGCGTGGTGTTGGGGCTGGCGGTCACAATGGTCCGGCCATGCTGTGCGCCGCACCCGGCGACGAGCAGTACCAACGCCGCGAAAAGTCCTAGCAGTGTTCGATTCCTCATACGCGTCACTCCTTTCATAAGTGTAATAATGGGACGCGGTAGCACTGTAGTGATATGCTGGCAAACCTGTGAACCTGGAAAATCCCACCTCGCCTAATCCCGATCCACCGCCGGTGCGATAACAGGGGCAGGAACGTCCATTCCCACTCGCTGGAGGTCCGCGTGGATTCCGTGAATCTCATCCTGTCGCTGCTGTTTGGAACGGTCGGCCTGGGCCTGCTCGTCTACGGCAAGAAGGAGCAGCGGATTGTCTTTCTTGCGGCCGGCCTGGCGTTGATGACGCTCCCGTATTTCATTCCCAATGCGGTGCTGCTCGCGGTCCTCTGCGCTGGCTTCACCGCCCTGCCGTTTGTAATCGACGTCTGAACCTGAATTCAATTCGCAAGCCGCAACGGCATTGGTTGAGATTCCTGTTCGACCTGTCGCATGCGGCATTGCTTCGGCGACTTATCCGGGCGCCAGCGCAACAGTTTTGTGCCGTGGCGGAATCGGCCGGCGGTGAAATGATCGTACCGCACTTCGACCACCAACTGCGTCGCCAGCGGCTCCCATTCGCCGGTTCGCTCGGTGCTCCATCGGCTGGGCCCACCGGGCGCGCGGCCGCTGAAGCCTGGGGGCCGGATCAGCTTCTTTAACTTCGGCGTCAGCGCCCTGCGTTCCTCCAGCTTGAATGAGGAGCAGAAACCGACGTGATGCAGCAGACCCTCCTCATCGTACAGACCCAACAGCAGCGAGCCCACCACTTTCGATTTCGCCGCGTAGCGGAAGCCGCCGACGACACAGTCCGCCGTGCGCAGCCGCTTCACCTTTACCATTCCTTCCCGGTTTCCCGACTGGTATGGAATATCGGTGCGCTTGGCGATGATGCCATCGAGCGCACCACCCACTGTGCCGAACCACTTGCGCGCAACGCGAGCGTCCTTCGTCGCCGGTGACAACCTGATTCGCGGGTTATCTTTCAGGTACCGGTGCGAGAACGCCTCCAGTCGTTTGCGCCGCCTCTCGAGCGGTTCTGCCGCTAGTGAATTGCCATTGCTGTCTACCAGCATGTCAAACGCGATCAGCACGGCGGGGAATTCCATCGATAATTTCCGCACGCGGCTCTCCGCCGGATGAATGCGCTGCAACAGATCGTCGAATGACAAACCCTCCCCCACCGGGATCACGATTTCCGCGTCGAGCACAAACTTGTCGGCTTCCAGCGCAGCGACGGCTGTCACGAGCTCCGGAAAGTATCTCCCCAACGGCTGCCCGCTTTTGGCGCGGAGATCAACATTTCTTCCATCTCGAAAGACTAGACACCGAAAGCCGTCCCACTTCGGCTCGTACTGCCAAGCCCTTTCCTCGGGGATTTCCGGCACGAGCAGAGCATCCATCGGTCGGTACGACGTGGAAATTGGAAGTGCCATGGAACCGGTCCTCAGAGGCACCTGTCCCTGGCGCGGAGTCGTCCTGGTGGGTCGAAAAGGCCTTGTGTGGGCCGCACACCCGGGAATGTACGCCCGCGGCTCCCCGGCGCGAGCCTTAAATTCGGCCGCACAGACGGCAAAGCCCTCGAAGAGGACCCCGCCGGGATGCTCATGGCTGTTGAAGGCGCGCGATTCCACCGGTCCGCGAATCAGCTTTTGATATACTCGCGGCGCGCCGTCTTTATGGGCTCAAGCAGTGACTCGCCAGACGAAAATCCATCGGTTTAAACGAGGTGCGATCGGCCTGTTGAAGGACGACCCGCGCGTGGCCTCGTTGCCTTATAGCGGAACATCTCGGCGGCTCGTTGACTTGACGCGCATGGCGGATGAGTCGCTGCTCGACTGCCGCCTTTGCGACCTGCCGCTCAGCGTTGATGCGTCTCCGCTCACCGAGCTCCTCGAGCAACTCTATGGCGAACTTGCCGCACGGGGGATCCGTTGCCGCCCCCACGCCTGGCTCTCCAACGAGTGGTTTACGCCCGATGAAGTACCGGGCATCGCGATCCCCTTTTATCTCGCGCATCCGCGGCTTCGAGAGCTGGAGCGGGCGCAAATGCTGGAAGTCGAAGGGGGCACGCATGATTGGTGCATGCGCATTCTGCGACATGAGGCCGGCCACGTGTTCGACAACGCTTACCGACTGCACCGCCGCGCCGGCTACCGCGAGCTTTTTGGCGACTACCGCGCGCCGTACCCCGAGCGATATCGGCCCAGGCCTTACAGCCGCGCATTCGTCATTCACCTGGACCTCTGGTATGCGCAGTCCCACCCCGCCGAAGATTTCGCGGAGACATTTGCGGTATGGCTCGACCCCCAGTCGCGCTGGCGCCAGCAGTACGAAACCTGGCCGGCGCTGCGCAAGCTCGAGTATGTGAATGATCTTGTCCAGCAAACCGCAGACGCGCCGCCTCTGCTTCGGTCCCGTCGTCGGCATCGGCCGCTTTCACAATTGAAGATGACCCTGCGCGAGCACTATGCCAGCAAGCGCGCTTACTACTTCCGCGCACATCCGCGCGTCTGCGAGCGCGATTTGTTCCGGGCGTTCTGCGTCGAACAGGTTCCCCGACGGCGCGACGCCGCCGCCTTTCTCCAGCGCGCGCGCACAGAGGTGAGGACCATGGTCTGCAGGTGGACCGGGGAATCTCCGCTAACGATTGACCGGGCGATTGCCGATATTATTAACCGGGTTGAGAGGCTCGGGTTGCGCCTCCGCAAATCCCCCGCCGAAACCCGGCTGGACGTGATGATGATGCTGGCCGTTCAGACGTCCAACTTCCTCAATGACGGCCGGCATCGCGTCGTGCTGTAATCGCCCGGTCCCGCCCATCTGATGAGGAAACTCCGCGTCGTAGTCATGATGGATGATGCGCTGATTCCCCCCGCCTCGCTGCGGGGACTCAGTGCCGTCGACGCCGCGCGGGTGAAGACGGAATTTGACGTGGTCAGCGGCCTGCGTTCGCTGGGACACGATGTGCGCCCAGTCGGTGTCCGCTACGAGCTCGCTCCGCTCAAATCCGCCCTGGACGAGTTTCAGCCGCACGTATGTTTCAATCTGGTGGAGGACTTTGACGGCAACGTCTCGCACGACCAGCATGTCGTCAGCTACCTGGAGCTTCTCAAGCAGCCTTACACCGGGTGCAATCCGCGCGGCCTGACGCTGGCGCGCGATAAGGCGATAACGAAAAAGATCCTCTCCTACCACGGCATCGCGGTGCCGCGCTTCCAGGTCTTCCCGCTGAACCGGAACGTCCGGCGGCAGGAGCGACTGCGATTCCCACTGCTGGTGAAGTCGCTCACGGAGGAAGGTTCGGTTGGCATCTCTCAGGCGTCCGTGGTGAATTGCGACGAAGAGCTCGGCGGGCGAATTGCCTTCATTCACGAACGGCTGGGCGGCGACGCGATCGCGGAGCAATACATCGAGGGGCGCGAACTCTACGTATCAGTGCTCGGCAACAGGCAGCTTCAAGCATTTCCAGTTTGGGAGTTGTGTCTCGGCGATCTGCCGCAGGACGTTCCTCGAATTGCCACCCGGCGGGTGAAGACCGACGTCGATTACCAGAAGCGCTACGGCATTGTCAGCCGGCAGGCGCAGCTCCCCGAGCTGGTCAGACTGAACATCATGCAAGCGAGCCGCGAGATCTATCGCCGACTGAATCTCTCAGGCTATGCACGGCTTGATCTGCGGCTGACGAGTTCCGGTGAGCTCTTCCTGATCGAAGCGAACCCCAACCCGCAGATCGCCCACGATGAAGATTTTGCCGACTCCGCAGCGGCCGATGGCGTGGACTATTCCACCTTACTGAGCAAGATTGTGAGCCTCGGAATGAGCTACCAGCCGCTCGGCGTCGCCGCTTAGGAAACTTCCAATCAGGCCGCGTCAGTCGGTTTCGTCCCGATGAAGCCGCCGCTGCTCTAACGAATATCCCGAATCACCCAAGCAATTCATCAAGCGCGTCCTTGGAGACATTCCAGGGATCCGTCCGGGTCGCGAAGATATTGCCCATTGCTGTTGAGATCGGCGCGCTCGTCCAAGTGGCGACCGCGTCTGGGCTCGAGCCATTCCCGCTGTTCTGATCCCCTCTGCGGCCGAGGAAGTTCCTCGAGATGTAGGACCCTAGTTGGCGGCCGGAGCTCAGACCTGCACTGTTGTCGAATTCAAAATGGATCCCGCCAACGACGCGACTTTCCCCTGCTTCGTTCGCCGCCTGACTAAGGCTTGAGAAACTGCGCGTTATTCCCGGCATGTCATCAGAGCCGATTGTGAAACTCGCGCTCTGGCCGAACACCGAGCTGAGGATTGCATCGGCGGTGCCGCTGAAGGTGCTGTGGCCCGAAGTATAACTCGGGAAATTTGGGGTCTTCCAGAGCGGCGACCAGCTCGGATCGAAAGTCGTCGCAGAGTTGATTGAGTTGGCTCGCGGGTCGTTGATGGCGGTCACGGGGCGCCAGAAGTTGTAGAGATACTTGGCATCCCAACAGCAGATGGCCGCATCTCCAAGGCCGATGTTGAGCATCCCGAACAGCCGTGCGTTTTGCTGAAGGTTGAAGTCGCGCTGCAGCGAGAGCCTCTCGGCGATTTCGTTCCAGTGTCCTGGCGGGGTTACGCTGTGGCCCGGGACATCTGCCCAGAAGTGGGCGAACTGCGTCTGATCCGCGGTGCGGGTGGAACTGACGGTGCCACCCAAGCTCTTGGTGCGGTTGAAATCCGCCGCGTACTGTGCGCTGTCGAGCGCGGGCGGGGGTGGCGGCTGGAACTGTGTGCTGCTCGTCATGGCCCAAGGAGTGACCTGCCCCCACTGGGGGTCAAGTGCGCTGGTGGTCTCGGGCGTCAATTCATACTGGCCGGGAGGGCCGCCAGGAGGCGCCGGAGTGTAGGTCGTTGGCGCGTCGTGTCCGTCTCCGCTGCGCCAGTTCAAGACGGCGTTACCAACCGCTTGACCCCAAGCGATGCCCTTCGACTTTGCGTTTCCATCGCGCACGCCAGCAAGCGTTGCCTGATATTCGTCATCAAACATGGACTGCTGCTGCGGATAGAGGCTGCTCAACACCGTGTATGCCGCGGCGATTGCCGCTGCTTCAGGTGATGAGCCGCGGGCGGGCCGCGCGGTCAGTCCGGGCACTGGGTAAAGCTCGAAGTTCGGATCGACGCCATGGACGGCGTCATAGACGGCGACACCTGTCATTGCCATAACGCGGGACGCTCCGGTAGGAGCGGTTGATGCGTTCCAGACGGCCCGGAGCATCGTTCCGTTCCAATTCATCACTGCGTCGGCGCGGTTGATCTGCCGGGCCGAAAGGCCGATGGTGGCCGCTGGCATTGGTCCGAAAGGAATCGAGGACGCCGACATCAGGACGCGGCCCTCTAGCGGTTCGATCATGGCATGGCTAGAACTGGCGGCGGCTGTACTGGTGCGATGTGAACGAGTAGACAAGCTCATCTGGACCCTCCAATGAAAACTGCGCAGCATCCCCTGACTCATGGTGCTGCTTCGCGAAATCCGAGAGAAAGCGTCCCCAACCCGAGAACGCACTTCCTCGCGCCTCCGCCGCGAATATTAGCAGTAAAACCTACATTCACCATAACGAATTAGCCCTTTTCACGCAAAAGGAAGATGTTCGGGTGAGGTACCGCGAGCTTCATTGTTACAAGTTATTGCTGACGCTACACATCCAAGTCTCAAGCTTTCGCGGCCAAATCTCGGCTTCTACAATGCGGCCGAAACAGCTGCCGATGAGCCTGACAAAAAGGACCGCTTGAACTACCCGCTGGAACCCAATCTCGATTGGACGGATCACTTCGTGAAGCATGGCTTCGCCGTGCTTCGCGATCAGCTGACCGCACAGTTCATGGAACGCGCCCTGCATCGCGTCCGGCTGCTCGCCGGAGTTGATCTACCCTACGAGCAGTGGACGGTAAACAACGTCCGCGGCGGCAGCACGTCGTTCTTCGATCCCGTCTTTGGAGAAGTGTTCGACGAGCACAAGGTGCGCGCGATGATCGCAGCGATGTACGGCACGGCGGAGATCGGCGCGCCCAATGGATGGAATGGTGCGCGTCACGCCCCGGTCTTCCTGAATCCGTTCAGCCCCGGGTCCAAGCAGGGGCCCCCTGCCGCCTCACACGTCGACTTCGGTCACGAAATCATCCCGGTCCTCGGCAGCGGGTTTTCCTTTCATGTCCTCCTTCGCGACAGCGAGCCGTTCGGCGGCAACTACACGATCTGGCCGGGGTCTCACAAGGTCGTGCAGAAGATGGTGATGGACCAGCCCGATCTGTATCCGCCGGACGACTTCGGGGGCGTCGATTTTGGTGAACCTTTCGAGTTTTACGGCGCTGCCGGCGACATGATTGTGATCCACCACCTCGCCCAACACAGCGCCCGGCCCTGCTGCGGCACCACGCGCAAGCCGCGGATCGGCCTGCACGCGCAAGTGCCGCGCACGACCTGGCTCAAAAGTGTGGACCCCGAAAACCCCAACATGTCGCCGTTCGAGCGAAGCATGGCGCTCAACGGGAAGGTTGACGCGGGCGATAACGAGCAAATTATCAAGGCGTACAACGCCAACAAACGCGCGATTGAGGGCGTGTGGGCGACTGAGGGCGGAAACCCCATCTTCAAGGTCTTCCGCCATCCCGATGGAGCCACCCGCGCTAAGTCCGAACTTCCTGACGCGATGAATCTGCGGACATCCAAGTGGCGGTTCGACGGCCGGCGCCTGCGTTTCGAGCAAATCTTCACCGGCCCCCCGCCAGAGGGAGCGAAGGGAGTCTTCGGCCTTGCCGGCAAACACCCACACCAAGGATCCCGGTATCGGACCGAACTGGAAGTTGCAGCAGATGACGCGAACCTGATGACCTGTCAAGTGAGCATTGAAGGCTCCTCTGAGGCTGTCACAACCACGTTGCACCGAGTTCCGAAGTGATTAGCTCGAACATTGGAAGAAATCAGTGGCGCTATGTCCCACTCGTTTTTAAGGCACTCCGATCGCTGGCCATCTTCTGTGCTCGCCGGCAGCGGGCGGCTATAGTGGCCGCTCGATGAAGTCCGCGCAGATCTTGCGAGGCAGAATCAACGGCAATGCCGTCACCACCGGCGCGCTATGCACGTTCCACTTCTGGCCGGGAATGGTCGAGGTCGCAATCAATGCCGGGCTCGATTACCTCATCATTGACCTCGAGCACGTCGCCTATGACGGAGAGATGGTCGCAACCGCCTGTGCCATCGGACGACAACTCAACTTCCCGATCTTGATTCGCCCCCCGGCCGCACAGATGGTGCCGCTGCGGCTCGCAATGGACGCCGGCCCATGCGGACTGCTGGTGCCGTACATCGAGACCGAAGCGGACATGGCCACCATTCGCGACGCCGTTTACATGAAGCCTCGGGGAAAGCGGCGGCCTGGCGGACCCGGAAATCGATGGGTAAGCAACTACAATTATCAAACGTGGAAGACCGATGTGGAGGATGACCTGATCATCCTGCCGCAAATCGAGAGCAAGGCAGGCCTGGAGCAGGTGGACGCAATTGCGCGAAACCCGATCACCACCGCCATCGCTGTCGGGCCATATGACCTGTCGGCCGACCTCGGAGTATGCTATGACCCGACCCACCCCACCCACGTAAGCGCCGTCCAGCGCATCCGAAAAGCGGGGCGCGACGCGGGAAAGAACATGTGGATGATCGGCGACCCCGCGATATTGGTGAAGCAGGGTTTCACCTTCCTTTGCATCGCCGAACCGACGATGCTTATGGAAGCAAGCCTGCGAGCTTCGAATCAGCAGGCGAAGGCCGGAGTCTTGCAGAGCGCGCCGATTGAGAAGCCTCTGCCCTGATGATTGTTGGCGTCGCAACGCCGACGCGAGTACCTCGTGTCTGGAGGACCTATGGAGAGCCCATATCCATTCGTGATTGAATCCCTTGAGTCGCGCATGCTCTTTTCGGCCGCCACGTTTCCGTCTGTCGCGAGCGTATCTGACCGTGCGCGCAAGGCGGATAGCGACGTCATCATCGCCGACAAGCAGAAGATTGCCGAAGACCAGGCCAAACTTCGGACCGACACCATCACCTGCAACGCGCTTCTTGCGGCCGATTTTGCTGCCATCAAGCAGCAGTTGGTGCAGCAGCGCGGCGATGTGCTGCCGCTGCTGGCGCAATTCCGCGCTGACATTCTTACGGGCAAAGCGCAGCTTTCTTCCGACGCGGCCGCCCTGCGTTCAGCATCGCTGGCCGGCAAGTCGCTCATCGTTACCGATGTCGCAGCGGTGCGCGCGGCGCGGGGCGACCCGGTCGGTCTCGCCGCGGCAAAGGCCAAGCTCGCAATCGACCAGGCTCAGGTGAAGAGCAACATTCTCGCCGCCAGGGAGAAGATCCGCACAGACGCCGCCGAGGCCAAGGCGACGTTGCAGGCGGATCGACAGGAGATACGAGACTTCCGTGCCAACGGCAGCGATGAATTGAGGGCCGCCAGGCAGAGACTGCTCGACGACAGTCGCGAGTGCCGGGCGACCATGCTGCAGGACAAGCGTACGCTGGCCGCGGATAAGCTGCGCCTCGCGGCGGACAAGCGCGCGGGTCTCTAACTTTTCGACTCGCCTGCCTCCGCGATGCGCGACTCGTGCGGGCTGAGCATTTCGATCCTCAGCAACCGGCCGAGATGTTGCAGGTGCATTCGCACCGGATAGCAAACGGCCGGCAGTACCGGATTGATCTTCAAGCCATTGAGCCGCGGGTCGACGCCGAGCAACCACCGCGGCAGCGCGGCCGACACCAGGCCCTGATCGGCCAGAAACGGCTCGTAGGAGATGATCTCGTTCGCGGCGAACGTCGTGCGGCTCGGGCGCCCCGAGAAGTCCCAATAGTTGCACCCTTCAATCAGCGAAGTCTGGCCGAAGCGGCTGACGATGCGCTTCCACACATCGATTGCGTCCTGTGCGCGCCCAACAGCCACCAGTGCTCCAATCCAGTAGTAACTCCAGGAGAGCAGGCATCCGCCGTTCATCGTCTGGCCAAACCGCGTGACGTCGCTCTGGTACGCGCGCCGCATCGACGAGTATTCCTCGGCATCAAACAGATTCGTCTGCAGCGCGAAACACTTCGCCCACTCGGGGCCCAGCTCGCGCCGCCG
This sequence comes from Tepidisphaerales bacterium, assembly GCA_038204465.1. Taxonomy (GTDB): domain Bacteria; phylum Planctomycetota; class Phycisphaerae; order Tepidisphaerales; family Tepidisphaeraceae; genus JBBRCX01. The sequence goes on along the minus strand of JBBRCX010000082.1, from coordinate 7,860 downwards.
GCGATCGATGGATTCCAGCAGCCGGCGGGCTCGATCCGCCGGAACCATTCCGTTTACCACCGCCTGAAGCTGCGGTCCGACGTAGCCAAAGAAATGTGCCGCGCCTCTGCCGTCGATCCAATCCGCGTAAAAACCCGCTTCCTCGTTCCAAAACTCTGCGTTGAAGACCTTGGCGATCCCATCTGCAAGGACGCGCGCTTCGGTAGCTTCCGATTCATGCCCCAGCCACTCTGCGACCTCGGCCATCGCGCCCAATGACATGTAGGTCAAGACGTTAATCGAGGTGATTCGTCCATCGCGATCGATCCAGTCCCAGTAGTCGTTGCCCCGCTCGCCCCCTGCCGCAATCATTTGGCCCCCTTGCAAGAGTCGCTCGCGAATCTGGGCTGTGGCGAGCCGCGCGGCGCCAAAGAGCGCCTCACCTGTTTCGCGATTCCCTTCGAGCACCAGCAAATCTCTCAGCGCCAGGAGAAACGAAGGCAGCGAGTCCAGCGCGGTATCGGCCTGATAGCCGCTGCCGAGAGATCCGCTGGCCACCAGGTTGTCGGCCATTTGACGAACCTCGCGCGCGAGGACCGCGTGGGGATCCGTGCAGTTCGGTCCCGATGGGTTCGTCTTGACGCCGAAGCGCACGATTTCGGAGTACATGAACTGGCAGAAAAGCGCCACGTAACCGGAGGGCTCATTGCCAAAGCGCCAGTTCACGGTGTCTGCCATAATCGCGCAGTTGGTGTGCGTGTCGTGGAAGCGCCGATTAACCCGACAAACCTCGCGCAACGGTCCCGAAACTTCGATCTCGAGGGAGACCCCCGTCATCGACTGCCTGGGCTGCAGAACCAGAGTCATCTCGGCCCGCTGCCCAGGCCGCATCCGGATTGTTTCACGAGGCTCGCATGCAGGGGCATGAGCGAGAAGCGACATGTAGTTCAGCAGCTCGCCCTTCTTGATGTATCTGTCTGCGGCGACGCGCAGGTCGCTATTCGGTCTTGCCCTGGACAGCAGCTTCACGGTCGTTTCGGTCTTTGGCGCCGTCTGCACTCTTCGCGAGACCAGTGACGGTCCGGCGGCGGCGACAAGGGAGCTTACGCCATAAAAGTCATCGTGCGGCGTCCCGTCGTCCCAAAGCTGAAACACTGTTGCACGCCCCCATTCTTCCCGCGCCGCGAAGAACAGCCCCGGAAAGAAGGCATCCGCCAGTTCAGTGTCGCGATCCCATTCCTGTGCGACCTTCCAGATTAATGAATCCCCATCGAGCCGAATCCGCCACTGCTCGCGGACATTCCCGTAGAAGATGTCCTCCACGAGTACTTCACGCTCATTCGGCCGGCCGAGGCGCGGACAGGGCGCCGTCTGGCTGAGGAAGAGTCCGCCGTGAGGGTCAAAGTATCCCGACAGTGCGCCACAGACTTGTGCGATGGCATTTGGGATCGACTTCGGCGAGCCCGTCTTTAAAAGGTTGTCGCAGAACTGGCCATTGCCGGCGGCGTCGAACCTTAGCGATTCAATGACGAAGGAGGGACCGGCAAAGCCAACGTCCCAGAATGTTCCGGTCAGTCGCTCATCCATCCGCTACCTCCGTTGCATCCGGACTTTACATCTTAACTGATAACTTAGTGATAACAGCAGCGGCTTGCACGATTTGCGGGCGCAACCAGCCGGTTTTGGGCACGGGGAAACGACGGATCCGCCCCTGCATTTGGGTGCGCACGATTCAAAATTTCCGGGTATCTTTGGGCCCGTACTAACGGCAGCCTCCGTCGGGCATCGTTACCAACGTGTGGTGATTTCCGGCGGAGGAAACTGGCGCCATCGCCTACAGCTGAACCTTGTTCGAATGATTACTTTCGGCAGATACGAGATTGTCGAGGAACTCTGTTCGAGCGCGCAGGCCGCGGTCTACCGCGCCAAGCTCGTGGGGGGTTCCGATGCGCGATTCGCGATCAAGGTATTCAACTCCAGCCAGACCGACCCCGATGAGCCCCACTGGGAAGCCCAGTATTTTCTCGATCGCGCACGCGTGCAGAGGCATTTAGTCAACAATGGCGCCAAGTACTGGGCGCCGGTGCACGACTTGGGTCTTCAAGGCTTCACCGCCTACGCCGTTACCGACTTTCACCCGCGTTCGATCCAGACTTTGATCACGGATCAGACGCCGATCAGCGCATCCTTTCTCCACGCCATGGTCCTGAACATCGTCCGGGGCCTGACCGAGCTTGGACAGATCGCCTCCCGCTCGCATGGAAACCTGAAGCCCAGCAATGTCCTGCTCGTCGGCCGCGAACCGGAGACGGCGCGAGTCCTTCTGGCGGATCCTGGGCCCGCTCGCCACGCGGCTAAAGACGCGGAGATCGGGGATCTTCACGCGGTCGGATTGTTGATCCATCAGCTCGTATTGAATCGCAAGTTTGACGGACCGGTTGGCGAAAGTCTGCCGGCGTCATCCGGCTGGGAGCGCCTCGGCCCCTACGCAGAAAGCTGGCGGCAGCTGTGCCATGATCTCATGGCCCATCGAATTGATGGATGGCCGGCGAGCCTGCTGGGTGTAGCGAGGAAGCTGGAATCCCTGGCGCCCGCGCACCACACCCCCCTGCACGTTCCAACCCTCAAAGGGCCGCCTCTGCGCAAGCTTCGCAAGCCGCTCATCACCGCCGCGGCGCTCGCCGGGCTCGCGCTGGCGGGGGGCGGAATCCTCGCCGGCCTCAGTTCCTCCGCTCAAACGCAGTTTTGCAGGGAGAAAACAGATTGGTTTGGTCCGCTCGCCACCGAGCTGTCCGACCCGGAACATCGACTGCGCTTCAATGATGATCCGCAGTTGAGAACGATCCTCACGCGCCTCGACAAGGTCGATATGTCGATCAAGTGCGACGCGAAGGATAGTTCCCTTTTAAGTCTCTCAGAATACCGCAGGACGAGGGCCGCCCTCGCGGCCATGCAAGACGTGAAGGAAGGCTTCTCATCCGAGCGGTGGAAGCGGCTTTCGTGGGCGATCGATCTTCAAAAGCGGTATCAAGACCGCGGCTGGGCGCAGCCAGCGGCCTACCTGAGCGCTTTGATCGCCGACGCACGATTAAGCCGCGGCAGAAAGTTTGCCGATGGCCTCAATCGATTCCTGGACGTGCTGCCGAACATCGAGCGCAGCTACGCTTCCGGCGAGGACAACTGGAAACTGCTCGATGAGCGAACCGCCGAATTGCGCGCATCGCCCGATGAATCGCTGCGCACGCTTGCCGGCACGCTCCGCGCGAGCGCTGCCGGCGCCGTGCAGCTTTCCGACCGCGGCTTCGAGGGCCTGAACGAGCTGGCCTCGAGCGCTACCGTCGCCGTCAAACTGGTTGAAGAGGCGCAGAAGACTTCCGCGGTCGCGATGGCGATTGAGAAGCCGCCGCTCGTCCCGGCACCGGTCCTGCCGGCGCCAAAGCCGCCGAAGCCGCCGGTCGCACCCGTCCCCGAGCCAGCGAAGCCTTCCGTCACCCCGGCGCCCAAGCCGGCGTCGGCGCTCCCGCAACCTTCGCCGCCTGCTCCCCCGACGATCGTGCAACCACCCGAGCGCACATTGCCGGCCCCGCCGCAACCCGCGCCGGTGCAACCGCCGGCCGTCCAACCAACCAAGCCTCCGGTGAATCCAACTCCCGAGCCGCTGAAGCCGCCGGTGGAAGTCGCGAAGCAGCCCCTGTTGTTGAAGCCCGAGCAGATCGCCTTGGCGGTCGGCACGTTGCGCAGACAACTGGCCGACATCTCCGACTCCATCGGCAAATACCCGGCCGAACCGGCTCGGCAAACCGCTTTCGCAAAAGAGAAGCAAGCGCTGGAATCAGAGATCGACGCGTTCGGCGAGAAGCGCTTCACCGAAGCCGACCTCAATGCCGGCTTCGCTTCCGCCCAGTCAGATCTCAACAAGAAGATCGACGCCCTGGCCAAAACTTACGCACCCGAAACCCCGCAGCACTGGCTCGCCAGCCAGCCTCCGCTGGCGACTTCCTCGCAGCGCGTCAATGACTATTGGAAATCATGGACAGACTCACTCGCCCGTGAAATGAAAGGTGAGCCCGGCGTTCCCATCGCCACGCGCGACGCCACCAATGGGCTACTCCTCCAGCTTTCCGAGCTCGACCGTACCTTCCCCGCCGTTCCGTCCAACCTCCCGGAATCATTCGCCACCACCGCACGCACCGAACGCGAGCAGCAACTCGCCAAGCTGCTGGAAGCCCTGGATCCGAAGAGGCCGACAGTCGACGCTGCCGCGCGAAAGCAAGTTGCCGACGCATACGGCGCGTGGTGCCGCGAGCTTGCGGATCTGGGCAAAGACTTCCCCATCGCAAAGCCCCTCCTGATGCTCGACGATCGCCCCGACGAGAAATGGGACAAGAAAGCGAATCTCCTCTGGAAAGACCCGCGCATTCAGGCCGCGCTCAAGCCCGATCTGCAGCGTATCGCCAGGCTGCAGTCGCTCGCCGACGCCCCGGCCGCGAATCTGCTTCAAGTGGCCTCGGAGGCGAAGGAACCTGAACTCGTCCTAACCGCCTGGCGTCTCTTACCCGCGCGGAATCCAGCCTGGCCGGCGACTTCCAATGATCTCAAAACTGAAGCATCGCTCCGTCAGCGACTTCTCGATCTCCTCAAGCCCTTGAAGGACAGCCCCGAGCGGGCGGCCGCAATCTCGGATCTCCGCGAGCAGGGAGCGGTCCGATGGATGCGCTTCGTTTCCGCCGCAAAATCTGAAACCATGCTTCGCGACGCCGCTCTGCAACGGAACGCTTTCGAAGTCGCCGACGATCGCCTCAACGCGCTGCCGCCCGCTGCCCGATTCAACATCTGGCTCTATCTCGCCAGGCAAGCATCCGGCGGCGGTGCAGACGTCGCCGTGAAAACCATCGTGACGAATCTCGGCAAGGCCGCCGAGACCATTAAGGGGCAGGAAGGATTGACGCAGAAGCTTGGAAGCCTCGACGCGAAGGAGCCTTTCGCCGAGCAGCGCCCCGGCGACGTCTTCAAGCTGGCGTTCGCACCCGACCAGCTCCCGCTCGAGTTCCGCCGCGTCGAGCCAAAAGCCGCCCGCCCTTTCTACCTTTGCACCACCGAGATGTCATTTGCTCAGTTCACCGGCGTCGTCTCCTCCGCCTCCGCGTGGTCCGAGGTCCGCCGCCTGCCCTGGCCATACCTGCCCGGCGCCGCCGACTCGCGCCGCGGCGCCCGCGTATGGGAATGGTCCGACACCGCAAGCGCCGCAATGTCGACGCCAATGCTTTGGCTATCGCCAGAGGATTACAACGATTATCCCCCGGAGCTGCGCGCCGGCCGGTTCAACCGCACGTCGATGTCACCGCAATTTGGCGGCGACCCGTCTCCCGACCACCCGATGCAACACGTTTCGCCCCCGACCGCGTTGTACGTCGCCAACCTTCTCGCCTGCCGCCTCCCCACTTCGACCGAGTGGATGGCCGCCTATGCCTATCAGTCCAGGACCATTGCATCAATGCAGCCCAATCTTCGCGATCAGACATGGGAGCTGGAACAAAAGTACCTGCTGAACAATTCGATCCCGCGCGAACATTGGCTGGACCGCGGCGTGTTCGGAGCTTCGGCTTCGACCGACGGCGTCGAAGCGCGGAGCCGCCCGGAAAACGACGGCACGCTGCTGTTCCGAGCAGTCAACGTCTCCGACGGTCTGACCTTCCATAACCTGATCGGCAACGTCGCGGAGTTCGTCTGTGATGCGCCGCGGCAGTATGAGAGCTGGCCGCAGAAACAGTTCGCCGAGGGAATTCAGCAATTCGTGAAGCAGAATCCGGATAGTCTCTTCGTCATCGGGGGCTCCGCGCTGTCGCCCGTCGAATCGCCGGTAATCAAGCCCCTGCCGGCCGGACGATCGGACATGGGCTATTCCGACGTCGGATTCCGTCTTGCGTTCACCGCCCCGGCACGCTCTTTGGCCGAACGTTTGAAGTGGACTCTGGCCGATCAACCGTACGTATGGACCCAGCCCGCCGCCGTCTCGACCAACTCTCGCTCCGAATGACCGTCATTGCCGCTGCCAATCCGCCGGGACTTTTGCGAGGTGGCGCAGCCGGCCTTCGCGCCGGCCTGGGCTCGAGTCTCTTCCTGCTGATATCCCTCGTCGGCTGCGCGGGGCCCGCTCCTGCCGCGAAGTTCGTCGAGCAGGCGGATCGCCTGCACAACCAAGCCCTCATCTCGGCGGTGACACCAGACACGGACCTACAGGAGTACGTACAGGAAATTGGCCACCGGATCGTCGCCGCCGCCAGGGCCGCCGCTCCCCAGAAGGCGGGGAACCCGGTCTTTTCGCAGGTGAAGTTTCACTTGGTGAATAACCCCACGGTCAACGTCTTCACGACAGGCGGAACGCACATCTACATCTACAACGGCCTGTTCCAGCAGTGCGGCAGCGAAGAGGAACTCGCCGCCGCGATCTCGCATGGGTTCGCGCACGCGCTGAATCTGGACATGGAGAAGACGGGATTGAGACCCGATGAGGAGCGGCCCCTTCCCGCCGCGGCATATGGGTACGTCATCAATCGCTTTACTCTCCCCCAGGAGCGCGAGGCGGACCATCTGGGGTTCACCTTGTATGCGCACGGCGGCTGGGACCCCGCGAAGTTCGAGGTGCTCTTCCGCCGCATGAGCGATCGCTTCCCTTCCCCCGCCGCCCCCGATCGAATCCCCCTCGATTCCCGCGGCGATGAAGCGCGAACCGAAGCAGAAAATCTCTCTCGAAGTTGGCGGCGTACCCCCGTCGCCGATCGCCGCACTTTTCTCGCGCTGCGCGCCAAGGCCCGCTCGATGCAGGATTCCACGAACGCCGCGGCCCCCGCGCAACTCTATCTGCGCGCCTTCCCCAACTGCATCCTCTCCGCCGATCAACCCGAGCAACTACAAGCCCAGGCCCAGCTCCGCCCCCCACCCCCGCCCGCCGTCCGCCTCGAGCCCAACTAAGACCAGCCACCGATCAGAACCCACCCAACGCGGCACACACGGCTCACAAAAACCCATCCCATTGCAACACCAGCAAAGGTGATCAACGAGCCAATCCCAGGCTTTTCGCTCCATCTCTCCATCGCCCAACCCTGCTGGCGCCTCAGAATCCCATCTCACCCCCAATCGCAACCCATCAGATCCCCTCCGAGCACCCATTGAAACTCCGTACACCATCCAACCGCCGTCCATCCGCCCGCCACCGCCCCCCGAGCCCCATCCAACCATCCCCCAGCCCACCCCCATCCTCTGACCAGGATTCACCCAGAGATTTGCCCGACCAATGCCGCTAACACACCCCGAACGCCGCATCCTTTGTTCGGGTCGGCGGGCCCGCGTTAATCGAGCCGGCGAAACTCGATCCGCCGCCTGCACACCGGCCACTCCCCACCCGCTCACAAAACCCGAACCGGCCACCCGCCACGCCCACCCCGACCCGTTGCAATGAATAAACTTCACAACCACGCGCGCCCCCATGCCATCCGATCGCGGTGACCGCGCTCTCCTCACGCGGCACAACGTACGCGATCCCCCTGTAGGGGCGGGTTTCAAACCCGCCCTCTTCTCCCCGCCGCGACAGACATTCGCCGCCGCATCCGGGCGGGAGCAAACGGGACAAGCGGGAGTAAACGGGACGGACAAGCGGGAGTAAACGGGACGGGTCCAATTCTTGACGGCGTTCGATGTAACTGTTTACCGTCCCGCCCCTGAGGTCACGACGTATCGGCTGGTAGCACGTCGGTGAGCAGGCCGATGTTCTCGCCAGCCCATGCCGCGCGCAGCAGCGTTTTGAGCGTATCGAGCACATCGCGGCCCTGCTGCTCAGCGGTTCGCATCACGCTGGCCAGAATCGACCAGGCCCTCGCCCCC
>JBBRCX010000081.1:0-20605 GCA_038204465.1 Tepidisphaerales bacterium | reverse complement strand
CCTTCCTCTACTGCCGCGTCTCCTAACAAGCCAGGTATGATCAACCTTCCTAATTCGAGGGTGAGTAGCGGCGGAACGGCGTTGCCGATGACTTTCGCTAGCACGCCACGCTGGGTGTCCGCGCCGAAATCAAACCAATCGGGAAAGGTCTGGAGTCTGGCGGCTTCATGTGGAGTCAGCGTGCGTTGACGTTCTGGATGTATATATCGACCCTGTCCCATTGATCCGAATCCGGTGGTTATCGTCTGCGCTGGCTCGTCCCACCGAAGGCGACCGTACATCGAGACATAGCTATGTTGTCTGTTCCGGTGACACTGGGGTCGATGCTCGTTCGGGAGGTCATACAGCCGATGCCTGAAGAGCAGCGCAACACGACTTGCGTTTTCCTGGCTCATCTGGCTTGGGCTGTCGTACATCGTGTCCGACTTAGTACTCAGAAGGTCTCGAATTGCCCAGCTGACCGTTCGATCAGCGTGCTGCGGCATCGCATCCTCCAGATTTGATAGGATGGACGTCGGCACGATTGTGTCGAGACTAGAGGCGATAAGTACGAAGCGACGACGGCGCTGGGGGACGCCTACGCGTCGTAAATCCAGTACTTTTGCAGCAACTCGATAGCCACATCGCGCGAGCACTTCAAACGTAGCCTCCACGACGCCACCTTCGTCCCACTGCACTGGACTCACGTTTTCGATCACGACAACTTTGGGAGAAAGCACCTCTGCTGCCCGCGCCATCCGAAGGTAGAGCGCGTTTTTCGGGTCGCGTCGGCGAGTGTGATTGTTCAGGTCCGAATGGCCTTGGCATGGCGGGCCACCTAGGAGGATGTCGACGTTCCCAATTGTTGTCGCTATCTCGCGCTCAGACCGAGTCAAGCGGGCACCGCTCGAGCCTCTGAAAATCTCTTGGACATCTGCAATCAGCGGAACGGCGTTGGGAAAGTTTCGCTCGTAAATCTCAATCGCGGCGGCGTCAGAGTCCACAGCGAGAGCGACATCAAGCCGACATTTTGCACGCCGTGCCGCCTCCTCAAGGCCGAGGCTCATTCCCCCACACCCGGAGAAAACATCGACTGCACGGAGCAGTGGTGCCCTGTTCAACCGCCGCAATCGATTTCGGCGCTGCAAAAAGGCCTGATCAGAAGCGCAACGTCGACAGCATGAGAAATAAGACGAGCCACTGCCGGAGTCGCCCGCGTGGCCACAGACGCTCGCCGTTTGTTTAGCCTCTGACATTTAGCGCCCTACCAAGTCGCTCCGGGGTCGCACACAATTGGCATGCCGCGCATCGTACTCTGCGCTCTACGTCGCATCGAGCCGAGGGCCGGCAGGTCGCGAGGACCACTGAAGCTGCACCTTGAAACGGATGAGTCAGGACATCGGAAGTATCCTCGGCCGTATGTCTTACCGTTCGCTCGCCCCACCCTCGCGGAGCTTTCGAGCACCACCCCGTCGTCCGGAGTTTTACGATAGACGTGCGTTGAACCTCTGCAGCATGTGTAACTGTCGACGAATTCGCACGGCCGCGTCGAAGACGCGGAAACTTTAACCTCTTTACAGCGTTGAAATTCACATTGGCAATAGCCTCCAAACCCCACCTCCCCTACGCCCCCGCCCCCGCGTGGCACCGCCGTCGTCGCATCCGCCGGATCTTTCTGCTCCTTCTTACCGTCGGCCTCGCGCTCGCCGCTGCAAAGTGGGTCTGGCCCGCCCGACGGCAGATCGCAATGCTCTACGCCCAGTGGCAATGCCTCCGCTACACCGCCCCGCCCGACCAGGTCGTCTACGAGGAAGATCCCCAGGCCGCGCACAAGCTCGCGACCCTCCCCGGCTACGTCTTCAATCCCGTCCCGTCGCCCTCGATGGGAGTCCCCGGGCCTCCATACACCTCCTTTGCACCCAAGTGCTGGGAGAACTTCGCCGCTGCCAGCGGTCTAGGCGGCGGGCCGCGCGTCGTCTTCCTTCACGAGCTTCGCAGCAAAACCGGAATCCGGCGGCTCGTCCAGGTCGAACGCGGCATCCCATCCCTGCCATTCCCTCAGCCATTGGGACTCTGGTGCACCCTTATAGAACCCGCCGGGCTGCGATCCTCACCGAGGCAGGCAGGCTTCGATGTCGTGATCTACTCCGGCCCGGGCACGGCCGCGCTCCCGACCTCCCCGCTGCGCCTCTACGCCGGCCAGCCCGATCCCGCCGACGCTGCCCACTTCACCATCAACTACGCCATCAACAACATCCCCGGCATCCTTGACGGCCGAATGAACGACGACGGCACAAGAATAGAAATCATCGTCCGCACCGGCCCCGCCCTCGAACCCGAATGGACCCGCCTCGTCGCCCAGCCGTAACCCGCATCGTCCTTCGCCAACCGCCTCACGTCGCAGTTCGCCCCCGCGCTCACCACAGCGCTCCATCAATCGCTGCTCTCCGCTTCATGTCTTTGTCTTGCTGCTAAACACGCATCTTGATCCGTATTCTCGTGTTCCATTCTCTTCTTCGCGTCTTCGCCTCTTCGCGGTAAATCCTCTTCTGAATCGGTGCCCGACTCGACTGTCTTCGACCCTGAGGCTCAGACCCGAAGGGAGCTCGCCGAAGTCCGAAGTCCATCGGTGGCTAACCCTCTCTTCTTCGCGTCTTCGCCGCTTCGCGGTAAATCCTCTTCTTAATCGGTGTCCATCGGTGGCTAACTCTTCTTCGCGCTTTCGCGTTGAACCTCCCCGCCGCCCCCACAATAATCCCCACCTTTCGCCGTTTAATTCAGCGACAACCGTACTTTGGGACAAATACACCCTTCGCGGTCCGTCAACCGAAAACGCGAACTACTACAGGAGATGCCTCATGTCGAAGAAGTTCATCACGCTCGCCGCCGCAAGCCTTCTCGGCGTCTTCACCGCCGCTCCAGTAATCGCCCAGACAACCGCCCCCGATGATGCCAATACCCGCCGCTCCGATCCGCAAGACGGCCAGCGCCGCGGGGGCGGACGCTTCGACCCCGCCCAGTTCCGCCAGCGCATGCTCGACCGCATGAAAGAGCAACTCGGCGCCAGCGACGATGAATTCAAGGCCCTTGCGCCCAAGATCGAAAAGGTCTTCCAGCTCCAGCGCGATTCCAGCGCCTTCGGCGGCATGGGTCGCAGGGCCGGTGGTGGTCCCGGCGGCCCGGGTGGCCCTGGACTCGGCGGAGAGGACCAGCCCCAGTCTCCCGTCATGGAGAAGCGCCATGCCCTCCAGCAACTGCTCGACAACAAGGACGCCAAGCCCCAAGACATCAAGGCAAAGCTCGAGGACTATCGTGCCGCCCGCAAGCAGGCGAGGGAGGAGCTATCGAAGGCACAGGACGATCTTCGCGGGGTCTTGACGCAGCGGCAGGAAGCGGCGCTCATTATGGTCGGCCTGCTCGACTAAAACTGCCGCGCTTCGCGGCGCGAAAATTATCGTGGATGACATCGTAGCCAAGCTGCTGGCCGAGGGTGCGCTCGACGCCGAGGCCGCGCGCCGCGCCCAGGATGCCATCGCCGCCGGTCAGCCTCTCGACGACGCCTTGCACGCGGCCGCCCCAGCCGCCGAGGAGAAGGTCCTCCGCTGGCTCGCCGAGGAATTCGACGTCCCCTACGTCGACCTGGAAAGGGACGCCGACGCCCTCGCCCCGCCCAAAGAACTCCTCGCGAAATTCCCCGCGCGCATTCTCATCGATCACCGGCTCATGCCCCTCGCCACTCACAACGGCGACGGCACCGCCGTTGTCACCAGCAAACTCTTCGACACCACCGGCCTCGACGCCCTGCGCCTCGCCACCGGAATCGACGTCCACCCCGCCCTCGCGCCCTCCGCCGAGATCGAGCGCTTCATCAAGAAGTACCTCGGCGTCGGGGCCGACACCCTGCAGTCCATGGGCGGCCAGAACGGCGCCGACGACGTCAGGGTGCTGGAAGAGCAGCACGAGGACGATCTCGATCTCACCCATGCCGCTCAGGACGCGTCCATCATCCGCTTCGTCAACCAGGTGCTTGCCGAGGCGCTGGAGTCGCGCGCGACCGACGTTCACGTCGAGCCCTTCGAAGACCAGCTCCGCGTGCGCTATCGCATCGATGGCGTCCTGGTCGAAGCCAACATCCCCCCGCAGGTGCGCCGCTACCAGGCTGCGATCGTCTCGCGCCTCAAGATCCTGAGCCACCTCGATATCGCCGAGAAGCGCCTCCCCCAGGACGGCCGCATTCGCCTCAAAGTCGTCGGCCGCGAGATCGACCTCCGCGTCTCGGTGATCCCCATGATCCACGGCGAGGCAGTCGTCCTGCGCATTCTCGATCGAGGCGACGCCATCCTCGGACTCGAGCGCCTCGGCATGTCGCCCCGCGATCGCTCCGTCTGGGAAAAAGTGCTCGACCTTCCCCACGGCATCATCCTCGTCACCGGCCCCACCGGCAGCGGCAAGACCACCACCCTTTACGCAGCCCTCTCGAAGATCAACAACCCCGACCTGAAGATCGTGACGATCGAAGATCCGGTCGAGTATCAGCTTCGCGGCATCAACCAGATCCAGGTGAACACCAAGAGCGGCCTCACCTTCGCCGCCGGCTTGCGCGCGATCCTGCGCCACGACCCCGACGTCGTCTTGATCGGCGAAATCCGCGACCGCGAAACCGCCGAGATTGCCGTCCAGGCATCCCTCACCGGTCACCTCGTGTTCAGCACGCTCCACACCAACGATGCCCCGGGCGCGTCGACTCGCCTGATCGACATGGGGGTCGAGCCCTACCTCGTCTCTTCATCGCTCGAGATGGTTACCGCCCAACGGCTCGTGCGCCTCGTCTGCCCTCTCTGCAAAGAAGAGGCGCCGGGCGACTCGGTTGCGAAGTTGCGCGCCGAATTCGGCGACGAAGTGCCGCAGGTCGTCTTCCGGGGTCGCGGCTGCCGTAACTGCCAGGGCACCGGGTTCCGCGGCCGCCAGGGCGTCTTTGAGATGATGCCCCTCACCGACGAAATCCGCGCGCTCACCCTCGATCGCGCCAGTTCCCGCGAAATCCGCAGGACCGCCGTCCGACAGGGAATGATGAGTCTGCGCGAGGACGGCTGGCGCCTGATCCGCGAAGGCCTCACCACGCCGGAAGAAGTCTTGCGCGTCACCAAGGATGAAGACGCCGTCGTCGGCGCGGCTCATGCGGCGCCGACCAGGCAGGATGGAGCTTCATAGGCATGCCGGTTTTTGCTTACACCGCGCTGACCAAAGATGGCCGCCCCTTCACCGGCACGCTGGGCGCCGACACGCGCGCGGCCGCCATCGCCCAGATCGGCCGCGATGGGCTGCATCCCGTCAGGATCGATGAAGCAGCCAATGCCGTCGCCGCCCGGCGCAATGCCGAAGCCCCTGAAGCGAAGAACACGCGCGCCTCCCGCGGCCGTGTTTCACAGCGCTCCGTGGAAGCCTTCACCCGTGAGCTCGCCAACCTGCTGGCAGGCGGCGTTCCCCTCTCCCGCGCCCTCGCCCTGCTTCGCCGCGAGGCCGCCGGCGAACCCGCCCGCCAACTCTGGGGAAAGATCCACGATGACGTCGTCGGCGGCACCGCGCTGGCTGACGCGCTCGCCAAGTGGCCCAGGAATTTCTCCAGCGTCTACGTCGCCATGGTGCGCGCGGGAGAAGCGGGCGGCTTCCTCGACGTCGTGCTCGCTCAGATCGCCGACTTCCGCGCCCGCGAGCAGGACCTCACCGGCAAAGTCAAAGCCGCCATGATCTACCCCGTCATCCTCGCGTGCCTCGCGGTTGGCGTGCTGGTCTTCCTGCTCACCTTCTTCATCCCTCGTTTCAGCGGAATCTTCCAGCAGTTCGGCGCCAACCTGCCGACCCTCACCCTTCTGATCATCGGCGCCAGCAACGTCGTCAAGAAATACGGACTCTTCGTCGCGGCCGCCGCCGTCATCGCAATCGTTGCCGCCCGCCGCGCCGTTCAGACCGAGGCCGGCCGCCGCCGCATGGAGGTCGCGCTGCTGTCGGTGCCCGTGCTCGGCCGGATCATCGCCCAGTTCGCGCTCGTCCGCTTCGCCCGCATGCTCGGCACCCTCGTCGGCGCGGGAGTCTCGCTCATCACCTCGCTCCGCGTCGCCCGCGAAGCGATCGGCAACCAGACGCTGGCCGACACCGTCTCCCGCGCCATCGATGAAGTCCAGCGCGGCAGTGCCTTGTCCCGAAGTCTTTCCGGCAGCTCCAGACTGTTCCCGCCCTCGGTCATCGAGATGATCGCCGTCGCCGAAGAGACCGGCCGCCTCGACAAGGAACTCATCCGCCTCGCCGCCTCGTACGAAGCCGACCTCGATCGCCAACTCCGATTCCTCGTCGCCGTCGCCGAGCCCGCCATGCTCTTCTGCATGGCCGGCATCATCGGCACCGTCGTCCTCGGGATGCTGCTCCCGGTCTTCAATCTCCAGGACCTCATCCATTGATCGCGCGTCACAATGAGAATTGAGAACGACATGAATGACGATCGCCAAAAACCAGCCCGCCACAGACGAAGCGCTCTTCCTGGCTTTACCTTGATCGAGCTGCTGCTCGTTCTGGTCATCCTCGCAATACTCGCCGCCGTCGTCGTTCCCAAGTTCACCGGGCGCACCGAGCAGGCCCGCCAGAGCGCCGCCAAGGCCGACATCGCCAGCCTCAAGGTCGCCCTCAGCGTCTTCGAGACCGACACCGGCCGATTCCCCACCACCGAGGAAGGAATGCAGGCGCTGGTCGACAAGCCCCCCGAGCTGCAGGGTTGGCAGCATTCATATGTCGAGAAGGTCCCAAACGACCCGTGGGGCCACCCCTACATCTACCGCTGCCCCGGCGCCGGCAACAAAGACTTTGACGTGGTCTCTTCGGGACCGGATGGCCGCGAAGGAACCGCCGACGACATTCAGCCTTGATCCTCGCAGATCGATCGAGCGATGCGACGGCAACGCGCCACATCTTCCGGCTTTACCCTCGTGGAGCTGATCCTCGTCCTGGTGATCCTCACGATCATCGTCGGCTCCATCGCGCCCTCGCTTCGCGGCTTTGGCGTCGGACGGACCCGCAACGACAGCGCCGGGCTCATCGTCGGCCTGGCGCAATACGCCCGCCAGCAAGCCGTCGCCGAGGCGCGCACCTATCGCCTCAATTTCGATCCGCCCGCCCGCGCCTTCTGGATCACCGCCGACGCCGGCGATGGAACCTTCCAGGCGCCCGCGAATGATTACGGCAAGCGCTTTGAAGTGCCCGACGGAATGACGATGGATGTCGATGTTCCGCTGCAGCCCGACGGGCAGTACGTTCAGTTTCGCGCCAGCGGCCGCACCGACCCCGCCCAGATCAAGATCACCGACCGCCTCGGCGGAACCACGCAAATCGCCTGTTCGTCCGCAACCGAAATGTTTGCCATCCAACCTTTGCACCCGGGGGCGGCCCGATGAGCCGCCCACGTTCGAACTACGCTCGCACCCGCGGATTTACTCTCGTCGAGGTGCTCGCCGCATTGATGCTCATGGCCATCGTCCTGCCGGCGGTGATGCAGGGCGTCTCGCTCTCCACCGCCGCCGCCACCGCCGCGCGACGCCGCAGCGAAGCCGCCGGACTCGCCGGGTCCAAGCTCGCCGAGATCGTCTCCACCGGCCAGTGGCAGGGCGGCGGGCTCTCGGGCGACTTCGGCGATGACTGGCGCGACTACCGCTGGGAAGCCACCGTCCAACCCTGGTCCGAGGACACCACCGACGCCGGCCTGCAACAGATCGACCTCCGCGTCTCCTGGCTCTTCCGCGGCCGCGATGCTTCCGTAACGGTCTCGACCCTTGCGCACGAGAGGGGCAGCCAATGATTTACGCTTGCCCCAACGCCGGCTCGCGCCATGCACGCCGGGGTTTCACGCTCCTGGAACTCGTTGTCGCGATGGGCATGGTCGCGGTGCTGGCGTTTTCCCTCTATGCGAGCATGCGCATCGCCTTCCGCGCCCGCGACAGCGCCGAGTCCTCCCTGGAGCCGGTTCGAACCGCTGAACTGGCTTTCGAGTTCCTTCGCCAGGACCTGAACAACGCCATCCCGCCCGGCGGTGTGCTCGCCGGCTCATTCATCGGCGCCGATTCACAATCCGACGAGGGCCGCAGCGGCGACGCACTGCAATTCTTCACCACCGCCGCCGCGCCCGAGCATCCTTCGGCCAATGGCGAAATCAAGAACGAACAGCTCGCCCTCGCCACGCCCGACGGATACTCCGACCGATGCCTGGTGCGCAGGGTCGTCCGCAACCTCCTCTCGCAGTTTCAGGTCAGCCCCGATGAAGAAGTCATCTGCCGCGGGGTCAGCGCGCTCAACCTGCGATACTACAACGGCACTACCTGGGCGGATTCCTGGGATTCCAGCCAGCAATCCGATGCCCTGCCAAATGCCATCGAGATAACCCTGGAACTGGACCGCCCCGCCGGCTCCGCTCAGCCCCGCACCTATCGCTTTGTCCGCGTCTTTCCAATCGCCTGCGGAACAGATCAGGGAGGGCTCTTGTCGCTATGAGCACGCGCCGCCCTACCATCCTTCGCCGCACCCCAACGCCGCGCCGTGCGCACGATCTGCCGCCGCGCCGCGGCGCGATCTTCGTGACCGCGCTCGGAATCGTCGTCATCCTCAGCGGGCTGGTGCTCGTCTTCGCCCAGAACATGCGCACCGAGGCGCTCGCTTCCGGCAATCGTCTCGCCGCCGCGCAGGCCGACGCCGTCGAGCTCGGCGCCGAGCAGTGGGTGCTCGGCCTCGTCGAGGGCTACGGCACCGATGCCATCAGCATCACCCAGACGCCCGCCGAAGCGCTTCCCGTGGGCGGCGGCTACTTCTGGATCCTCGCCCCTGATTTCAACAGCGACCAGAACTATCAGTTCAACGTCGCCGACGAATCGGCGAAGATCAGCCTCAACACCGCCACGGCCGAGCAGTTGCTGGCGCTCTCATCGCTGCTCACGCACGACGTCGCCGACGCCATCGTCGACTGGCGCAGCCCCGCCTCGCAGGCAAGCACCGACGGCGCCGAGAGCGCGTACTACAACTCGCTGCCGGAGCCCTACGATTGCAAAAATTCCGAGTATGAAACCGTCGAAGAACTGCTGCTCGTCAAGGGCCTCACGCCCGATCTCCTGTACGGCTATGACCGAAACCGCAACGGTGTGATCGACGATGCGGAGCGCGCCACAGGCGGATTGTCCGCCGCGTTCAGCAGCGCCCCCAGCGACAGCCGCGGGCTCTTCAGCTATCTCACCGTTTACAGCTCAGGGGTCGTGCAGGGAGGCTCGCCGCCGCAATCCCCCCGCATGGCCCATGGGCTTGTGAACGTCAACACCGCGCCGCAGCAGGTGCTGCGGGCGATGGGCATCTCCCAGCCGGCCGCCGACATGGTGATCGCCCGCCGCGCCGCGGCCCCGATCACGCCGGCGCAGGTCCGCGCCCTGGGCCCCGCGTTTACCACCATCTCCTCCCAATTTTCCGCCGACATCGTCGCCGCCAGCGGCGATGGCCGTGCCTTTCGCCGCGTCCGAATCGTAATCGATATTCACCAGTCGAACGCCCCGGTCGTATATCGCCGTGACCTGACCGAATTGGGGTGGCCGCTGCCATCCGCCATCCGCGATGAGCTGCGCGCGGGGAAAGCCCCCTCGCAGTTTGGCGCGCAGACCGGCGGGTTCGGCGGCGCGCTGCCGTAATGACCTGAGGAATGCATTGAACCGCGTGCGCTACAACAAGGTCATCGGAATCGCCCTCGGCGAGCGATCGCTGCTGGCCGCGGAACTCATCCTCACCGGCGCCGCCAAGCCCGAAGTGCGCAAGCTCGCCGAGCTGCAATATCCCGACGCCGTCTCCGTCGATCAGCCGGCGGCGCTCGGCGCCGCACTCGCTGCCTTGCTCAAGGAAAAAGGATTCACTGCCAACTCAGCGGTCGTCGGTCTGCCTGCGCGTTGGCTCGCAGTGAAGGCCCGCGAAGTGCCTGCCACCGATGAGAGCACGCTCATTGACCTCCTGCGGCTCCAGGCCGAGGGTGAGTTCTCCTCCGAGCTGAAAGACCTCGTCTACGATTACGCCAAAGCCCCTGCCGGCTCACCAATCGCCAGGCTGCAGCCGGTCCTGCTCCTCGCAACCCCGCAGCGCTACGTCGAAGCGGCAAGGCTGCTTTGCGCCGCCGCGGATCTCAAGCTCATCGCCGTGACCCCCACCGCCATCGCGCTCGGCGCCGCGACCGCCCGCGCCTCCCGAACCGATGCGCTGGTGCTCGCGGTCGGGCCAACCGCCGCGGAGCTCACCGCCCAGTCTGGCGGAACGGCCAGCGCGCTGCGGCACCTCCGCTCACCCGGCCCTGCCGTCGCCGCTCGCGCATTCGTCGGCGAGCTGCGCCGCGCCGTTTCCGCCACGCCCACCAATGGCTCTGTCCGCGAGATGGTCCTCTGGGACAGCGCCGGGCTCGACGCAGCCGCGCTGGAGCAGGACCTGGGCCTTAAGGTCAGCAGGGGCGATCTCCCCAGTCTCGGCATCACGCCATCGGATGAAGCCTCGCGAAACGGCGAGGGCAGCCAGTATGCCGCTGCCGTCGCTCTGGCGCTTTCGGCGGTCGCGCCGCCGGCGATTCCGCTCATCAACTTCCTCAAGCCGCGCCTCGCCGCGCCCCGGGCGCGCCGCCTTCCTCGATCCGCGCTCATCGCCGGCCTTGCCGCGGTCCTCGCCATCGCACTCGTCACATACGCTTATCATGACCTCTCACAACAGCAGGACCAGCTCGACACGCTTCGCTCGCAGATCGACCGCATGCGCGGAGAGGTCTCATCCGCCGACTCTTTCGTCTCAATGGTCTCAATCGCGCAGGCGTTCCACGGAACGAACCCGCGCTATGTCGCCTGCCTGCGCGACCTCACCAACGCGATGCCCGACGACGGGCAGACCTACGCGACGAGCCTCATCATTCGCGACACCGCGCGGCAGGCAGCGGGCGCCGGCCAATCCGGCCCGGGATCGCGCAAAACCGTCGGTGAACCTGCTCCGTTCAGCGGCCAGCTGTTCGGAAAGTCGCCCGACCAAGGCCAGGTCCAGTCGCTCATCGATCGCCTGAAGCGATCGGCCGCCTTCACCCAGGTGAAGCACGGCGGCACCCAGGAGGTCGGCCGCGGACGCGAAGTCTCGTTCTCCGTCACGTTCAACTACATGCCGCCAAAGGCGGCTACGCAGTAATTCGAGGTGCGATCTATGCTTTCCAGGCGCGAGCTCTACATTGCCATCGGCACCGCGATCGCGCTGGCGCTTCTCGCGCTGGACCGCCTCCTGCTTACGCCCTATCTCGAGCGCCGCTCGACCCTCGCCGCCGATCGCCAGCAGGCAGTCGCGCAATTGAGCCAGGCCCAATCGCTCTTTGACCGCCAGCGCAAGCTCCGGCCCATCTGGGCGACGATCCAGAAGTCCGGACTGAAAGCCGATGCCTCTGCGGCCGAAAGCCAGGCAATGCACGCGATCCTCAGTTGGACGCAGTCGGCGGGCGTCGATCTCACAACCCTGAAGCCCGAACGAACGACCCAGGAGGGGCCCTTCCAGGTCAGCAGTTTCCACGTCACCGCGACCGGGCCGATGGCGGCGGTCTCCCGCCTGCTCTGGGCGATGGAGACGCCTGACATTCCAATTCGCGTGAATGACGTGCAGATCAGCCCGCGGAAAGAAGGCGCCGATGACCTTTCCGTCCAGCTCAGCGTCTCGACCTTGAGCCGCCCCGAGAAGAAGGGTGCAGCACCCGCGCCACCCGCCTCCGGCCGCGGAGGTCAATCGTGAAACTCCGCCGGTCTTTTCACCTTGCTTGCTTTGCCCGGTTGATTGTCGGGGCCACGACCCTCGCCGACGTGAGCACATCGCCCGCATCGGCACCATCCACCGCCCCCACCACGCTCGCCGCGCCGGGCCTCCCGAGTTCGACACCCACCACGAGATCGGCAGCAGAGACGCCTCTCATCTCCCGGCAAATGCCCATGGAGTTCAGCGTGCTGATCTCTCGCAGCATCTTCATGAAGGGCCGGGCTCGTTTGAACTCCGGGGCCAGCGCCTGGCGCGGCAGCGCCGACTCCGCTTCACCCGAGCAGTCCATGGTCTTCAAAGGTGCGACGCAAACCGACAACGCCGTCGCGGCCCTGGTAGAAGACACGACCGCCGGCAAGGTGCTCATGCTCAAGCCAGGCGATTCGCTGGCGCGCGGGACCATCGCCGCGATCACCCTCGATCGGCTCGACTACAGCGTCGCAGGGCACGTCACCCGCGTCGCCATTGGACAGAATCTCGTGGGCGATCAGGCCGCCGCGGTGCCGAGCACCGGGCCGACGACCATGACCTCTCCCGTCGCGCCCCCCGGCGCCAGCACTGACGATGTTCTTGAACGGATGCGCCGCAGGCGTCAGCAGGAAGTGGGCAGGTAATGAATTCATCCTCGCAGTCCGTCCCGGTGAGAGGATCGCGGAAAAACGCCGTTCGAAATCGCTCAAACGAAAGGTCCGCCATGCCCAGTCTTCGTCGCAGCGCGATCCTGTTGTGCACCGCTCTCGCCTTGGCCGCACACCCGCTGCGCCTTCGCGGGCAAGCCCTTGTTCCTGCAACGGCGCCGGCGAGCGCGCCGACCACCGGCGATTCAGCCGTCAGCGTGATGCGCCCCGCCGTCACCAATCCCACCACGCAGATCAGCCTCAACTTCAAGGACGCGCCCGTTGACGCGGTGCTGGAGCATCTGTCCGACGTCGCCGGCTTCATCGTCGTCAAGGAAGCGCCGGTCGATGGCCGCGTCACGGTGCTCAGCAAGCAGCCCGTCAGCCCCGCCGAGGCGGTCACCCTCCTGAACACCGTCCTGAAAGTGAACGGCTACACCGCCATCCAGATGGGCCGGATCCTGAAGATCGTCGCGCGCGAGAAGGCGAAGAAAGGAAGCATCCCCGTCCACTTCGGCGCCGTGCCCGGGCAGATAGAGCCGACCGACGACCTGATCACGCAGGTCATTCCCGTGCGCAGCGTCGACGCCGTCAAACTCAGGCAGGACCTGCAGCCCCTCGTCGGCCCCGATGCGGACGTGACCGCCAACGGCGGCAGCAACACGATCGTGATGACCGACACCGCGGCCAACATCCGCCGCATCGTCGAAGTCATCTCCACCATGGACAAGCGCGATGCCCTGGAAAATGGCATCAAGGTCCGCCAGCTCAAGTTCGCCGATGCGACCCAGGCGGCCAAGCTGGTCATGGACATTTTCGGCCCCCAGAACCAGCCGGGTCAGAACCTGAACCTGACCCAGTTCCCCTTCTTTCGGGCGTTCAGCGGTGGCGCTGCCGGCGGCGGGCAGGGACGGGGCGCCGGGGGGTTCGGTGGCGCCGGCTTTGGCGGTCAGGGCGCCAGCGCGCAGGGGCAGAGCGAGCAGGGCCAGACCGGGCGCATCCAGGCGTCCGCAGACGTCCGAACCAACACCGTGGTCGTCGCCGGGCCCAGCGACACGCTCAGGGTCATCGACTCCATGCTTCAGGAACTCGACACCAATCCATCCGCCGAGCAGACCTTCTTCATCTATCGCGTTCGCAACGGCCAGGCTGTCGACATGCAGAACACGCTCAACAGCCTCTTCGGCGCCACCGGCACTTCCAACGTGAATAACCGCGGCGCGTACGGCTCAACAGCGAATAACCGCGTTTCGTCCAATCGCGGCGTCAGTGGCAGCAGCAACAGCAGCGCGTTCGGGCGAACGGGAGGCGGCGGTGGCAGCTTTGGCGCGGGCGGCGGCGCCGGGATGGGCACCGGGCTCGGTGGATTTGGCGGCGGCAGTCAGGCCGCGCGGCCTTTCAATACCGGACAAGGGGGCGGCGCCGTCAACGTCCCCGGCGCAATGTCCAATGTCGCAGCCGACCTCGCCGGGCAAGTGCTCGTCGTCGCGGACCAGAACACCAACTCGCTTTTGATTGCCGCCGCGTCGAAGTTCGAAGACCGCGTCAAGGCGATCGTCACGGAACTCGACCGCCCCGTCCCACAGGTGCTGATCAAGGTGCTGATCGCGGAGGTGACCCACAACAACAGCGACGATCTCGGCACCGACTTCTCAATCCTCAATCTTCGCGCCAGCGGCAGAGGTCAGGCCGGCGTCTCCACCCTGGGAAATGTCGCCGCGAATGCCGCAAGCGGCGGACTCGCGATCACCTTCCTCGAAGAACATCTTGCCGCCACCTTCCATGCCCTTGCCACCGCCGGAAAGCTCGACGTCCTCTCCCGGCCCTACATCCTCGCCAGCGACAACCAGGTGGCTTCCATCGTCGTCGGCCAGGAGGTGCCGATCATCACCGACAGCCGCGTGGACATTAACAACAACCCCGTCAACCAGATCACTTACCGCGACATCGGCATCATTCTCAACGTCACGCCGCATATCAACCCCGACGGGCTGGTGATCTGCGACGTCTCGCCCGAGGTGTCGTCGATCTCCGATCAGACCGTACCGATCTCCTCGACGGTGCGCGCGCCGGTGTTTAATCTCCGCTCCGCTGACAGCAGGGTTGGAATCCGCAATGGCGAAACCATCGTGATCGGCGGAATGATGCAGGACCAGAAGACTCAGACCGTGAATAAGATCCCCATCCTCGGCGACATCCCCGGCCTGAATCTGCTCTTCGCGCGCACGCAGGTCACCAAGACCAAAACGGAACTTCTGATCTTCCTGACGCCGCACGTCGCACCCCAGCCGGAAAAAGTGCAGGGGATGTCGAACGACGAAATGAGGGGAATCAAGCTGGTGCCCTCCGCGGTTCAACCCGGCACTTTCCAGGAGCATATGCGCGGTCTGGATCGGGGCGCAACCACTAAGCCGTCGGAGAAAATCTACGTTCCGCTGCCGTCGACCAGTGGCGAGGACGCCGCCCCGCAGCCGCCCCTCCCCGGCGGGCAATAGCGCAAAGGAGCGCACGATGTCCTTACGCTCAAGCCGCTTCAATCGATTCCGCCCCCGGCGCAGCATGCTGTTGTCTCTCGCCGCGCTCGCCCTGTGCGCGATGAGTTGTCAGCAACATCCGCAGTCAGCTCAGCCGCCGAAGCACCCATTGGTGGTGAAGACGACTTCCTCAGTCGCCGGCGATCCCATGAAGCCGGTATCGGTCGATGAAGCCGTCGCCAGCGATCCCTGCGCGCTGCGCCTGCACGACATCTCCGGCGCTTTGCTGATGTACTACATGCTGCACCGCGAGATGCCGGCGAAGCTCGACGACCTGCGCAGCGTGCAGGACATCGACCAGAACCTCCAGTTCACCTGCCCCGCCTCCGGCCTCCCTTATGGTTACTCCCCGCAGGGCCTTTCCGCGCCGGGACGTAAAAAGTTGATCCTCGTCCACGACTCCACTCCCTCTCACCGCGGAATCCGCTGGTGCATCCTCGCTCCCAGCGTCAAGCCCGGCGAAGCCGTCTCCCTCGAAGTTCTGCCCCTCACAGAGCCGGTCTTCCTCTCCTATCAGCCCAAGTAACACGCGTGCCCAAGCCCTTCAACCTGGCACGGGCGTCCGACTCAACGTAGTAAGCGCGTCCCGCCCATGTCGATGCTCTCTGGATTTCTACAAAACCCTCTCCGTAAAACCCGTGCTCGTCTATGCGCAGTCTCTCACATCTTCAAGAGCATCTACAATTCGACGCTCTGCCACGGTCCCGGCTCCCGGCCGCCGCGGCACGTCCACAAGACGCGCTCTTCGCAGACCGCAATCAAGCTATCCACCGTCATGCCGCTCAGCGCGACCGAATCCTTCCCGCACGGAAATTGATTCAACCCCGGCCACTTCGATCCCCGGTCGGTGAGAATCTTCTTCGCCGAGTTTGCGTCGAGCTTTCCAATGTTCGACCCGACCAGCTCGCTCATGCGTGCATGTTTCATCAGCGATGCATGCCCGCGCTTCAATACCTGTTTGCTGCACTGGATGAGCTCCGGGCACGTGTAGTGATTCGCCCGCGTCATCGCCTCCCTGGACCGCTCGATGTGCAACTTCCCCGGCACCGCCTCCACCACCGCGACATCGCCTCCGGCGTCCGCGAGAAAAAAGATGAAGGAGCCCGCTACTTTGACCGCCTTTAAAAACGCCAGCGCCTCAGCGACCGAGCGGCGAAGGAGGATCTCGGCGATGATCACATAGGTCGGCACGCCCACCGCCGGCGGCACCTTCGGAAAGTATCCGGCTCCCGTCCACATCAGCGCCAGTCCCGCATCGTTCACACCTGCGCACGCCCAGAGCCCCGGATAGTGGTACAGGGCTGCCCGCGGCCTCCCCTTGATCTCCAGGCGGAGCAGGCCCGCCCACGGATAGAGGTTCGGCGCCCAGTCCCAGTTCTGCGCCACGATCGTCTTCCGCCCGCGCGTCGCGTTCCCCGTGGCGACGAACGCCGTGCAGTGCGGCACGTGCACGATCTCCTCGTGAAGCGTCAGCAGCGTCAAATGATCCAGCGAAAGATGCGACCCCGCCGCCATTCCGCGAAGGAACGCCGCCGATGTCGGCGCAGAGTTCTCGATGTGCCCCTCGCACCTGCGCGCAAACGCAAGCCGCTTCCGATCCGGCCGAAGCTCCTGCCGCACAAAACCCATGATCAGCGGCTCAAACGTTTCCCCATACGCCTCCCCGCACGTGCGCGGCGTGCCGGTGATCCGTGTCAGCGTCAATCGATTTGAATTCATCGTTCTCTATTATGCCCAGGATTGCTTCCGACGCGCGGCGCGGGCCTTCGCGATCGCCCGGACCTTATCGAACGCATGTCGCAACCGGTACAGCAGCCTGCGCCGCTTAAGGCGCACGCGCGCGTCGGCAAGATCCATTTCAATGTGGCGGGCCGTCAAACGCGGCGATTGACCGCTCGGCGCCCCAAGTACGCGCGACAGGGCGGCGATGGGACAATTGCCCGGCAGGTTCTGGCTCTTCAACACGCTCAGATGGCCAGTCGCCCCCAGCAGATCGCACAACCGGCGCACCTCGCTCAGATGCTTCGAAGCCACGATGTTGAATTCATCGGGGGCGACCTTTCGATAACTTCCCGATCCCCGTTGCTGCGGGATGGCTTCCCGTTTTCCGTCCAGATATTCCGCAAGTTCCAGGCGCACGATCGCCGCCGCTGCTTCGGCCTGCAGCGCGTCCCAGGTCACGTAGTTGCCGGCGCTGCTGAACGGAACCACTCGCTGTCCGATGATCGCGCCCCCGTCGATTTCCCTGGAAAGCACATGAAAGCTGATGCCGCCGAATTCGTCGGCCTTCCCGGCAACCAGAAGCGCCGGGCGAGGATCGCGGCCTTTGTAATAGGGAAGAAACGACGGATGGACGTTGATCGCGCGTCGCCCAAAAAAGTTCAACAACTCTTCGGGAACGATCTCATGGGTCATGACGCTGAGCAGCGTGTCGGCGCGAAGCGACCTCGCTCGATCGACCGCGCCCGACCAACGCGTCAGCTTCTCGCATTCGCGGATTGGAATTGCATGCCTCGCAACCAGCCGCCCGGCGTCCCACCCCGGGTAAAGACTGCTTACGCTGACACGCTTGAAGTCGCGCACCGTCGTCCCAAAGATCCAGATCTCAGCGATCTCGTTTCCCAGCGAAAGCCATTCCGACATCACGCGCGCCCCCACCCAACTCTTCGCGGCCACGATCACCGCCCGATGCGCCTTTCTCCGTTCAGAGGATTGCGACATGAATTCAAAACCACGGTTCCCAGCCCAAACACCCATGCGCAACCCATCCTATCCCCAACGCCTCACCATCGCCTGCCCATGCAGCGACCACAGGCAATCCATCCAATCCCCATGAAACTCCCACTGCCCACCCACACCGCCTCCAGAATCCTGCCATGTCACGCCCGACGCTTCACCACGCGATGCAATCCGTTCGCCAGCCGCCCACCATCAACCCACCGCCGCAAATCCGCTTGACAGCCGTCTCCAGTTTCCAGCTGGACGTCCGCTCAAATTGTTGCGTTTCGTGCCGCCAAGGACGGCAGTGCGAACGCACCCCTTACAAACCTAACAAGCGAGGCGCGGCCTCGACGCGATCTTCCCCCGCCTTTCCATCACGTTTTTCGGCCGCATCTAGGCCGATTGCCACCGGCATATTCCCCGATTCTCATTGATCCGCGCCCATGTTTTGATACGCTCCGAACATCGTCAGCAGGACCTGGCAGCGTGTGGGCTGCCAAGTCACAAGCAAATCGCGGCGATCAAGGGAGAACCATGGGACGCGGATTATTACAGCTATCGGTCTGGGCGTGCGCGCTTGCAGTGTTTGCGACCGGCGCGCGGGCGTCACTCACGCTGAACACGGGCGCCCAGGTCGCCACCCATGCCGGCAATCTTGTCACCAACGGCAGCTTCGAGACCGGCGCGCCCGCGCCAGGATCCGCCAACTTCGTCTATTGGGCCACCGGCACAACCAACCTCCCCTTCGCCGTGCCGGCCGGCTGGATCTCCAGCGGGCAGCCCCAAACCTATGCCTTCTGGGGAAGCGATGGCCCGGGACTCGGAGTGAACTTTTCCGCGGCCCTGCCCGACGGTGCCGCCGGGCTGTACTTCGGCAACGGGCTCACCGCCATCGACAAGACGCCGACCCATAACCCCGACGGAACTGCTTTTCCTCGCCGCCCACCTTCACGCCGACCTACGGCGGCCCCTCGACGATTTCACAAATCGTCCATACCGAGCTGTTCCCCGCCCCGAGCTACGTCTTGAATTTCTGGGTATCCGGCGAGGACGCCGTCAACTTTCCCAACTGGACCGAGGGTGTGTTCGGCCTGAAGGTCACCAACGTCTTGGCCGGCGACCCCATCACCTACCTGAGCGTCCCCAGCGACCTCTCCGCCAATTCCTTCCAGCGATTCGAATTCTTTTTCGTGCCACTCAATCCGCTCGCGCCGGTCACGATCCAGTTCATCAACTGGGGTCACCTGAACAATTTCTCCGGCGGCGTCCCGCAGCCGTTCTCAACGGAACTGGTGATGGATGACGTAATCGTAAACACTGTCCCCGAGCCGGCGAGCCTGTCCTTGATCGCTGCCGCGGCGATAGCGCTTGGCGTTGGCCGGAGGGGGCACTAACCGATTCAACTTCGATCCGTGATTGGCGGGCGTGACATGAGCATCCGAAGCGCCAAGCTCGATTGGCGGTAAAGAACTACCTGCGTGGCATAAGTCATTAGTTCCAAGCAGCATAAGATAAATTTGGCGGATCGACAGCCAGGTATCCTTTTGGATTTTTCTGGCATAAACTGTAACAAGCTGTTACAAGTGCCGATGAAGGATCAAGGCCCTATGGTCGCGAAAGGAAGAGGGTCCGCCCCAGAACCGGAGAAGCCCCTTTTCCGTGTTCGGCCGGCAAAGCAGGCTCGCCGTGAGAGCGATGACCTGTTTACCTCGGAGCGTGAAAAGCTCTGGGTGATCTCACAGTTGAAGCTGATGCGACATTGGCCGTTAGATGCGAAAGAACAAGAGGCACTGAGTTCGGACTTGGACTTTTCGAAAGTCCATCATCGCAACGAAACGTTCTACGAACTACGCCTCGATGACGAGCATCTTCACCAGAAGAACCTGCGCGTGTTCTTCTGGCTTCAGGATGAGAAGCGGACCATCTGGATCATTCACGGCTATTGGAAGAAGACAAACCGTCTGGAAGACGCCGTGAAGACGCTGGTGGCCCGTCGGATCAAAAGCCTCAAGGGTGGCATTCAAGACGGGAGTATCAAATGAACATCACCGCAAAGATCGCAGAGCGGAAGCAGCATGAAGACAAGCGTCACGACGCATTCAGTGCCGCCGCTGCCATCGTGCAGATGGACCCCAACGCCCGTGAAGACCTGATCTCCTATCTGAAGGCGTTCAACGAGGCCCAGCAGGCTGGCGATGAGCAGGAGCAGGAGTATCTCGCCAAGGCGATCCTCGAAGTATTCGAGATCGACGGAAGCGAAGATGGTCCCGATCTGGATGCGTGGGAGGATCACATCAAGTCGTCGGCCGCGGGCCGGGACGCTGCCAAGGAGCTTCAGGACGAGAGTAAGCGGTTCTTCGAAGCGTACCAGGAGTGCAAGGCCCGATCCGGACTAATGACGATCCGTCAAGTTGCAAAAGCGGCGTCCCTGAGTCCCACGACCGTGCAGGCAATCGAGAAGCAGAGGGTAAAGCCACAGTACCGGACAATCCAAACTTTGGAAAAAGCCTTTGGCGTCGAGCCGGGAACACTCAATGGCAGACGGGAGGAGAACCACCGTTAATAGGTGGCTCTTCTCGTTTCACGTCCTTCCTCGATTAAGCCATTGGCTGGTGCTGTACACGGCGAGTGCGCTGGAACGCCGGCCTAGACGACTCGATGATCGGCACGCCTTTAATTCTTCTCCCGGGCATGGACGGGACGGGCGACCTGTTCCGGCCGGTGCTCGACCTCATCCCGCCGACCTTCGCCCCACATGTCATCTCGTACCCCGGCGACCAATCGCTCTCCTACGACGAGCTTCTCACGCTGGTCGAGGAACAACTGGCAGCAGAGCAGCGACCGATGGTGATCGTGGCCGAATCGTTCTCGGGAACACTCGCACTGCGCTACGCCGCCGGTCATCCGACAAACGTGCGGGCCGTG
>JBBRCX010000080.1:0-20655 GCA_038204465.1 Tepidisphaerales bacterium | reverse complement strand
GCGTCGGCCTTCACGAACGCAGGCACCGCCGGCTTTGGCTTGGTCTGATGGGTCAGTTGAGCAGTCAGGTCCTTCACCCGTTGCTTGAGCAGTGCATTCTCGGCCGCCAGCTTCTCGACGCGCTGCTGCAGACGATCGATTTTCTGGTGGGCCCGGTAGCTCCTGGGAGCTAAGACCCGCAGTTGGTGTTCCAGGTCATACGCCCGGGCGCGATAAAACTGCGCCTCTTCTTTGAACCGTTCGTACGCCTTGAGCTCCCGGCCATCCATGGCACTGACAACGGTAGCCCATGCAGCAAAAACGCGCGCCTGGGAAAATCAGCGGGACGGTAAACAGTTACACAAAAAGGGGAAGAGCCCAGGGACGGGTCCAATTATCCCTTCAGGCTTTGCGCCGGTTGCTCCCTTCGAGCCATTCCCGGCGCTCAGCCTCTCCGCCGCGGGCGTCGCCAGCGCGACCTCGGCGTTCCCTCGGTCACTCGGTGGCTATTGATAGATCTTCGCCGGGCGTCGTAGGTGGCATCGGGGTCAATGTGCCGCACTCTGGACAATAATCTCGGCTGGATCGGAGGTCGTACCCGCAATTGCGGCAAAAGCCGCGCTCCAGAAGCAGCCGCAAGCGCTGCACGCGCGCCCAGCGGCGGAACCGGATTGCGAGCCTGATGAACATTATTATCCCGATCAATAACTGAATGGTGGCGCCCGGCCGGACACCACGGCATTCGAGCCAAACCGCCCAGCAGCACATGAGGGCGGCGCAGGAGAACTCTACGTAGAGGACGGCACGCCGCGCCGGTGATGGTTTCGTGCGACCTTCACACGAAGATCATAGCAGGGCTCAGGGCGAACTGATGGCGAGGCGAGGAGAGGCCAAAGCTGGAGCGCCAGCCGACGGCACCGGCTCCTCCCATGGCCAAGGCGGCAACCGCTAACCAAGCGCCCGACGCGGCGACTGGGAAATGTTCGGGATATTGTTCGGGCAATTTCACGCTGATTCCTGGTGCAAAGATGGACAGGACGTGGCGAAGGCTGCGGTTAACGCTGGGAGGCGGTGGTGAAGTGCTGGCGGTTGTTCGGCATTGCGCCGGAGTCGCGGCGGCGGTGGGATGGGTGGCCGATGGGTGTGGGTTGGGGCCGTGATGGTCGGGCGATGGGTGGCCTGTGGGGTCGATCTGGGTTTTCGGGGGTGAGAATGCGGTTTTTGATCTGATTCACCGGCTTTGCGGCGCTTACTCGTCGGCCGCGTCATCCTGGGCTTGGGAGCCGGCGTCTTCGTCGGCTTCGGTGTCTTGTGGCGCCATGGTTGTCGAGCTGGTTGGGCGGGCGGCGCTGTCTCCCGGCGACGGCGCCGCATCGGCGGATGCGCCGTTGGCGGGGGTCGAGACGTCTGCGTCGATCTTCGCCATGGCGACCAGCTTGTCGCCGTCGTCGAGCTTGATCAGTTTCACGCCCTGGGCATTGCGGCCGGTCTCGCGGATCTGCTGCACCGCGGTGCGGATCAAAATTCCCTTCTGGGTGATGAGCATGAGCTCATCGTCATCGCAGACGGCCTTCATCCCGACGACCTCGCCGTTTCGGTCGGAGGCCTTGATGTTGATGACGCCCTTGCCGCCGCGGCGGATGAGGCGGTACTCCTCGACGGGGGTGCGCTTGCCGTAGCCGTTGACGCAGGCGCTCAGGACCATGCAGGTGTTCGCGGCCTGTCCGTGGGGGATGATGATCATGCTGACGACTTCATCGCCGTCATCGAGCTTCATGCCGCGGACGCCGCCGGCCTGGCGGCCCATGGCGCGGACGTCGGTTTCCTCGAAGCGCGCGGCCATTCCCAGCCTCGAGCCGAGCAGCACCTGGTCGTTTCCGCTGGTGATCTCGACGCCGATCAGCTCATCGCCCTCCTCGAGGGTAATCGCGATGATGCCGGCGTTGCGCACGTTGCCATAGGCGCTGAGCGCGGTCTTCTTCACCACGCCTTTGTGGGTGGCGAAGATGAGGAACTGCTCCTGGCGGGTGAAGTCTTTCACGTTGAGCACGTTGGCGATCTTCTCGCCCGGCTGAAACTGCAGCAGGTTGGCGATCGAGCGGCCAAGGCTGGTGCGCGACATCTGCGGCACGTCGTAGACCTTGCGCCAGTAGACGCGCCCCTGATTGGTAAAGAACATCAGGTAGTCGTGAGTGTTGGCGACGAACAGGTGTTCGACGAAATCGCCTTCCTTGGTTTCGCCGCCCTTGATGCCGCGCCCGCCGCGACCCTGCGCGCGGTAGGTATCGACCGGCAGGCGCTTGATGTATCCCTCGTGGCTCACCGTGACCACCACGTCCTCCTGGGCGATCAGGTCCTCCATGTTCATGTCGGTGGCGGCGCCGCTGATCTCGGTGCGGCGGGGGTCGCCGTACTTCTCCTTCATCTCGATCGTGTCCTCGCGGATGATGTCGAGCACGAGGTTCTCGTCGCGGAGAAGGGCCTCGTAACCCTCGATCTCCTCGACCACCGCGCGGTATTCGTCGACCAGTTTCTCCATCTCGAGCCCGACGAGCTGAATGAGCTGCAGCCGGCCGATCGCCTCGGCCTGCGCCTGCGTGAGCAGGACCGGCTTGGCCTCGGCGCGGCGCAGCAGCACCTCCGGGATGCGCGCCGCTGCCGGATGGTCCGGGGCAACGCGGAATGCGCGCTCGCGCAGCTTCTTGATCGCCTCCTCGCGCGTCTTGCTGCTGCGGATCAGGCGGACCACCTCGTCAATGTCCAACACCGCGAAGATCAAACCTTCGAGGATGTGCCCGCGCTGCTGCGCCTTTTTCAGAAGGAACTTCGTCCGGCGGGTGATCACCTCGCGGCGGTGCTCGATGAAGTGCTGGATCAATTCCTTCAACCCCATCGTCCGCGGCTGGCGGTTCACCAGCGCGATGTTGATCATGCTCACCGTGATCTGGCACGGCGTGTACTGGTAGAGCTGGTTAATGATGACGTTCGGATCGGCGTCGCGCTTCAGGTCGATCACGATCCGGCACGCATGCTGCCGCCCGCTCTCGTCGTTGATCGCGGAGATGTCCTTGATGAAGTCTTTCTTCACGCATTCGGCGACCGATTCGACAATCGTCTTGCGGATGATTCCGTAGGGAATCTCCTCGATCACCACCAGCGTCTTGCCGCCTTTTTGTTCCTCCGTCTTGATCTTCGCGCGAAGGGTGAGCCGGCCGCGGCCTGATTTGTAGCCTTCGATGATTCCGTCGCGCCCGCAGATCGTGCCGCCGGTGGGGAAGTCAGGACCCGGCACGAGCTCCAGCAACTCGTTCAGCGGGCATTCGGGCTTGTCGATCACATGTACGATTGCGGCGCAGATTTCGCGAAGATTGTGCGGCAGCAGGTTGCAGGCCATGCCGACCGCGATGCCGGTGGAACCGTTGACGAGCAGGTTTGGGAACTTCGCCGGCAGGACCGTCGGCTCCATCAGCCGGTCGTCATAGTTGGGCTGGAAGTCAACCGTGTCGAGATTGAGGTCGGCGAGCATCTCCGCCTCGACGGCAGTGGGCCGGGCCTCGGTGTAACGCATCGCCGCCGGCGGATCGCCATCCGTGGAGCCGAAGTTTCCCTGCCCATCCACCAGCCGATAGCGCAGGTTCCAATCCTGCGCCATGCGGACCAGCGTCGGGTAAACGATGGCTTCACCGTGCGGGTGATAGTCGCCGCTGGTGTTGCCGGCGATTTTCGCGCACTTCAGGTGCTTGCTGCGCGGCCCCAGATTGAGGTCGTTCATCGCAACGAGAATGCGGCGCTGCGATGGCTTGAGCCCGTCGCGGACATCGGGCAGGGCCCGGTCCATGATCGTGCTCATCGCGTAGGTGAGGTAGCTGTCCTGAAGCTCCTGCTCGATCTGGAGGTCTTCGATCCGGTCAATCGGCGGAGCCCCCGACGTGCCATCGGGACCCGGGTTCGTGTCAGCCATTGAAAGTCCTTAGAGACGGAGCGCGGGAACCGCCCTCCGGCGCCTCCCGACCCGCTCAGAAATTGCTCTTAAACCCTGAAAAAGAGGGCGTTAACAGAGTCTTCTTCTTCCGCAGAATGATAGGCCGCCGGACGCGATCCCGCGCGCCCAAAGGCCCTTGGATTTTATCGGAAAACGACCCCTGAATCGAACATTGCGCTTCGCTCAAAGTGCGCGATTTATGTGAACACCCAACGCTGCCTCAGCGACGGCAGCAGCCGCCCTCCGCCAATCGAAAATCGGCGATCGAAAAACGAAAATCGCTCACACTCCCCACTCATTCCGCGCCTTCTCCATCGGCTTGAGCTTCTCCGGCTCACTCTGCCAGGCGTAATGGGCCTTTGGATTCTCCCCTACCCAGCGCTCGTCCACCGGCTCCGACACCGGCTGGAAGCGGGTGTCGCAGCTCACGCGCCACCGGTTTGTCTGGTTGTTGGTGGAGCAGTGCATGGTCCACATGCCGAAGATCAATACATCGCCCGCCTCGAAGTTCGTCGTCTGCCATTGGCCGCCGAACTTCGTCGTGATCTCCACCGGGTCATCGCTGAACCAGCCGCCCACGCGATCGCGGTCGACGTCCATCTTTCCGTAACTGTCGCGCAGTTTCTGGAAGCCCGGCAGTTTGTGCGAGCCGACGCACAGCGCGAGCGTGCCCATCTCGACTGGAATATCCCCGAACGGCGTCCAGCAGGTGAAAAGCTTCCTGGTTGCACCGCGGCCCATGTAGACGATGTCGATGTGAGCGCCGGTGTAGAGCTTCTGACCCACCAGGCGCAGCCACTTGTAATCAAACGTCAGCACGGGCTCATCGAAATAGCGCTCGAAGAAGTCGAACATCGGCTTGCCTTCGAGCACCGCCCGCACTTCCGGCGCATGGGTGATTGCTCTGCGCCCGTAGGTGTTGGGCAGCGTACCGCCAGGGTTGATAATCGCGTCCATGAGATCGGTGCCAGGCAGGATCGCATTGCCTTCGCCGGTGTTACAGAACTCGAGGATTTTCCGGCGTGCGCGCAGTACGGTGTCGCGTTGATGCAGCCCGCGGACCAGCAGGTACCCGTCATCGTCCATGCGGCGGTGCAACGCTTCCCGGTCGTTCAGCAGCGCGTTGCAGTCGCGCAGCTCGCCCAGCTCCTTACCGAACTCCAGCTCTCTGTTGCCAATCGGCACGCGCATGAGGCAGCTCCGTGTCTTGTGAATCAGGAACTAGATTACCAGCGCTGGAGCGCCCATCCAAGGCAATAACCGGCCCAGCCGCGGCGATCGCGCAACAGAGCGCCCCAATGACGAACAGGTAGTAATTGCAGAAGGCCTGCTTATTGAAGGCGAAGAAGGTGAAGAAGATCAGCGCGACCGCACCGGCGAATCCGGCTGGCGTGCGAGGGCTCTTCCACAGGGCCAGCGCGAATGCCGGAGGCAGAAACATGAACGCCACCCAGGCCGGTGGCGCCGAGCCCGTCAGCCGTGCGAAGGGAACCAGATAACTCAATGCATCGGGGCGGAAAGGCTGGTGGAATTGCAGCACGAGCACCGTCTTCAGGAACGGCGCCAAGTCCCACAGCGCCAGCGGGGCAGAGATTAGCGCAGCGAGCACCGCGCCTCGGAGAGTCAGCTTCGCGAAACTGCGGCGATCCGGAGTCAGCAGCCAGAGCGCGGGAAGGCCCAGCACAACGTACTGCTTCACGGCGAAGAGGAGGCCAACACAGATCACCAGAGCGGAAGCACCGGCGCCGGCGTGGCGCCCGGGCGTCGCAAGCGGCGCCGCGTCTGCCCGCCGGAACCTCGCCGCCGCTGTTGCATCCTTCGTTCTGCACGCCACGAAAATCGTCAGCGAAAGCAGGAGGACGACGAACGGCTCCGTCCATCCCGCCTGGAGGACGAATAGTCCCATCGGCGTGAAGAGAAAGATCGCGGCCGCTGCGGTTGCGAGCCGGCCAGGCCGCGCATATGCCATTAACGCGCCGCTCAATGTAAGGGCGAACAGCTGCGCGTATCGAAAGTCGCCGCACACGTGACCGGCGACGTTGAACAGGAGACTCAGCGGCGGATACGGATATCCGAAAAGCAGCCGGCCCCCAGCCACCGAGCCCGGAGCATACAGCGAAGCATCACCATACGGATTTGTGAAGCTGATGGAGTAAGGGTTTTTTCCGCGCAGCATCGCCTCGGCGCCTTCGCGCTGAAAGAGACAGACGTCAATACCCGGCTGAGGCGCGACCTGAATCAGCCGAAGGCCCATTGCGAAATAGAGTCCGAGGAAGACGGGCATGCAGACGCGCTGCCATCTCACCCCGCCAAGCAGCGCAACCGCGATGACGGCCGCCGCGACCACGCCGCCCAGATGAATTAGGCGCGTCTCGCTGGTTTTCAGCATGAAGCCCGGCCGGTTCATCAGAAACAGCAAGAACTGCAGGGCGACGATAGCAATGACGATCAGCCACTGGGGCCAAGAGTCCCATAGCGCGGCCGAAGATCTGGGGATCAATCCGAGTACGCATGAAAGAAGCGAAACGGTGAGCCAGAGCAGCGCCACCGGGTGGTACTGACCGTAATTCACCTGTAGCGCGATCCCGAGCGTGACGGCGGACAAGGCGAACATCGCCGGGGAGCGGCCAGTCGTGTTGTCACCGGACAATCCGGGCATCGCAACGGTTCGCGCTCGCTTGCGAAACGGTGCAGTTGAGTGTTGGGAGGAGGCCGGAGCGGTGTTCGCTACGAGATCGCAAGCGCGCATGAAGTTTTATCGGCACATGGGGACCGCGCTGTTTACCCGTATCGGCGGACCCTAGACAACCCCCCTGCGCCTACTACACTCCCGCCGTGCCGCTCGACATCGATGATTTTGACGCGATCCTGCTCGACCTGGACGGGACGGTCTATCACGAGGAGCATGCCCTGCCCGGCGCGATCGAGTTGATTCGGCGGCTGCAGGCCAATCTCCGAAAGTACGCCTGCCTGACCAACAGCACGAGCAGCCCGGAGCGGATCGTTGCCCGCTTGAAGCGAATGGGCGTGGAGATCGACCCGGCTCATGTCTATACCGCGGCCGCGGCGGCAACCGACTATGTGCTCGAGACGTTCGCCGACCATTCCGGCCCGGGCCCCAATCCTGGATCCGACGACCCCATTGGCTCCAGGCCGCGGGTCTACAACCTCGCGACCGAGGGCGTGCAGGACATGCTGGAAGGGAAGGTGCGCTGGGTGGGCGGAGAGCACGAACGGTGCGACGCCATCATCGTTGGCGTGCCGGTGAATGTGTTCGCCACTGACGAGCGCCAGCGCGTGGCGATGATCCTGGCGCGGAAGGGTGCGGCGCTGGTCGGCATCTGCGCCGATCGGGTTTACCCCAGCCCGCGCGGCCTCGAATTCGGGGTCGGATCGCTGACCAACATGCTTGCCTATGCCGCCGCGGTGCAGCCGGTGTACTGCGGCAAGCCGGAAAAGTTCTTCTTCGAAGAGTTGTGCCGAAGGCTTCAGGTAGCGCCGCAGCGCTGCGTTCTGGTGGGAGATAACCTGGAGAGCGATATCGCGGGGGCCAGGGGCGTTGGGATGCGCACGATTCTAACGTTGAGCGGCGTGAGCAGCCGGGAGGACGCTTCGCGCCTGCCCACTTCGCTGCGGCCTGAATGGTTTATCAATGATCTGACAGACCTGCTCTAGATCGCGAATCACTTCACGGTGGTGATGGCGTTCCCGCCCGACGCTGACCCGAAGGTGGTGTCATAGAAGAAATCGGCGTTGTTCTTCGTCGTGATGGTCTTAAAGACCAATCGCCCGCCCGGGCAATGCACGACCTACTTCCCCGGTTATTTCACGGTCATTACCATCTGGCCGGTGCTGGAACTACCCAGTGAGGTGTCGTAAAACATCGCGCCCGTGTTCTTCAATGTAATGGTGTTGAAGAGCATCCGCCCACGAAAATCAATCTGGTTCTTCAGGACAAAGTCACTCCCCGGACCCAGCAGATCCGCGGTGATCGAGATATTGTTGGTGCCGGAGTCGCCGAAGGTGTGCGACCCATATTGGTAAATCCTGAGGTTTGCCGGGATGTTGCCTGCGCCGGCAATGCTGTTCTGCAAATCGACATCGCCGTTGATATATACCGTTGCCGGCCCGCTGAAGGTGAGTAATGCGCGCACGTTCAGTTTGGTAAACCAGTACGTTCCCGCGGGCAGTGGCGTGCTGGAATTATTGGTGTAGTTCGATCCAATTCCGGCAGGATTGCTGCCTGGCGCCCACGCGGGCAGCTGCGGCACGTCGATCGGTGCTGGCAGAATTGTCGTGCTGCCGATGACCGTCACTCCAACGGGCGCCGGGGCGCTGGGCCCGAGATAGAGCTGTCCGCTCAGGACGTTGGCGGCGCCTCCGACGATCGCGCCGTTGCTCCCAACGAGTGCGCCGGCTGTCGCGGTGCCAGCGTTGGGGTTCGGGTCGACCGAAGAGTTGTAGCCAGCGATGAGCGTGGCGTTCTTGATGGTGATCCCGTTCAGGCCCACGATGCCGCGTATGGGCGCGGACACGGCAATCGCCTCGGCGGTGACGTCGCAGCTGCTCTTGCCAATGACTTTGGCAAACAGCAGCGGGACCGTGTAGCGGGCGCTGATGCGCAGCCCGTTCGCGCCAGTGGCGTTGGGCAGCGTGGTGTAGGTTCGAGGTTGGGAGTTCCAATACACGAACGAAATGTCGCTCGTGTTCAACACCAGTGCATTGCCGTCCACGCGGTTTTCCTGAGCGGCGTCCTTGGCGTACTGAGTCGCAGTCGTCGCGCCGGAAGAGAGTCCGCTCGCGCCATAACGCACTGCGGCGTCGACGGCGCGGCGCAGCTCGGTCTTGGCGACCTGGACACGGCCCAGGTCTACCGCAAGCGAGCAGAAAGCGACGATGACCGTGATTACGATCGTTATGTAAATCAGCGCTGAGCCTCTGCGAGGCACTTGGCGCATCCGCGGCTGTTTCTCTTCCAATATCATGTCGTTCCTCGCTGCCTGTTCCTCAATGTGACGGTGCGTCTCCCGCAGCAATCGAAGCTCCCGCCTCAATCTCGCACGAAGCCTGATAGCCTTGTATTCCCCGAATGACGCGGACTAACTCATCCACCTCGCGCTTGATTGCCTGCAAGTCCTGACCATCCTTGATCCGCTGCTCGGCGCGCCCCGCCAGTTCCGAAATCTCGGAAAATCCGTAGCCCTGACCCGCGCCCTTCAACTGATGGACGGCCTGCTGGAGCTCCTGAAGGTTCTGCTCCATCAGCGATGCCGCGATCTTGTTCACGCGTTGCGGCAAGCGCGCAATAAACCGGGCGACGAGCTCTGGCTTCACAGACGGAGCACCCGTGCTGGTTGGAACCGGTGAAGCGGGTGTCGGCGCGGCGGGGGCCGGTGCTGTAGTCGCCGGCGCCGCGGCCGGCGAGCGATTCGCGCCGCCAGCCTGGATGCGGTTCATGTGCCGCTTTACGGTCGAAAGAAGGTGCTCGCGCGCGACCGGCTTGGAGAGGTAATCCGTGCAGCCGCTGGCAATGCAGCGGGCGCGGTCCTCGGCCATCGCGTTGGCGGTCAGCGCGACAATCGGCATCGTGTAGCCGCTGGAGCGCAACTGCATGGTCGCGCCGTATCCGTCGAGCTCCGGCATCTGCATGTCCATCAGAATCAGGTCGAACGGGAACTGCCGGGCCAGCTCCAGGCATGCCCGGCCGTTGGGCGCAAGCGTGACGCTGGCGCCGGCCGAGCGCAGATACGAGCAGATCAATTCCTGGTTGTCCTCCCCATCCTCGGCCAACAGAATGCGGCCGCTGAGCGTCACCGGCTCCGGTGGTCTGCCGGCTTCGGCCACCCGTGCTTCGGTTTCGCCAAGGTCGTGCACGAATTCCACGTTCTCACGGGCCCCGCCGTTAATAGTCAGCGAGAACGTGCTGCCCACCGCTTCGGAGGACTGGACGGAAATGTCACCGCCCAGCAGCTTAGCCAACCGTTTGCTGATGGTCAGGCCCAGCCCGGTTCCGCCGAAGCGGCGCGTGGTAGACTCGTCGGCCTGCCTGAAAGGCTGGAACAGCCGGCCGAGCTGCTCTTCGCTCATGCCGATCCCGGTGTCTTTGACGTCGAAGCGAACGTCGTGCGTAAAATAGCCGATCTGCCGCGAC
Source organism: Tepidisphaerales bacterium (assembly GCA_038204465.1). Classification (GTDB taxonomy): domain Bacteria; phylum Planctomycetota; class Phycisphaerae; order Tepidisphaerales; family Tepidisphaeraceae; genus JBBRCX01. The sequence continues at coordinate 10,543 of JBBRCX010000080.1, read as the reverse complement.
ACCGTAATGCGGACGGCGCCGTTCTCGGTGAACTTGATCGCGTTGGCCACCAGGTTCACCAGCACCTGGCGAAGCCGCAACGGGTCGGTCATGATCTGCCGCGGAATCGCCCCGTCCAGCTCAACCTTGAAATCCAACTTCTTCTGGATCGCCCGCGGCTGGGTCAGGCAGATGACGTCGGCTATGAGCTGGGGCAGGTCGCATGGAATGCTCTCCACCGACATGCGGCAGGCCTCGATCTTGGAGATGTCCAGCACGTCGTTGATGATTTCGAGAAGGTGTTCGCTGTTGCGGCGGATGGTGCCGACGCAGCGCTCGCGCTCCGACTGGGATTGCCCGGGTTCCAGCAGCATGTCCGAATAACCCAGGATAGCGCTGATCGGTGTGCGGATCTCGTGGCTCATGTTCGCCAGGAAACTGCTCTTGGCCTGGTTGGCTTTCTCGGCGTCCTCCTTGGCCTTCCCCATCGCTTCTTCGGCCAGCACGCGCGGTGTAATGTCCTCGTGAGCGACGACGACGCGCACCGGTCCATCGCTGGGAAAGCGCGTGACTCGCATCATGAACCAGCGTCGTTCGCCCAGCGCGTCGGCGGATGGTCCGGGCAAGTGCGCCTCATATTCAACCCGAAACTCCTCCTGCTGCCCGCGAATAACCGCGCGGATCCCGGCGGCGGCGGCGGCGGCCTCGGCGCACCCCTTACCGGCCGCGGCATCGCGGACAGCCAGGTAATTGCTCCCTTCCGCTGCGTCATCAGGAGAGGTGTCGTTGGACGGCCAGAACTTGCGCCAAGCGTGGTTTGTCTTGAGGATCAGGCCCTGGTCGTTGAGGATCGCGAGGTGTGTCGGAAGCGCATCCACGGTGGCGCGGGCGAACTGCTCGGACTGGCGCAGAGATTCCTCCGCCTGCCGGCGGCGGCGGAAGTAGCGGTTCACCGCCACGTACGCCGCCAGCAACACCGCGAAATCCAGCAGCGTCATTCCGGTCAAGAGAACGACGCGCCGCAGGTCGAACTGACCGAGCAGGTCAATCGTGTTCCGGAATGAGAGCAGCCGCACGCCCGCCAAAGCAACGAATGCCAGGCGAAAGGCCAGTGCCGCGGTCCCTCTGTTGTTATTCCCGCTCTTTGCCAAGTAGCCCCTGCGCGCAGCGCTTCGACCACAACCCCTCCGTCATATCGGGTGACGTTGCAGCATGATTCAGCATCTACCGCATTTGGGTGGGCGCCGTCATGAGTCCGGTAAAACGACGCGGCTCGGTTCTGCTCGCCGCGCGGTAATTTATTCGTGCTCGATGAATTGCTGATACAGGTGGGCGTATTTGCCGTCCGCGGCAACCAGCTCGCGGTGCGTGCCGCGCTCGATGATCCTGCCGGCGTCGATCACCAGAATGCAATCAGCCTTCATGATCGTGCTCAGCCGGTGGGCGACGACGAACGTGGTGCGTCCGGCCAGGAGCCGCTCGAGCGACTGCTGCACAACCAGTTCCGTCCCCGTGTCGACCGCACTGGTCGCCTCGTCCAACATGAAGATCCGCGGATCGGCCAGAAACGCGCGGGTGAAGCAGATCAGCTGCCGCTGCCCCAGTGACATGTTTGCCCCGCGCTCCCCCACCTCACTCGCATAGCCATCCTGCAGTGTCATGATCGCGTCGTGCGAGCCGATGGCCTTGGCCGCCGACACCACCTCCTGCTCGGTCGCCCCCGGCCTGGCGTAGCGGATGTTCTCCATTACCGTGCCGGTGAAAAGGTAGTTCACCTGGAGCACGAGCCCCATCTGCCGGTGCAGGCTCTCGCCCTTTACGCAGCGCAGGTCGTGACCATCGACGAGGATCCGGCCCTTCTGCGGCTGATAGAAACGCGCGATGAGCGAGACGATGCTGCTCTTGCCGCTGCCGGTCGCTCCCACCAGCGCCATCATCTGGCCCGGGCTGGCGATGAAATTCATATCGTGCAACACGGGCCGCTCAGGGTTGTACCCGAACGTCACACCTTCAAACTTCACTTCGCCCACGATGCGCGGCAGCGGATGCGCCTCGGGCACGTCCTGCACGTCGGGCTTCGTGTCCAACAGGTTGAAGACGCGCTCGGCGCCCGCCATCGCCTGCATCACCGTGTTGTAGAAGACGCCGAGCGTGAGGATCGGGCTCATGAACCAGTCCCAGTACAGGTATGACGCGACCACCGCGCCGACGCCCTTGGCGGGGGCGATCTGCCCGCTGACGATGAGATAGCCGCCGTAAAACAGGATGATGATCTTTCCAATAAAGCCGATCAGCTGCAGCATCGGCTGATAGACGCCGGTCACGCGCGACAACGTCACGTTCTGGAAAGTGTTGTCCGCCTGCAGCGCGTTGAAGGCGTCGAGGTTTGGCGCCTGGCGGTTGAAAGCCGTGACCACGCGCATGCCAGTGATGTTCTCAGCGAGGTTGGTGGAGACGCGCGTCCATGCCTCGCGCACGTCCTGCCACATCGACGCGGACTTTCGCAGGTAGACCCGGTTCAGCACGAACAGGATCGGCGCCAGCCACGCCACGCTGAGGAAGATGCGAATGTCGGTGGAGATCAGCATGTACGCCGCCACCAGCATCATCAGCACGTTTGCCGCGATCGAGTGAATCCCCCACACGTTGACTTCGCGCATGGAAGCGATGTCGCTGGTGCAGCGGCTGATGATTCGCCCGAGCTTGGTCTTGTCGTAATAGCTCATCGAGAGCTTCTGCAGATGCTCAAACAGGCTTCGGCGAAGGCCAAACTGCACGCGCTCGCCGGCGCCGGTCATGACCAGGAGCGTGAATCGCTGCAGAATGATTGCCGTCAGCAGCACGGCGGCCCAGAGGGCGACGGTCCAGACGACGTGAACGACCGCCCCGTGCTCGCTCGGCATCGGCGAGATCTTTTTGGTGGTGTAGTCAGAACCATAATTGATCAGGTGCTGCATGAAGCGCGGGCCCTGCATCTCGAAGACCTGCTGCACCATGCCGATCGACACGCCGGCCGCATACACCCACTTGTACGGAGCGAAGAGCTTGAGCACGCGCTTCAGCAGCGCCCGGTCGATCGGGCGGTACCGCGCTTCTTCCTCTTCCTGGCTCTGCGCGTCGGTGCCGACGGCGGTCGAGGCGGCGTGGACAGCCTTTTTTTTCGGACGAGATAGGGTCAGAACGGTCACGGATGCCTCAGCTTCTGAAACTACATCTGCTCCCCAGGGCCGGGATCTTCGGTGCCGCGCCCCGCGGCGGCGGCGGCGACAGCCACCTGGCTCCGATCGCGCACGCGGTCCATGTGCGAGGGGCGGTCACCCTCGTGCGGCTCGTCGCCATACAACTGGACCGCTGCGATGTCGCGATAATGCCCTTCTTCGGCCATCAGCTTGGCGTGCGTCCCCATCTGGGTGATCCGGCCGCTTTCCACCACAAGCACCAGGTCTGCCTGCTTCACGGTGCTGATGCGGTGGGCGATGACGAAGGTGGTGCGCCCCTGCATGACAAAACGCATCGCCTTTCGGATGAGGTCTTCGGTCTCGGAATCGACCGAAGCCGTCGCGTCGTCGAGGATGAGGATGCGCGGATTCGTCAGGATGGCGCGGGCGATCGCCAGCCGCTGCCGTTGCCCGCCCGACAGCGAAGCGCCGCGCTCGCCCAGCAGCGTCTCGTATTTCTGCGGCAGCTCCTCGATGAACTCGTGACCCTGCGCCAGGCGGGCCGCCGCCTCGATCTCTCCACCGGTGATGTGCGGGCGCCCATACGCGATGTTTCCCGAAACCGTGTCACTGAACAGGTAGGTCTCCTGGAACACGAAGGAGATCTGTGTGCGCAGACTGTTGAGCGTGGCATCGCGCACGTCCATTCCATCGATCAGGACCCGTCCTTCGGAGGGATCGTAAAACCTCGCAACCAGATTCATCAGCGTGCTCTTGCCAGCCCCCGTCGGGCCCACAATCGCGACGATGCTGCCGCCCTTCACTTCGAAATCGACGCCGTGCACCACCGGCTTGGACCTGTCGTATCCGAACGCGACATGCTCGAAGCGCACGGAGCCGGGACCGGGCGGAAGCGGCCTGGCACTGGGGCTTTCGGGAACCGTCGCCGGCGCCATCAGCACCTCGTAAAGCCGCCGCGCCGACACGATCGCGTTCTGGTACTGCTCGTTGATCGTGGCCACGCCCTGCAGCCTTCCAAGGATGGCGTTCATCGCGCCGCCCAGGATGAGGAAGTCTCCTGCGCTGAGCCGGCCCTTGATCATGAAAATGCCGGCGACGAGGAACAGCGTCAGGATGGACCCGATGGCGATCAGCCGCATGAAGGGCGTGAAATTCGCGAACAGCCGGATGCGCTTCCTCACGCGCTCCAGGAACAAGTCGCAGTTGTCGTTGTACTTGCGGATCTCCTGCTGTTCGGTGGCGAACGCCTTGACCACGTGGACGCCGGCGATGTTCTCCGTGAGGATCGATACGTTCTTGTCCTCGGCTTCCATCACAGACTTTGCCACCGGCTGCACGCGGCGGCTGAACCAGAGGATGTAGACGGTCCAGATTGGGATCGGCGCCAGCGCCAACAGCGCCACCCAGGGCGAGCGCGTGAGGATCAGCGTGATGTAGCCGGCGATGACCAGCAGGATTTCCAGGCTGCTGAGGACAGCGGTCTGCACGAACACCCGGACGTTGTTCAGGTCGCCCAGGGAGCGGTTGATGAGTTGCCCGGAGCTGACGGCATCGTGAAACCCAAAGCCGACGCGCTGCAGTTTGTCATACACCGCTTCCCGGATGTAGTAGACATTCTGCATGCTCATTTTGGCTTCGGACACCACGCGCAGGTAGCGCAGCAGGAACAGCGCGCCAATGCACACCGCCAGCTTCCCGATGATCAAGCGAAGCTCCCGTGCGCGCGGGCCGTTGCCGGTTACCCATGGCCAGAAGTGTTGCGTGGTGCTCTTGAATCCCCGCTCGTAAAGCGACTGCAGGTAATTGATCGCGGCGCCGCTCTGACGCGTGACCAACACTTCGGCGCCGACCGCGACCGCCAGGTACAGGCAGATCAGCACGACCATCCATTTCACCGGCCGCAGGAACTGGAACATCCACGCGAGCAGGCGTGGATTGCTCATGTTCTCCGCAGGGGCCGGGTTGGTATCAGGGGTCGTCGCGGGGGCCGCATTTCCGGCGCCGGCCGGTGGGGAGATCGCACGTTTGGTTGACACGGTCCTCGGTCAGTTACAAAGCCGGGTAGGCTATCGTGTGCCCGCGGCGCGTCAACCCGATTGCCCGGAAAGATTGACCCATCCAAGCCGCGCCGAAAGTGCGTCAAAGCCCGCCTTCCCGGCTGGAAACGGTGAGCTGACTGCGGTCACCATTGAACTGTAAAAACAACTCCGGCTTACGGTTGAAGCTCACCGGGCCTCAAGTGGCGGCGTGTTTTGTGATCGGACTCGAAGCGGAGCCCGCAAAAGTCCGATAACCGTTACGAATGGCTTGCTTTACCTGCTCTCACAGCTTTAGTGAATCAGGCGGTACTGCTCGACAGTGAGCTGAGAAGCGGCCGTCGATGCGGCGCGAATTGAGGCGTCCGGGTCAGCCGTCCACAACAGAACTTCCTGGGCGGCGGCCACCTGGTCTCCCTTGCGGGCGGCATTGAACCGGTACAGACCAAGCCGCAGCAGCGACTCGGTTCTCCACATGCGATCGGCGCTGGGCGTCTTGGCCATCGCCAGCACGTCGCCCGCGCTACGGGCGAGCGCCTCGTTATCCGATGTCGCATTGTTCACCGTGCGCCACAGCGGCAGGACCTGCGACTGGTAGTATTCCTGGTTGCGGCTGATGAACTCATCGAGCTCGCCGATCTTCGCCTCATCCTTCGCCCGCAGCGCCGCTATCTTCATCCCCTGCGCCGCATCCGCCATCAACCCCAAGCCGATGCTTAGCTCGGCGTGCACGAGCCTTTCCTTGTACAGCTTCGAGCCGAGGGCGAACGCGGCGTCGTAGTAATGAGCGGCGAACGTCGCATCGCCCTTGGCCTGATAGAGGCTGGCGACCTGGTTGGTGATGTCCCCGAGCCGTCGCACCGCATCCAGCGCGGGCTCGGTCGGATTGTAGTTCACAATCTCTTCGGGGTTGCGAACGAACAGGCGCACGTCACGGCAGCTGGCCGCCTTCACGATCAGCTCAATTGCTTCCAAATTCGACAAACCCGAGAGACGTTTGTCGATCGCTTGAATTCGATCCGGCGCGGGCTGCGCTTTGCCTGACGGCGGCCGCTCGGGCAACGGATTGTAAAAGCGGTCGTACAGTTTCGGGTCGCGCAGGTAGTGATCGATGGCCTTGCGGTAGTTATCTCCCGCGTCGCACACATCGTTGGCGGGATGGATGGAATCGGGACTGACCGGCAGCTCGATCGGCTTCCACAACTGCGGGAACTGGCCGGAGGGCGTGGGCGGCGGCGGCACGCCGGCCAGGTCCCACATGAACCAGATCATCATCGCCGCGATGATTACTGAATAAATCCAGCCTTGCCTGTTGCCCCACATAGATTCTTCCGGGATAGATTTATTTCGCGGCTATCAGCCGGTCACGCGCCTGCACGGCGGCAGCGCTTCGAGGAATAACTTTCCATAGCGCTTGGCGGTCACTCGGCTGTCCAAAATCACGACGATGCCGCGGTCGGTCCGGCTGCGAATCAGCCGCCCGAATCCCTGCTTGAGCTTGATGATCGCTTCGGGCACGGAATAATCCATGAACGGATTGCCGCCTGCGCGCTTGATCGCATCAAGCCGTGCTTCGATCACCGGCTCGTCCGGCACCGCGAAGGGGAGCTTCACGATGATCACGTTTCGCAATTGCTCCCCCTGCACGTCGATCCCCTGCCAGAAGCTGCTCGTGCCGAAGAGCACCCCCCTGGCAGACGAGCGAAAGCGCTCCAGCAGAATCTTCCGCGGCGCGCCCTGGCCCTGCACGAACATCGGATAGCCGAGCGAATCCAGCCGCGGCTTCAGCCGGTTCGCGGCGTCGATCAGCATCTTGTAGCTGGTGAACAGCACAAAGGCGCCACCCTCTGTCTGCTCCAGATACTTCACGATCTTCGCGCACGCCGCCGGCATGAAGCGCAGCGTGTCATTCGGCTCCGGGAGGTCGCTCTCGATGAAGAGCGTCGCCTGCTTCTCATAATCAAAGGGCGACCCCAGCGCCAAAGTCCGCGCCTCCCCGGCGCCGAGCCGGGATTTGATGTATGCGAAGGGATCGGGCGCACTTTCCCCTTCGGAAGCCTCTCGCACGGGCGAGACGCCCGTGTTACGAGAAGCCGCTTTATCGCTCGCCGCGGCGCGCTTCGCGGTAGGAGGCATTTCCGTAGCACGGGCGTCCCGCCCGTGCTGACGACCCTCGGATGTATCCAGTCTCGCGCCTTCGGAAGCCGCTCGCACGGGCGAGACGCCCGTGTTACGAGAAGCCGCTTTATCGCTCGCCGCGGCGCGCTTCACGGTAGGAGGCATTTCCGTAGCACGGGCGTCTCGCCCGTGTTGACGTCCCTGGGATGTATCCGTACCGACCATCGCTGCAATGGCATCTTCATTCCTCCCACGCCAACTCCAATCACCAAAGCCCGCGGCTTCGGCGTTCGACCAGGTGTACTGAATCGCATGCCGCAGGTCTTCCTCATCCCGAATGAGGTGATCGTACGACTCGGCTTGCCAGAACTCTCCGCTTCTGCCGAGCAGCTTATTCGCGGCGTGCGCGGTGTGGGATTTCCATGAATGCAGCACCTCGGGCAGAGACGCCCCCTCGTTGAAGTAAGCCACAACGTGCACGTGATTGGGCATGATGCACCATGCCAAGAGCTGATAACGATTGCCGTCGAGATGATGAAGAGCATCCTGAACGAGAGATGCCACCGCCTCCTGGCGCAGCAGGCATTCACCATGCCCGGCATCAAGATACTTCTGCACTTTTAGGGAGTGCAACTCGCCTCGCCTTCGCGATTCTTGTGCCGTCAGCGGGCGATTCTGTTGGCGGGCCGCGTCGGTGATGGAATCACGTTCTGTACGCCAGCCTTCCAGGACTTTTTGTGGAAGTGAATCGGCCAGACGGAAGGTGATCGCGTACACAGCGCTGTCCCGCGTCCAGTGTGGGAGGTGAGCGCCTTGGCGAATCCGAAGTTTCGCGCCTTCGGAAGCCGCTCGCACGGGCGAGACGCCCGTGTTACGAGTAACCGTTTTCTCGTTCGGATCGCTCCCGGTACCAGCGGTGCACAAAGTGGCGCTGGTAAGGACGACGCTGGGGAGTTTCTCGAAGAGGTGGCGCTTGAGGCCGTCGGCGACGCTGACGGGGGCGGCGTGAAGGGAGACCCTTCGCGGCGTGCGGCCGGCGACCTGCATCCAGTACACTGAATCTTCGATCGACTGGGCCAGCAGCGCCTCCAGCGTTTGCGCCAGGGCTAATACCTTCTCTGCCAGACTACTGATCTCGCTGATCTCCTCGTCGTCATCAATCGACGTGAGCATTGCCTTGAGGTGCAGCGCGAGGTCGCGCAGCTTCGGTGAAACATCGTCTTCCACGACGCCGGGCTGATGAATCCGTCCGTTGGAGCGGCCCTGCGTTTCCTGCCAGGTGATGCAGCGCTCGAAGAAGCGCTCGATCCTTCCCGACAGGTCGACGACGTCCTGAATCGCGTCGTTCGCGCTGGCGCCATGGACGCTCAGCAGCCCACGGCCGCGCGATGGGTCGTACAGATGCCGCAGTTGATACCGCAGTCCGCTCTCGCTGATCTCCAGACCGAAGTGCTGCCCGGCAACGTCCTCGACGGTATGCGCCTCGTCGAGAATCACCGCGTCATACTTCGGCAGGTAATTGACCCCCGCCATTCGCAGCGCGAGATCGGAGAAGAACAGCGCGTGGTTTACCACGAGGATGTTGCCGCTTTGCATGCGCCGCTTGGCTGCCTGCCAGAAGCAATGCTCGTAAAAGCGGCACTTCTTGCCGAGGCAATTACCATGCTCGGCGCGCACCTTGTCCCACACGCCGGCGTCCGGCACATCGGGCAAATCAGTCAACGAGCCATCGGCGGTCTCATTCGCCCATTGCTCGATCGCCCAGAGGGACTCGAGCTGGCGGCGGTCTTCGAACAGAGCGTTCTGCCGCTGGCGGGTCTGCTCGAGGCGGCGTTGGCACAGATAGTTGCCGCGCCCTTTGACGAGGACCGCGGTGAACTCGTCGGGGTAGACCGCCTGCAGCAGCGGGATGTCCTTGTCGATGAGCTGTTCCTGCAGCGAGATGGTGTGGGTGGAGATGACGACGCGTTTCTTCTGCTTCACCGCGTAATCGATCGCCGGCAGAAGATACGCGAATGACTTCCCGACGCCGGTGCCGGCCTCGACGAGCAGATGATGGCCCTGTGAGAACGCCTGCGCCACGGCGCTGGCCATCTCCATCTGCTGCGGGCGCGCCTCATACTTCTCGCCCAATCGCCGCGCGACCGCGCCGCCGGGACCGAGGATGTCGATGAGCGTGGTGGGCATGGAAGCCGGGCATTCTACGCGAAGCGATGCGACCTGCACGCGTCATGGGGGCGAGATCAGGTTCCGAGAATGACGTTCAACAGTTTTTGCACGCGCGTGGGCGGGATCAGGTCGGGGAGGCGCAGCGTCTGCGCGAGGTTGCGGGCGATCCAGCGGAGTTCCAACTCATCGCGGCCGGGGAGGATCCTGATGACGTCCTCGTGCAGCTCGATGGCGAGCCATGCGATCCGGCTGCGGTTGCCACGCTCATCGGGAAGGGGCCCATGGGAAATGCTCAAACATCGGATCTGCGCCTGCGCGATTTCGTGCGACGCCGCGCAAGGCGGCGATGACTCGATGCGCAGTCGATCGGAGCTGACTCGAAGCAACGTAGATGTGCTGCGGGCGCGGGTGAGGGCGTCCAGACTCCGGCCGTAGAGCGTCGATGAAACGAGCGCGATCGCCGCGCCGCAGAGCACGGTGAAGGCGACCCCGGCGCCCAGCTTCAGCGGCGCTTCGAGGCGGTTGAAGCGATTGGAAAGATCCGGGAATGCCAGAATTGCCAGAAGCAGAATCGGCATGAATCCCAGGGACGCCGCCACGATCCTGCGCTGCAGCACAGCGCGTTGCACCTCAGCAGGCACCTCGCCGGCGGGAACGACAATGCGTGTTCCATCCGCCTCTTGCTCACGCCGCACGTCGCTCCCCGGCGGCAGCTCGTCATAGCGCAGGAGGATCGTCGAAGCCGCATCCATCAGGTCCGCTATCGTTTCCCGCTTACTTCCCGATATCTTCTTGCCACAGGTCGGGGTGGTCATGAATGAAGCGGGCCATCATCTCGATGCATTGCGGATCGGACAGGTCGACGATCGAGACGCCGTGCTTTCGCATGAATTCGGGGCCGCCGGGGAAATTCACGGATTCGCCTGCCACTACCCTGGGGATGCCGAACTGCACCACTGCCCCGCTGCACAGGAAGCATGGCATGAGCGTCGAGTATAGCACGGTATCGCGGTAGGACTTCTGCCGCCCGGCGTTCTTGAGGCAGTCGATTTCCGCGTGCGC
>JBBRCX010000079.1:0-20962 GCA_038204465.1 Tepidisphaerales bacterium | reverse complement strand
GAGCGATGTGAGGAACATCGACCTGGCGCCCAAGCCGACGACGGCGGAGGAGGCGGTGGCGGCCTACGGGAAGCGGCTGCGCAAGAGCCAGGAGGAGTTCCAGAAGCTTGGCAAATCCGAGCAGGTTGAGCAGTTGAAGGGCGAGATCGCTATCGTGGAGGAGTACCTCCCGAAGAAGGCGTCGGCCGAGGAGACGGCGAAGCTGGTGGACGCATTTTTGGCGTCGCACTCGTTTACCGAGAAGCAGATGGGCCAGGCGATGGGCGCGTTCATGAAGGCGCATGGCGGGCAGGTGGAGCCGGGGACCGCCAACGGGCTGCTGAAGCAGAAGCTGGCGGGGCGGTAGGATCGCGAGCGGTTGGGATGGAGGAAACGATGGCGGTGCAGGATCCAAATGAGCTGCTGGGGAAGCAGGCGCCGGCGTTCAAGCTGCCGTCCAGCACGGGGGAGACGATCGACCTGAAAACCGTTGCCTCCAAAGGCCCGGTGGTGCTGTACTTTTACCCGAAGGCGGACACGCCGGGGTGCACCAGGGAGGCGTGCGGCTTCCGCGATGCCATCGCCGGTTACAAGAAGGCGAACATCGCGGTGTTCGGAATCAGCCCGGACCCGGTGGAGCGGGTGCGCAGGTTCAGCGACAAGTTTCAATTGAACTTCCCGCTGCTGGCCGACGAGGACCATTCGGTCGCGGAGCGCTACGGGGTATGGCGCGAGAAGAGCATGTACGGCAGGAAGTACTGGGGCGCCGCGCGGGTGACCTTTGTGATCGGCAAGGGCGGGAAGGTCCGGCACGTGTTTGACAAGGTGAAGCCGGAAGGCCATGACCGGGAAGTGATGCAATGGCTGCAGGGCAATCCTGAGTGATCGGAGAGAGGCAGGCGCCGTTCAGCGAGGCGAAATCTTGCGGATGCAGTTCGCATGTGCTACATGCACGGCCGGGCGGAAGCGGCCAAGGCAGCCGCGGCCCACGCAAACAAGTGCCTACCCTCCGTGAAGGAGTACTGAGATGGCTAAGAAAGAAATGATTCCTCCCAGGTCGCCGGGCAACGGTGGTCAGTCGCAGGCGCGTCCTGCGCAGCCGCAGTCGAACGCCGCAGCGGCGATGTCGACTTCGGTGCGAAACAGTGCGCTTCCGAAATCATCCGGCGCGGGAAGGAAGCAGATCAGTCATGAGCAGATCGCGGCGCGGGCGTATGAGATTTCCCAATCCGGCAAGGGTGGCTCGCCGGAGGACAACTGGCTGCGCGCCGAGCGCGAGCTGCGCGGTTCCTGAGCAGACGGCCCGGGGCCGCGTATTTGTGCTGCCGCGCGTGGGCCCAACCTACAATGGCGGATATGGCTGATCCGCAGGACACAGCTGACCCCATGGGCGCGGTAGCGCTGTTCCCGCTCCCGAACGTGGTGCTGTTTCCCCGCGCGGTGCTCCCGCTGCATATCTTCGAAGAGCGCTACAAGATGATGACGGCGCATGCGCTGGAGGGCGACCGCCAGATCGCGATGGCGCTGCTCAAGGCTGGCTGGGAGAAGAACTACTATCACAAGCCGGAGATCGAGCCCGTCGTCTGCGTCGGCACGATCCTGACGCACGAGCGGCTGGCGGATGGGAAGTACAACTTCCTTCTGCAGGGGACGACGCGGGCCCGCGTGCTGCGCGAGCTGGGGAACGAGCCGTACCGGCTGGCGGAACTCGAGCCGCTGCGCGAGACGAACGCGATGGAGATCGATCTGGAAGAAGAGCGGCAGCGGTTGACGTCGCTCTTCGGGCGAGCGCCGCTCGCATCCACGCGTGCGGCGCGGCAGTTTCGCGAACTGCTCGAGGGCCCGTTGACGACGGCCGACATCGCCGACCTCGTCGCGTTCAATTTCCTCGAAGACGTCGAGCTGAAGCAGTCATTGCTGGGGGATGCGGACGTGAAGCGCCGGGTGCGGCGGACGATCGAAGCCCTCGAACGGAAGCAGCCCGCCCTGCACCTCTCGGCCAACTTCCGGATGCCGCACGATCCAAGCGTAAACTGAGCGTCGCGCGAATCAACCCTCCAGTCACCGCGCCAGTCAACTGCCTGTTTTTGCCTTTCAGGCTGTTTTGTTCCAGAATTCGGCGCTTGGGCGAAGGCAGTGGTTTTCATGTGGTATTTCGCGTACGGCTCCAACCTCAATGCGCGAGCGGTGACGGAGTGGGCGCGACACTTCGGGCATAAGACTCCCGCGCCCCGGCCGGGGCGGCCCGGTGTGCTGGATAACTACCGCCTGTGCTTTCCGATCTTCAGCGAGTACTGGGGCGGCGGCATCGCGGACATCGTGTATGACCCGGGGAAATACGTGATGGGCGCCCTGGTCGACCTGTCCCCACCGGAACTGGACGTGCTGGATTCGAAAGTGGAGCGAAAGCTCGACGGCGGCGGCAGGGAGGCCGGCATCTACCAGCACATCGAGGTGAAGGTTGCGCCGCTGGGGAAGGGGCCGCCGGTGAACGCGCTCACCTACCAGGGGACCAACGTCGAGCGCTATCACATCCCGCCGACACAGCACTATATGGACCTGGTGATCCAGGGGGCGTACAGCGTGGGCTTGTCGATGATGTGGATCAGTTACCTGCAGAGCTTCAGCACGCAGGTGGGCCGCAAGCCACGCGCGCCCGGGACGGGCGACGCGGCGTCGAAGCTTTGAAACTCTCACGCGGTTCGGCGCGCGACGATTTGCAGGTGCGAGGCCCTCGCGGCCGACGCCGGGTCCTTCGCAAGCTCCGCTTCCAGCTTCAGAAGCCGCTCCACAGCGCCGTCGCGCTCCAGCAGGACCTTGTTTTCGCGCAGCGGAATGATCGTCTTTCCGCTCACGCCCAGCACCTCAAAGCCGGCCCGCTCGAAGAGCTTTCGCATCGAGAGCGGGGTGAACGTCGTGAGCTCGAAGCGCTCACGCTCGTCGGCGGTGAGCCACTGGGTCTTGCCGCTCATGATGAACTCCTCGAGCGCATCGAGGTTGCCGCGCTCGACGAAGTGGTCGAGTGCGGCGAGTTTGTTGTCGGCGGTGGCGATCACAATTCCGCCCGGCTTGCAGACGCGGCTCATCTCCCGGGCCGCTTTCTGCGGATCGATGCAGATCGAGAGCGGATCCCCCATGGCCAGGAGGAGGCTGAAGGCATCCACCGGCAGGGCGGGCATGTCCATGATGTCGGCGACAATGAAGGTTGCCCGCTTCGCCTTGCTGCCGAGGTCCTGGGCCTTGGCGCGGGCCTGTTCGATCATGGCTGCCGAGTGATCCACGAAGGTGATCGCGAAGCCGCTCTTGAGCAGCCTCATGCCCCACTTGCCCGTTCCGCAGCCAAGGTCGGCGCATGCGGACGAAAGATCGCGCGGGAGGTGGGGCTTGACGGCGCGCCAGGTCAGCTCGTCATGGAAATACCAATATGGGTCGTCGTAAATGGAGTCGTACTGCCGCGCCACGCGGTCGTGATACCGTCGAGAAGCGTCGCGCGGCGGGCGTGAGCCGGAAGCCATGAGAGAAGTATCGCGATGAATCGCCATCGCTGAAAGAGTGATTCGCGAAGGGGTGCTGCTGCTGGTGCTGATCAGAGCTCTATGAGCTCGGTCGACATGCGGGTGAGGGATTGCCAGCCGTTGGCCGTGACGACGCCGGCGTCCTCGAGGAGGAAGGCGTAGGGGCCGGCCGTCTCGAAAAGTTCGGGGACGAAGACCATCCCTTCTTCAATGACCGTGTCATAGGCGGCGCTGAGGGCGGGTTGTTCGTGACATTCGATGCCGAGACTGTGACCCAGCAACTCGCGCGGAGGAAGCTTGAGCTTCTCGCGGATGGCGCAGCCGGCGGCGAAGACGTCGCAGACGCGTGCACCCGGACGAAGGCGCTCGACCAGGCGCTGGCGGCATTCGACGGTTCGGTCGTAGACGTCGCGCAGGTCGGCGGGCGCTTTGCCGAAGAAGAGGTTGCGGCCGAAGTCGGTGGTGTAGCCGCGCCAGATGACGCCGATGTCGAGGAAGATGGCGTCGCCGGGCTCGATGCGGAGTTTCTCGGTGTCGGGCCCGCCAAGCGTTTTGTGTGGGCCGTGCGGGTAGACGTAGCCGAAATGCAGGGGCGGACAGCCGGCGCGGGTGACCATCGCCATCTCCAGCGCTCGAATCTCGGCGACCGTGATTCCGGGCTGGGCGCGGATGGCTTGGATCACGCGGTCGTAGATGTCTTCGGCGATGCGGTAGGCGTGGCTCAAGCGCTCGATCTCGGCTGTGGTTTTGACCGAGCGCATTCCCCAGAGGACGCCGCGACCCTCGACGAAGCGCGCGTCGGGGAGGCGCCGTCGCAGATCGTCGATGATGCCGGCGGGCAGGGCGTTCATCTCAATGCCGATGGTGGATTTCTGAAGGCCTCGTTCGCTGATCGCGTCGACGAGCACGTCGGCGGCGGAGATATTTCGCCGGCCGCACCAGATCTTGATGTCGCGGATCCAGTTTTCACCGAAGACCAGGGGGCGATTGCCGTGGGTGGCGGCGAAGGACGCAGCCTGGAAGTCGGCGGGCAAGCCGGCGAAATAGAAGGGCGCCTCGCACCCGTCGTCCTCGATCTCGAGGCAATGCGCGACGTCGGGAAAGCGCCAGTAGAGGATGTTGGAGCTGTCGGTGAGGTAGGCGACGCTGGCCCGGCGGGACGCAAGGAGCAGGTCGATGCCGGCGTCCTGCATCAGGCGTGCGGAGCGGGCCGGGTCGAAGATCGGCGCGGCGGCGGCTGGCGGGGTCGGCTCGCTCATCCGCCGAATACCTCGCGGAAGACCCGCATCACGTTCAAGCCGAGGACCTTCTGCACGTCGGTCTCGCTGTAGCCGCGCTGCAGCAGCGCCTCGGTGACGCGCGGCATGTGGCTCATGTCCGGGACAGCCCAGCGAATATCGAACGCCTTCTGGTCTTCCTGCAGCTTCCGCCAGGCGCCGTGGCTTGGGAAGAAGTCGATGCCCAGGCCAACGTGGTCGATGCCAACGAGGTTCTTCACGTAGTCCACCTGGCGGCAAACGCCTTCGATCGAGGTGTTGTCGAGCAGGTAGGTGACGTAAAAGTGAATGCCGATCAAGCCGCCGGTCGAGGCGAGACCTTTGAGCTGGCTGTCGTCGAGATCGACAGTGACGCCGCGCGCGGAGCCGTGCGAGACAATGACCGGCTTGCGGGAAGCTTCGACGACCTGATGAAACGCCGCCTCGGGGAGGTGGGTGAGGTCGACAATGACGCCGAGCTTGTTGCACTCGGCGACGACGCTGCGGCCAAAGTCGCTCAGCTTTCCGTCGGGGACGACCTGGTTGGGGAAAGCCCAAGCCAGCTGCAGTTCGCGGAGGCCGAGGCGATGAAATAGCCGGAGGGGCTCGAGGCGGCCTTCGAGCCAGCGCGTGCCCTCGGTGCCGATGAGGATGGCCACTTTCCCCTCGCGCTTGGCCCGCTCCACATCGGCCGCCGTGCGCGCCAGGAGCGCCGCGTCACGGTGCGCGTCGATGTCGCGCAGGGCCTCGTCCATGCTGCAGACGGCCTGGTGCAGCCAGAGGTCGGGGCGGTTGATCGAAGCTGCGACACCGGCGTCGATATCGACATCGACGGTGATCTGGTAAATCTTGGAGGTGACGCCACCGGCGAGCATCTGCGGTAGGTCTTCGCCGATGGGGCGGTGGTCGTGGGTAACGGCGACAATGCTGCTGCGATGGACCTTCTCAGCGGTGGCGGTTGACATGTCTGCTCCCTTGTAACGCCTGGTATTTGTGGGTTGAACCCGCTCGGTCGTCGCGTTGCCTTTGGCGTCAGGCGGTCACGAAGATCTGCGCCGGCAGATCGGTCAAGCTCTGCCAACCGGTCTGCGTGATGACGCCGGCATCCTCCTGAAAGACGAACGTATTTCGCGGCTGATCGACGGAGCCGACCTCGATCTGAATGACCGAGCCGATCTCAAACGGCTCCTGCTCGCTTGGGAGGGCGGCAGGCAATTCGTGGACTTCCAGGCCGAGTCCGTGCCCGACGCAGAAGGAGTGTTTGCCGGCGCGCTTCTCCTTCTTGAGGCGTTCAATCGTTTCGTAGAGCTGCGCCGGCGTGTTGCCGACGCGCGCGACTGCGCACATTTCATCGTAAACGCCTTTGAGCGAGTCAAATTCGTCGCGCAGCCACTGCGACGGCGGGCCGACTGACACGGTCCTTCCGAAGTCGCACCCGTAGCCCTTGATGTAGCAGCCCAGGTCGCAGCCACCCTCATCGCCAGCGCGCAGCTCGTAATCAGGCGGCGGGTCCCAGGGCTCGCCCGGGGTATGAACCCACAGGTGCTCGAAGTACCACAAGCCGCCGAGCTCCGACATGCGCCGCATCTGCATCCGTGCGATGTCGCGCAGCTTCACGCCCGGCTTCATCATCGCGAAGGTCTCGCGATACACCTGGGCAGCGATGCGGAAGGCCTCTCGAAGGCGGCGGATTTCCTCGGGGGTCTTCACGGCGCGGATGCGCCAGAAGAGATCGTCAACCGGGACGAACTGCGCGCGCGGGAGCCTTTCCCTCAGCAGCTTGAGGTAGTAGGCGGGAAGCCGGGTTTCTTCATAGCCGATCCGCGCCCCTTCCATGCCGCGATCGCGCAGTGCCTTCACGGTCCAATCGAGGGGGAAGAACGCGAAGTTGTTTGCGTGGGGGGGCTCGCTGTAGGAGTTGGGATTGGTGACAACCTCGACGTCGGGGTAGATGAAGTTGAAGCGCGTCACCCAGGGATTGCACGCCAGGAAGCTTTTCCTGGACGGGTCAAGAAAGAAGGCGGCGAGCGGCTTGGCCTCGTCGCGCCAGACGTTGCGGTCCATGAAATGCTGGATGCCGTCCCAGGTCCAGTGGAACTGCACAAAGCCGCTCAGATACGCGACGTTCCAGACGGAGTTGGCGAGCAGCACGTCGACGCCGGCCTTTTCCATCAGCCGGCGGGCGCGCCGCTGGTTCATGCAGATATCGGTTGCAGGAGCTTGTGCTTGCATGGTGAATCCTGCGCCGCCGGGCCGCAGCGGTTATCCCGCCTGAATGACTTCGCGCGGCAGTTCGTTGAGCGGCTCCCAGCCCCGAGGCGTGAGCACGCCG
Organism: Tepidisphaerales bacterium; assembly: GCA_038204465.1. Classification (GTDB taxonomy): domain Bacteria; phylum Planctomycetota; class Phycisphaerae; order Tepidisphaerales; family Tepidisphaeraceae; genus JBBRCX01. The sequence continues at coordinate 13,880 of JBBRCX010000079.1, read as the reverse complement.
GCGTCCTCGAGGAAAACGAACGTGCCGCGTGGCGGCTCGACCGAGCCGACCTCGAGCTGGAGCACCATGTTCTCCTCCATCGGCTCGGTCTCCGTGGGCAGGACGGCGGGGACCTCATGACACTCGAGGCCCAGCCCGTGCCCCAGACACCCCGCTGCGCGTCCGCCGCGCTTTTCCTGAATCGCCTTCTGGGCGGCGTTGAAAACATCGGCCCCGGTATTGCCAATGCGGGCGACCTCGCGCATCGCGTCGTACACCTCTTTCACCGACGTATGCTCCTCGCGAATTTGTTCGTGCACCGGCCCGAGCGAGACGGTTCGGCCGAAGTCGCAGCCGTAGCCCTGGAAGTAGATCCCCAGGTCGCAACCGCCCTCGTCGCCGGGCTTCAGGCGATAATCAGCGGGCGGATCCCAGGGCTGGCCGGGCGTGTGCACCCAGAGGTGGTTGAAATACCACAGACCGCCCAGCTCCTGGGCGCGGGCCATCTGGATGCGGGTGATGTCCATGAGCTGGACGCCGGGTTTCATCATCGCGAACGTCTCGCGATAGATCTGCGTCGCGATGCGGAAGGCTTCGCGCAGCCGGCGGATTTCCTCGGGCGTTTTCACTGCGCGAATCTGCCAGAAGAGATCGTCGACCGGAATGAAGGTCGCGCGGGGAAGCTTTGCCTGCAATATGCGCAGGTAGTAGTCGGGCAGGCGCGTGTCTTCATAGCCGATCCGCGCCGATTCCAAGCCGCGCGACTTGATGGCGGTGAGCGTCCAGTCCAACGGCGGGAAGCGGAAGTTGTTTTCGTGCAGCGGCGCACTGTAGGAGTCCATGCTCTGGAAGACTTCCACATCCGGATAGACGTAATTGAAGCGCATCACCCAGGCGTCGCAGGCGATGAAGGTTTTTTTTGCGGGATCGATGCAAAACCCCGCGAGCGGCCGGCAGTCGTCGCGCCAGACATTGCGGTCCATGAACTGCTGAATCCCGTCCCAGCCCCAGCAGTGATGAATGAAGCCGGTGAGGTATGCGACGTTGAACGCGGAATTCGCCAGGAGCAAATCGAGTCCGGCCCTGGCCATGAGGCGGCGGGCGCGCTCTTCGTTGATGCAGGGGGCGTGCGGCTCGGTGGATTGCTGGGTCATCGCGAAGGTCTACGCGGTTGTTGACTACCGCGGTAGAGGATATAGTTGACCCCGTCGCTGTCAAGCGGGTATCGGAGCGAGCGATGAGAAGCCGCGAGAAGGCGTGGAAGTTGCTGCAGGAGCTTGGGCTCTCGGAGTACGAAGCCAAGGCTTATGTAGCGCTGGTGGCGTCCAACCCGGCGGGCGCATATGCGGTCGCGCAGTCCGCGGGCCTGCCCACGTCAAAGATCTACCAGATCATGGACAAGCTGCAGCGGCGCGGAATGGTGGCGCGGCTGGCGCGGCGCGAGAGCCGGGCGACGCTGTATCAGCCGGTCTCCACGCAGCGTTTTGCCCGCGACATCACCGATCATTATTCGCGGGTCGGGCTGGCGGTCAGCATGGCGCTGAAGGAGATCGAGCAGGCGCCGGAGGACCAGCTCATCTGGAACCTGGAAGGGTGGGAACAGACGCGGGCGCGGGCGCTCTCGGTTGTGAATGAAGCGGAGAATTACCTGCTGGTCTCAGGGTGGCCCGACGAGGTGATGCAGATCGACAAGGAGGTCCGGGCGTCGCACGCGCGCGGCTGCAAGGTTGCGGTCGTGCATTACGGCGACCCGGCAGGGTCCTGGCCTTTTCAAGTGTATACGCACCGGCAGGAGCGGATCGTCGAGCGGCAGCATCATGGGCGGACGCTGTGCCTGACCGCGGACATGCGCTGCGCGCTGATCGCGAACTTCGCCGCGGATGGGTTGGCGGGCGGGGGATTCAGCACGCATCAGAGCTTCGTGCAGGTGGTGGAGGACTTCATCCGGCATGACATCTATTTTTTGAAGGTCATGCGGCGACTGGCGGCGGAGCTGGTATCGCGGTTTGGGGAGGAGCTGGAACTGTTGCGCGATCCGTTTACCGATCGGGAGTTTTCGCAGCGAGGGTCATCGGGAGAAGAATCACCGCGGCGACGCGAAGGCTCGAAGAAGAGGGAGATTGCGGGATAAGCGTGTTAGCCGGGACTGTTATGGATGCGACCGCGGAGCGGGGATTGACGGCGTTGAATCGGGATACGCCGTGCACACAGGTGGTGCGGCAGGGGGAGCGGTTCGTGTTGTGGGCGCAGGATTGGTGCTATGGGAAGTTGTCATCGAACCCGGGGACCTATGAGGCGATGCAGCGGCCGCGGTGTCCGATTACGGGGCCGGTGGAAGTGGAGGGTGCGAAAGTTGGGGACAGCATTGCGATCACGATCCATGAGATACGGCTCTCGAACGTCGCGACAATAGCGCGGCTGAAAGGCGTGGGGCCGCTGGCGCCGGCTTCGGGACGGACGAAGGTGTGGGATGCCCAGGTGCAGGACGGTGCGGTGAGCATCGCAGGGATTCGGCTTCGCGCGGAGCCGATGATCGGCGTGATTGGCGTGCGCCCGGATTCGGCGGAGCCGGTGCAATCGCGCTGGACGGGACGGTACGGGGGGAACCTCGACACGAACGAGATTGCCGCCGGCTCGATTGTCGAGTTTCCGGTTTTGACCCGAGGCGCGGGGGTTTTCCTGGGCGACCTGCACGCGGCGATGGGGGATGGGGAGATGACGGGCACGGGCGTGGAGGCGGCAGGTGAAGTGACGCTGTCGGCGCGGGTGATCAAGGGCCGCGCGGCGGCGGGGCCGCGAATTCGCCGGGGCGTTTTGTGGATTACGCTGCACACCGACCCGGACTTCCGGCTGGCGGCAGCGGAGGCGGCGACGGCAATGCAACAATGGGTCATGCAGGAGCGCGGCCTGGACGACGATCAAGCCGCGTTTGTGGTGGGGATGGCCGGAGGCCTGGGGGTGAGCCAGGTGGTGAATCCCGCCGGCATCACCGCGAAGGTGCACGTCGATTGGAGCAAGGTCCTCTAACAGGCGAACGAAGCGGCGGTGCGGTGATGTCCAACTCAAAGCGGATCGCACAGCGCCTGCGCGACTTGCCGCGGGTAGGTTCCAAGCCGATCGACGATCGGATCACGCAGTTGAAGGGGCAGGGCCTGCACCCGCTGGGGCTCCATGGGTATCCGATGGCGCCGCTGCCGAAGCATATTACGGAAGCAGCCATCGCTGCGTGCCGGGAGAATCGTACGGCCCCGTCGTATGGACTTCCGGAACTGCGCCAGGCAGTGGCCGCCAAGCTTGCGAAGGAGAACGGCGTCCATGTCAATCCGGATCGCGGCGTGCTGGTCACCAGCGGCGGCATGCACGCGTTACACGTGATCATGCAGACGTTGATCGATCCGGGCGATGAAGTGGCGATGTTCAGCCCGAATTATTTCTTCGGCGGGCTGGTGAAGCTGGCGGGCGGAAAGCCGGTGTATGCGCCGCTCGAGCAGCGGGATGGCTTCGCCCTTCGTGTCGAGGCGCTGGAGGAGAAGCTGTCGCCGCGGACGAAGCTGATCCTCCTGAGCACGCCGGTGAACCCAACCGGGTACGTCGCGACGGGCGAGGACCTTGCGGCGATCGCTAAGTTGGCGCTGCGCCGGGACCTGCTGGTGGTGAGTGATGAGTCGTACGAGCGATTCATTTATGACGGCTTGCCACACATCAGCATCGCATCCTTGCAGGGGATGTCGGAGCGAACGATCACGATCCAGACCTTCACCAAGCGTTTTGCGATGCCGGGCTGGCGGCTGGGGTATCTCGCGAGCAATGCGCGATGGGTGGAGCCGATGCGGACGGTCCTGGAATGGACGGCTCTTTCGTGCAACTACGTCGCCCAGCGGGCGGCGACCGCGGCGCTGAATGGGCCGCGCGAGTGGATGAACGACGTGATTGGGCAGTGCCAACGGAATCGCGACCTTGTGGTGCGGGCGATTTCGCAAGTCGAGGGGATTTGCCTGGTGAAGCCGTCCGGGACGCCGTTCATATTCCCACGCTTTGAATCGTTCCATCCAGACGCGAGCTTCGTGGACTATCTCGTGAGGGAGTTGGGAATCCCCAGCGTTTTGGGCGAAGCGTTTGACGCGCCTGGATTTCTCCGGATTCCGTTCGCGGGGGAGGAATCGGAGGCGCAGAAACTGGGGGAACGGCTGGGGCAGGCCGTGCAGCAATGGCGGGTAGCATCAACAGGCGCGTCCGCAAGGGAGCGCGTCTAAGAGACGGCGTTTGACACCGTCGGCGGCGAGCGCAACAATCGTTCGGGACGGCAACTGGCGAGTTGCCTTTCTTTTGCGGCGCGATTGTGCCGGAATTCACGAAGTGTCCACCGTAACACGGGCGTCCCGCCCGTGCCGGAATTCACGAAGTGAGCGTCCACCGTAACACGGGCGTCCCGCGCGTCCCGCCCGTGCCGGAAACCTTCAACTCCGCAGCTACGCGACGCGCGTGGACACGCGTTGCAGTGAAACGTTCCCGCGCGCTGCACGTCGAACTGATATGAGTGATCTACCCATGCCTTCGGACGTTGCCCGTGCCTCGGAAGAGGCCGCGGCCGCTGAAGGCGTTTCTGGGCCGCCTTCGGCAAAGCTTGTCGTTCGCTTGTTCCTCATTCCGCTGCTGATCGTCGCCGGCGCTGTGGGCGTGATGCTGTTGATCTCCATGCTGGTTGGCGGCACGCCGTCGATGGAAGAAGCGCTGAAGCGGCTGAAGAATTCGGGCGGTGCGCGAACGGCGGCGGTCCTTGTCGGGCCCGGCTCGAAACAGCGCTACATGGACGCCAAGGCGCTGGTGGACCAGATGAAAGCGGGGATGAAGGAGCCGGAGCGGGTTCGGCTCACCGACGACCTGGGCGACATCCTTGCCAACCACACCAAGCCCGAAGAAGGGGAGATCCGGCACTTCCTGCTCCTGGCGCTGGGGCGGGCGTGGCAGCGGGACCCCGCGGCCGCGGAGATGAATTCGCCGGCGGCGGTGGCGTCGCGGCGGCAAGCGATGGAGGTTTTGAACCGTTACGCCGATGATCCGGAACTGGCGACGCGCAAGGCGGCGGTCCTGGCGATGGCGTACCTGGCCGGGACAGATCAGGCGGAGCAGGCGCTTCCCAAGCTGGCGCAGAAGCTGGGCGATGCCGATGAGGACGTTGACGTGCGGATCGCGGCGGCGACTGCGCTGGGTCCGTTGGCGACGGCAGATCAGAAGGCGGTGATCGAAGCGCTGCACGCGGCGATGGGGGAAGACGATCCGCGCAAGGCCGAGCTGGTCTGGAGCTCCGCGCTCTCGCTGGCGCAACTGAACCAGAAGGACGTAGCCGACACGATCCTGAAGCTGCTGAGCCGCGATGAGCTCTCGAAGATGCAGTACTACGATCGCGAAACCGACCCGAAGAACGGCGCGTTTCGCACGCTGAGCGATCAGGAGCAGCAGCGCATCCTGATCAACACCATGATCGGGGCGCGCAACCTGGACGTGAAGGAAGTGAAGGACCGGCTTGCGGAGTTGGCGAAATCCGATCCGTCGCCGAGGGTGCGCGCGGCGGGGAAGGAGCTGCTGGCGGGAAGTGGCTCGCAGCAGTAAAGCAGGTGCGCCGGAGCGCAATTTTCTGAAAGTCCCGAAGCGGCGTTCGCGCGCCGGGCAGGGTTGCGAGAAGAGAGGCTGCTGCCTACATTGGTCTGTCGGATCACCTGCCGCATCGGCGGCGGCGTTTGGAGCGTCGGTCGTATGGCGGAAACCCATCAGATTATCACGAAGGTCTGGATCGCCCCGGGCTGCATCGTTTGCGATGCGTGCGAAAACGACTGCCCGGAAGTGTTCGACGTGCAGGAACAGACGTGCCTGATTCGTCCGCCGGCGATGAACCCGGACTTCCTCAAGCCCCTGACGCCTTCGATCATCGTGGCGGCGGAGGGATGTCCGGTCGACGTCATCAAGTTTGAGACAAAGGAAGTAGAAGGGCCCGCGCCATGGGCCGGCAAGGAGCAGGAGACTGCCGCGTCAGCGCCGGCGGCGGGCGTGGCGCACGCGGCCGCGAAACCGCCGGTGCCGATGATGCCCGCCGACCCGAGATGGCAGGCGCTGCTGACCACGAGCAAGATCAGCCCTTCGCTGTCGGCGGGCCTGGCGACGACGGTGCGCAAGAGCCCGGAGGTGATTCAGGCGGCGGAGATGGTGAAGGCGATCGACCTGCCGAAGAATGCGCCGCCGGACCAGCGGATGGCGATGCTGGCGGTGGGGGGCGGATATCAACCTGCCCCCTCGATGGGCGAGCGGTTGCGCCGGGCGGCGGGACGGGCTGCCGACGCCGCCAAGTCGACCCGCCGGGAATTCAATTTCGCGCTGATCGTCGCCTGGGGGGCGATCGCGGTGTGCGGGGCCACGTCGCTGGCGATGTTCCAGGACTTCTTCGGGCCCAAGGTGCTGAAGGAGCCGCGCAAGGTGGTGCGCGTCGGGAAGATGGAAGATTTCTCCAATCCGACGACGGTGTACGAACAATACAAGCCGGAGGGGATCTGGCTGGTGAACCTCGCGCCAAGCGACAACCGGCTCGTCGCTCTGAGCACTACCTGCACTCACCTCGGCTGCATTCCCGCCTGGCTGCAGGGTGACAATAAGTTCAAGTGCCCGTGCCACGGGTCCGGCTACTACATCGACGGCATCAACTTCGAAGGCCCGACGCCGCGTCCGCTGGAACGGTATGCGGTTACGATGGACCCTGATGGGTGGGTGGTCGTGGACAAGAGCAAGACGTATCGGCAGGAACTCGGCGAGTGGGACACGCCGGGCAGCTTCATCCCGTTGGTCTGACAGAAGGACTCGACGGCCGGCACGAGGCCTGACAAATCGGAAATCGCACCATGGGTCTCCTGAACACCCCGCTGGACTGGTTTCGTAATTCTCAGCTCTGGAATTCGATCTTCCGCCATGGGGTGCCGCGCGACCGGCGCACCCGCGTGATGGCGGTGATGAGCAACGTCTTCCTCCACCTGCACCCGGTGGCGGTGCGCAAGAGCGGCATCCGCCTTTCGTTTACCTGGTGCATGGGCGGGCTGACGTTCTTCCTGTTCCTGGCCGAGGTCGTCAGCGGCGTGCTGCTGATGTTCTACTACCGGCCGGTCATTGAGTACGCATACCAGGACATTCAGGACCTGCGGGCCCACGTGACGCTGGGGCTCCTGCGCGAGATCCATCGCTGGGGCGCGCACGCGATGATCATCTCGATCTGGCTGCACATGATGCGCGTGTTCCTCACCGGCTCCTACAAGCCGCCGCGCGAGTTCAACTGGATGGTCGGCGTGATCCTGCTCGTATTGACGATGCTGCTGAGCTTCACGGGCTACCTGCTGCCTTGGGACCAGCTTGCGATCTGGGCCATCACGGTGGGCTCGAACATGGCGAAGGCGACGCCGTTCGTCGGCGCCGGCGGACCGTTCTCGAAGATCATGATGTTCCCGGGCACGGAGGTGCCCATGATCCACGCGGGCTCCGATGCGCGGTTCTTCCTGCTGGCGGGGACGTTCGTCGGGGAGAACGCGCTGCTGCGGTTTTACGTGCTGCACTGCGTATTCATCCCGGTGATCGTGACCGTGCTGATCGCGATACACTTCTGGCGCATCCGCAAGGACGGCGGGATCAGCGGGCCGCTGTAGCAGAGGTAACGAATGAGTTGTTCATTGCTGGCGGCGGCGAGCTTCATCGATTCGGTGAAGTTGGGCGTCAACTACATGACGCAGCCGGCATTCTTCCTCAGTTTCTCGGTGCTGATCTTTGCGCTGATGCTGGTGCTGTACAAGGTGTGGACGCGCCCGCTGGTTGCGCTGCTGCTGTTCGGCGGATTTCTGCTGCTCTACTTCGGCTCGATCAAGGACCCCTACTTCCGGGCGATCGTCGCGAAGCCGGACAACGTGCCGATCACGATGATGGTGATCAGCGTGATGATCTGCCTGTGGGTGGCCTTCCGCAGGGCGGCGCTGAACGACTCGCGCGTGGCGGCGGGGCTTCCGCTGCTCGAGGAGGACAAGGACGACAAGGTGCTCGTCTGGCCCGATCTGGTCTACACCGAATTGATCTGCCTGATCATCGGGACGGCGGGTTTGACGCTGTGGGCGATCATCTCCAAGGCGCCGCTGGAACAGCCGGCCAATCCGGGCTACGCCCCGAACCCCGCGAAGGCGCCGTGGTACTTCCTGGGACTGCAGGAGATGCTGGTCTACTTCGACCCGTGGATGGCGGGCGTGGTCTATCCCGGCATGATCATCCTGGGCCTGATGGCGATGCCGTTCATCGACACCAACCCGAAGGGCAACGGGTATTACACGCTGCGGGAAAGGCCCTTCGCGATTGCCACCTGGCTGTTCGGCTTCCTGATCCTGTGGGTGGTGCTGATCTTCTTCGGCACTTTTTTGCGCGGTCCCAATTGGAACTTCTTCGGCCCTTACGAATTCTGGGACCCGCACAAGCAGGAGGCGCTGAACAACATCGACGTGAGCAACGTTTTCTGGAACGTGATCATGAAGCGTGCGCGGCCAACGGCAGAGAACAACCCGATCGCTGCGCTTCCGCACTGGCTGGTGCGCGAATGGGTGGGGTTCATACTGGTCGGGGCTTACCTGGTCCTGACGCCTGCGCTTTTGCGGGCGACGTTCTTCCGGCGAATGTATGAAAACATGGGCGGCATCCGCTACAGCATCATGGTGATCCTGCTGCTGTTCATGGCCCTGATGCCGATCAAGATGGTGCTCCGCTGGCTCTTCAACCTGAAGTATTTCATCTACCTGCCTGAGTTCAACGCGAGCTTGTGAGTTCCCACCTTTGGCGATCGAGAGCCGGAGGAGATAGCTCCGCCGTTTCACATGCATCTGCGCCCGGCGTAGAATCCGCGTGATGCCGCTGCCGATCCTGCAGGCGAATCGCGAACCGACGGCCGACGACCTGGTGCGCCTGTTTCATCGGACGGAGTTGCATTGGACGCGGCACCTTGGGGAGGAGGCGGCGCTGGAGGTGGGAACGGCATTTACCAATCCCCAGCTTCGCGACGTGCATGATGCGAATCGAATGCTCGACGCCGCCATTCCCGACGGCGCGTCGGCTGAAGCGGCGGCGGAGGAAGCGCAGCGGCACTTTGCGGGGCTGGGCACGCGCTGCTGGAAATGGGCCATCAACCCCGCGGCAGCCGAGAAAGCAGACCCGCTGCGACAGCAGCTTGTTTCGAGCGGCCATCGCATGACCGCGGCTGAGATCCTTCACCTCGAGGGGGCGCCCGCGGTAACGGTCCGCGAAGTAGCCGGGCTGACCATCATCCCGGAGCGGGCGAGCTATCGGCACGCGCGGCAATTGGCCCAGGAAGGGGCGGATGAGTGCGGCCATGGGCCGCAGATGGTGGAGGCACACCTGCTTCACCTCGACGATCCGCACTGGGACGCGCTGTTGGCGCTGAACGACGGCCGGGCGGTCGGAAGTGTTGGCGTGCTGGCTTCGGGGGATATCGGAAGGATCGACGAGCTTTTTGTGAGCCGGGAATTTCGCGGGCGGGGGATTGGCCGGACGCTGATGAGCCGGGCGCTGGAGATCTGCGCGCGGTCGTTGTTCAAGCACGTGCTGTTGTCGGTAGTGAAGGAGAATCGCGCGGCGCAGGAACTGTGCCGAAGCCTGGGGTTCAGGCGAATCGGTGAATTCGTTGAGTATCGGGCGGCGGAAGCTTAGAGCGGCCGAAAGCTTGTTTGCTCGCGCTCCAGGGCTTTGCTTCGTGGCTTCATGGCGAGAATCTTCGCGGTCAGGAGTCGAGCCGCACCTTCAGCATCCTTACGCCATCCACGGGGTGCGAATTCCAGGTTTCGAAGAAGTAGTGGACGTCGTAGCTGACCAGCAGCTCGCGCGGGCCGATCGGATTGATCGACAGGTACTCGGACGAGAGCGGCTCCGGCGCGAGCTGGCCCATGTTGATGTCTTCGCGCATCAGCAGTTCGTCCGGGACCCCCATGAACGACTGCGTCTGGCGCTCCCAAGCGGTTAGATCAAGGTGACCCTGCCAGCCAGTGCCGGTGCCAGTGGGATCGGCCAGAAGGTGCATTCCGGGCCGGCCGTATGCCAGGACCAGGCTGCCGTCGTCCCACACCTTGCAGACTGGCCACGCATGGGCGGGCTTGCGATCGTAATCGGGTGATGTGAACGGGCACGGGGGCGTCCACGTTTTTCCTGAGTCGGACGACCAGCCGTGATACAGCCGCTGGCCGGAGCGGTAGACGCTGTAGAGTCGTCCGTCCTTCAGCGCGACCAGCGTCGCCTCGTTGTAGCCCTCGGGCTTGTCCGGCGTGCCTCGCGCGACCGTTGCCTTCTCAGTCCACGTGTGTCCGCGGTCGCTACTCTCGTACAGAAAGATCGAGAACGGACTGGAAATCAGGTTGTCTTTCTTCTTCGGGTCCAGGTCGGCCTTGTGCAGCCAGTAACCCAGCCCCAGCAGCTTGCCCTGGTGCTCAATCATGCTGGTGAAGTTTGGGCCGCTGGTAAAGATGTCTGAGAAAGGCGGTTTCGTCCAGCGGCCGAAGAGGTCGTGGATGAACGGTCGCCACGGGTTGATCGGATACGAGTACGGCACCACCGGGTAGTAGCCCGTCTGCATCACTTCCATGTTGCACAGCGCGATAGACGGGCTGTGCACGGTCACGCGCCCGGCGCGCACCGGGCTGCTCGGGTCATTCGGCCGGCTCCACGCGCCCGGAAGGAACAACGTGTCCGGCGTCTTATTGTCCGAGAATCCGTAGGTGTCGATTTCGAACAGCTCTCCGTCGCCGAAGCTGTGCGTCCACGCCAGGCGCGGCACGTTGTCCACGTCGCTGCTCCAGGTCTTGCCATGGTCCAGCGATCGCCAGCGGTGCATCGGCGAGTACGAGCAGTCCAACCCGTTGTTGTGATACAGCAGCAACGTGTGATCGGTATGCCGGAACAAAAAGCTGATCCACTGCTGCGTGTCGCGAAGCGAAAGGATCGTGACAGGGCGGGTGACGGGGACGAGTTTCACCTGTTCTCCCAGGTTAAATTGGACGCGGCAGTTTCCAAACGATGGTGGCATTTTCAGCCGGCTGGCGCTCAATGCCCGCGGTCCAGCGGACGCAGCGGCCGCCTGTTCCGCGGTCCGGCAGAGTGCGCGCTTTAGACATTCTCTTCATTCCACTTGCGCTGGCGAATGCGTTAGGCGCGGCCGTGGAAGCGGAGGCCGGCGCCAGGGGCGGGTTCGGGGAGGGAGAGGGGATCGCCGGAGCTCAGCTGGCGGTAGGCGGTTCGGTATTGATTCACGAAGCGGGTGAGGGCGAAGTATTCAAAGGCCTCGGTGCGGGCCATGTCGGCGATGGTCCATTGCAGGGCGGTATCGGCGCGCAGATCGAGCAGGCGCTGAGCGAGCAGGCGCGGCGAATCGCGCGGGGTCATGACCGCGGTGTGGCGGTCCTCGAGCAGCTCGGCCACCGTATACGTGACGCTCGAAATAATGGGGAGGGCGGCGGCCATGCAGATGGCGATCGGCAGCGTCGGAACGGCGCCGCGTGCGGCGATCATCACCGCGTCGGTGGCGGGGAGAAGATCTTCGAAGTCTACTTGTGTGCCGAGACGCTTCGAAGCCACCCGCACCAGCTCGGGCTGGGCGAGCTGGCAGCCGAGTTGGGCGGCGGCGCGGGCGCGGGGGCCGCGGCCCCAGAGGAGCACGCGGTAATGCGGGTCGAGCACGTGGAGGATGGAAGCGGCCCAGACTGCGAGCTCGTGGCCGGCGGCGCGGGTGGATTCTCCCGGGGCGAGAATGACGTAGTCGTTTTCAGCAAGTCCGAGCCGCTCGCGCAGGGTTGGGTCGCGACGGCGGCGCACGCGGGAGAATTCAACGCCGGGGCGGATGAGATGGCAGCGATCGGGGGCGATCCCGCGCTCGACGGCGATCCGCCGCTGCGTTGCGGTGGAACAGACCAGGTCGACCCGCCGGTAGCTCATGATGGCGCGGAGCCACCCGATAGCGCGGCGGCTCAGGGGGCGCATCGGGCTGAAGAGGATCGGAAGATTCTCGGCGAGCGCGGCGGCGGTGAGGGACTTCTCGTCCCAGGCGTGAATGAGGTCGAATTGGCCGGCGGCGCGCGAGCGGAGGCGGAGGAGGGCGGCGGGGACATTGGGCCAGTCGCCGCCGGGGCCGATGCTGCGGGTGGCAATGTGGAAGCCGGCGCCGGCGTCACGACGGAGGGCGGCGGACATGCGCTCGGTGGAGAAATCGGGTTGCGTGGTGAGCAGATGAAGCGCCCGGATCATCGGCGGGTAAGGTAGTGCAAACGTCGATGGCCGCAACTGCCGTGTGCGCCGTTGTAAAATGCATCGGGGCGACGATTCGGTTTAGTGCGAAGCGTGGAAGCGGCAAACGAAAGTGAGTTTAGGATTCCGCGGGCAACGCCATCACAGGTACAACATGTTCGTTCACTGCGTGTTCTTCTGGCTGAATGATTCGACGGAGGCGCGGCGGCGGCAGCTTCTGGACGATGCGGAGACTCTGCTGCGCGACATCCCGGGCGTGCGGCATTTGTGGGTGGGGCGGCCGGCGATGACGCCGCGCGAGGTGGTGGATAATTCGTATGACGTCGGCATCTGCGTGGTGCTGGACGACCGCGCCGGCCACGACCTGTACCAGGACCATCCGCAGCACAAGGAGTTTGGCGCGCGGCACAAGGCGAGCTGGAAACGAGTGCAGATCTACGATTTCCAGTGAGGATTCCGCGCCGGCGAATCAATTGACCGGGCGGGAGCGGGGCATAGGATTCGGGCATGGCGCTGTTCGGTCGTCCATCGCAGAAGGAAGAAGCGCGATCGGTTGCGTTCCGGGACTGGTTTTTGCGGCAGAATCCGCTGGCGATCGCTGCGCTCATCTTCAGCGCGTTCAGCTTCACTCATTTCGGGACGCTTTGGCTGGACGAGATCATCGGAATCGTTTTGGGTGTGGTTGCACTGTCGCAACTCAATCGTTCCCGCGCGGGCTCGAATGAAGAGCCGCCGCAGTCGCCGCAGGAGGGCCGGCGGTTCGCGTGGGGGGGAATTGTTGTGGGGCTGGCGAGCCTGTGCTCGGCGGTGATCATCTACTTCTTCATGAAGCGGTAGCGACGAATGACCGGCTGCTTCACCTGGCTCCTGCTCGCGGCGGGGTTCATCTTCGTGATGATGTCGCTGCTGCGGTGGTTCGAGCAGACGGCCGAGGCGGTGGAGCAGCGGCAGTGGGGGCGAGTGCTGCTGCTGGTGACGGTCCCGTTTTCGGTCTGGTTCTTTCCGGCGCGAGTGGGCGCGGGCCGGCCGGTTCCGGTTCCGCGGCATGAGCCGGTGCGCGGGATGGGGACCGCGCCGAAGGCGAAGGGACCGCGGGGCGCAGCGGCGGGCGTGGGGGAGAGTGCGCCGGTTTCATTAGCTGATTCGCGGGCGCCATCAGCCGATTCGCGGGTGAGCGAGGGCCCGCCTCCGGGGACGCCGCGGGAGTTTCTGGGGATGCCGGTGATTCCGCCGAAGAAGGCGAGCAAGCCGGGGGTGGATCCGGAAAAGCTCGCGAAGCTGCGCGAGAAGATGCGCGAGCAGGGGATGCTTGGGGAGGAGGAGTAGGGAAGGGCCGGCGCGCATGGCGCTTTTCACGCCGCTGCCGCCTTCATGCAAATTCAGTTTCCTGTCAGATCAATTTCGAGAGCGCTACAGCCGCAATCGCAGCCCACGACGAGACTCCGGTGCGGCGGCGTGGAGTCCTTGCTGCAAGAGAACCGCGGGCGGCGGGCGACGCTGCTGCTCGGCTGGGCGTTGCTGTTGGTGAGTTGGGTCAAGACGCTGACGCCGCGCGACTTCGGGTACTGCCGCAGCCGCTGGTGTTGTGC
>JBBRCX010000078.1:0-21488 GCA_038204465.1 Tepidisphaerales bacterium | reverse complement strand
CGTGTGAGCGCGGCGGGGTGTGAAGTCGACGATCCGCAAGTGGTGGTTAGGAACCAGGGCGTGCAGATTCGCCTGTGAAAGCAGGGCAATATGCGTCCAGCCGCTGAAGCTGTCGTCGCCGATGAGGATGTCGCCTTCGTCACGGGACGGACGGAACAAACGGGACGGACGGAACAAACGGGACGCGGACGGAACAAACGGGACGGGACGGAACAAACGGGACGGGTCCAATTCCTGCCGGCATTCGATGCCCGTCCTACTTTTAGACCATGCCGCGTGTTGCCCGCGTCGCCCCTGGCGGTCTGATCTACCACGTCCTGAACCGCGGCGTCGGGCGCATCGACCGCTTCGAGCGTCCCGCCGATTTCGCCTCGTTCCTCCAAGCTGTCGCTGTCACGGTTCATGCAGCGACTGACGGTCACGCACGCAGGGCAATCGCTTGCGGCTCTAGATTTCCAACATCAGCCGTGCGGGGTCTTCCAGGAATTCTTTCAGCCTCACGAGGAAGCTCACGGATTCCTTCCCGTCCACCAGGCGATGGTCATAACTCAGGGCGACGTACATCATGGGGCGGATTTCGATCTTCTCGTTCATCGCCATCGGGCGGCTCTTGATGGCGTGCATGCCGAGGATGCCGCTTTGCGGGGGGTTGAGGATCGGCGTGGAGAGCAGGGAGCCGTAGACGCCTCCGTTGGTGATGGTGAACGTGCCGCCCGATAGCTCCTGCAGCCCCAGCTTCCCCTCGCGGGTGGCGGCGGCGAGCCGCTTGATCTCCGATTCGACCCGCGCGAAAGACATCTGCTCCGCGTTGCGCAAAACAGGCACGGCCAGGCCGCGATCGGTGCTGACGGCGATGCCGAGATTGACATAGTTGTGATAGACGATGTCATCGCCGTCGATCTCGGCATTGATGCGCGGAAACTCCTTGAGCGCCAGCACGACGCCGCGGGCAAAGAAGCTCATCAGGCCCAATGCGACGCCGTACACTTCCGTGAAGCGTTCCTTGTAACGCGCCCGGATCGCCAGCACCTCGGTGAGATCGATCTCGTTCACCGTCGTCAGGATGGCGGCGGTGTGCTGAGCCGCGACGAGGCGATCGGCGATCCGCTTGCGAATCTTGCTCATCGGGACGCGTTTGATCCCCGACGCATCGAACGCCGTGGGGCCAGGGACCTGCTTGGCGGCGGCGGGGACTTTGGGGCCCGGCGTCTTCGCGGTCGGCACCGGAGCATCGGCATCGGACAGGCCCCTCGCGTTGCTCTCGGAGCGCGCGGAATCCTGCTCTTCTGAATCATCTTCTTCCTGCGCGCCCCGGCCGTTGCCGCCTTTGAGACTGTCGAGGTGCTTCTGCACATCTTCTTTGGTGAGGCGCCCGCCCGGGCCCGAAGCGGGGATGGTGCGCGGCTCGAGCTTGTGCTCGTCGACCAGGCGGCGGACCGCGGGGCTCAGGTCCTCGCTGTGTGGGGGCGCCGCGGCCAGCGCGGCCGCGGCGGGGCGCTGCATCGGCACAGCGGGCGCAGTCGCAGCTTTGGGTTGCGTGCCGCCGGCCGACGACGAAGCGCCGGAGTTCGCGGCCGCGGCAGTGCCTGCGCCCGCTTCGTCGATGCGCGCGATGGTCTCGCCGATCTGAACGGTTTCGCCCTCGTCCTTGGCGCGGCGGAGCACGCCTGCCGCGGGCGCGGGAAGATCGACATTCGCCTTGTCGGTCTCCAGTTCCGCAAGCGCATCGCCGGCGGCGACGGCGTCGCCGTCCTGCTTCAGCCAGCGCAGCAGCACCGCTTCACTGATGGATTCACCGAGGGAGGGGATGTCGACGTTGGTGGGCATGGTGAGTCCTTTCGGCTTTGCGATGCTCTCCCGACATAGATTGCGCGCCGGCGAGACAGCGCGACCCGATGCCACGATGCCCCGCCTAATCGGAAACAGGCGTCGGGCTGCTGGCGGTCGCGGGCTTGCCGACCGGGGCCTCGCGCGGCGCGATCTCCAGCGCGTGCCCGATGATCTCCTGCTCCTCGATCTGGTGCATCTTGAACAGCCCGGTCGCGGGGCTGGCGGCCTCGTCGCGGCCGAAGTAGCTCAGCACCGCCGGGTCCGGCAGCAGCTCGCGAAGCCGGTCTTCCATGTACATCCAGCCGCCGCGATTCCGCGGCTCCTCCTGCACCCAGCAGATCTCGCGCGCCTGGCGATACTTCGCCAGGATGGCCTGGATCTCGCGCTTGGGGAACGGATACAGCTGCTCGACGCGCACGATCGCCACGTTCTTCACCGCTTCCTTGTCGCGCGCGGCGGCGAGGCTGTAGAAGACTTTGCCGCTGCAGAACAGGATTCGCCGCACACTGTCTCGTTCCGGCGCCGCGGGGTCGTCGATCACCAGTTGCATTCCGCCCTCCATGAACTCCTCGATAAGCGACGCGGAAGGCTCGAAGCGCAGGAGGCTCTTGGGCGTCATCAGGACCAGCGGCTTGCGGAACGGGCGATGGATCTGGCGGCGAAGTGCGTGGAAGTATTGCGCGGACGTGGTCGGAGCGCAAACCTGCATGTTTTCCTCGGCGCAGAGCGAAAGGAACCGCTCCAGGTACGCGTTGGAGTGTTCCGGACCCTGCCCTTCGAACCCGTGCGGGAGCAGCAGGACCAGCCCGTTCATGAGCCGCCACTTGCTCTCGGCGGCGGCGATGAACTGATCGATGATCGGCTGCGCGCCGTTCACGAAGTCGCCGAACTGCGCCTCCCAGATCACCAGGTTGCGCGGGTCGGCGGAGCTGTAGCCGTACTCGAAGCCCAGGACCGCGAGCTCGGACAGCAGCGTGTTGATGATGGTGAAGGGGGCCTGGTCTTTCGCGAGGTTGCTGAGCGGCGTGTATTGCGCGCCGGTGTTGTAATCGTGCAGCACCGCGTGGCGGTGGCCAAATGTGCCGCGCTGCGTGTCCTGCCCCGTGAAACGAATCGGCGTCCCCTCCAGCAGAAGCGAGCCGAGCGCAAGCATTTCTCCACATCCCCAATCGATGCCGCGCCCGGTCTTGACCGCCTCCAGCCGCGACGCGAACAGCCGCTTCAGCTTCGGGTGAATGGTGAAGTCGGGCGGGAGCTGCGTGGCCCGCTCGGCGATTTTCGTCAGCGTTTCGCGCGGAACGGCGGTCTTCGACGCCCAGTCGCTCGGGTTATGCGTGAAGCCCTTCCAGAGGTTGTTCATCGTCGCGGTGCGCTGCCGCGGGCGATACTCGCGCGCCAGGTTCGCCGCTGATTCCATGCGCTCGCGCGCGACCTTGCGCATCTCTTCCAGCTGCTGTTCGGTCACTACCCCCTCGCGCACCAGCTTCTCGCTGTACAGCTCGCGCGTCGACTTGTGTTGGGAGATCTGGTTGTACATGACCGGCTGGGTGAATCCCGGCTCATCGACTTCGTTGTGTCCGTGACGGCGGTAGCACCACAGGTCGATCATCACGTCGACCTTGAACTGCTCGCGGAATGCGATGGCCAACCTGCCCGCGTGCACCGCCGCCTCCGGATCGTCACCGTTCACGTGGAAGATCGGCGCTTGAATCATCTTGGCGACGTCGGTGGGGTAGGGCGTGAAGCGGCCCTGCCCGGGGGCGGTGGTGAAGCCGATCTGGTTGTTGATGATGACATGGATCGTGCCGCCCGTGCGATATCCCGAAAGCTCGGAGAGGCCGAGCGTCTCGTGGACGATGCCTTGCCCGGTAAAGGCGGCGTCGCCGTGCATCAAAAGGGGAACGACGCGGCTGTGGTCCTTGTCACCGCGGTAGTTCTGCTTCGCGCGAACGATGCCTTCGATGACCGGATCGATCAGTTCCAGGTGGCTCGGGTTGGGGCTCAGACTCAGATGAATGTTTCGATTCTGCGAGGTGGGGCGATCGTTTGCGTAGCCAAGATGGTATTTCACATCGCCGTCGCCCTCCGCGTCCTGGTGGGCAATCGTTCCCTCGAATTCGCTGAAGAGGATTTCATACGGCTTATTCAGCACGTGGGCCAACACATTGAGCCGCCCGCGATGGGACATGCCCATGCAGATCTCTTCGACGCCCAGGCCCGCCCCGTCGTCGATGAGTGTGTTCAGCAGCGGGACCAGCGACTCGGCGCCTTCCAGGGAGAAGCGCTTCTGCCCGACATAGCGGGTGTGGAGGAACTTCTCGAATTCATCGGCGGCGACCAACTGATAAAGGATGGCGCGCGATTCTTCGGGGGTGAAATTCGGCTTGTTGAGGATCGGCTCCATCCGCTGTGCCAGCCACTCGCGCTGCGCCTTGTCGGCGATGTCCATGTATTCGACGCCGAGGGTGCGGCAATAGGTGGCGCGCAGTTTTTCGATCAGGTCGCGAAGGGAGCCATCGCTGGGGCCGAGGAACCCGCCGGCGCCGACGGGATGATCAAGGTCATCGGCGCTGACGCCAAACTGCGACAGCTCGAGCAGGGGGTGACTGGGCCGATCGTGTCCGAGGGGATCGAGCTTCGCTAAAAAATGGCCCAGCTCACGATAAGTGTGGACCAGGTTCTGAATCCCCATCGTGACTGGGAGGGTCTGATCTGAACGTCCGCCCGCCGGCGCGCGGGAGCCGGCAAAGTCAAAGCCCGCGAAATAAGCCTGCCAGGCCGGGTCGAGGGAGCGCGGGTCGCGCTGGTATTGCTCGTAGAGGCGTTCGATGTACTCGGCGTTGACTCTATTGACGAAATCGAATCGTTCCATCGACTTACGCTCCGTCGCGTTGCTGCAGCGGGAACTTTCCCATTCTAGGCTGGGGCGTCGGGCCCAGGGGGTCGGCTCATGTCAGCGTCCGGCGTGGGCGCCGCCTCGGAATGAATCAGCGTGGAAAATACCCAGCCAGGCAGCCGCTGACAGAGCCGCTGCCAAAGCCCCAGAGGGCCGCCATCTCTGATAAAGTCACAACTCTAAAGGACGCTTCGATCTGCTGCCAAGTCAGAATGTAAATGCCGCAATGATCGCCTGCAATGGCCAAGCAGCCGCGACAGAACGCCTGCGATCGGCGAACGTCCCTGTCGAGCGCACGCGGATCATGCGCCGCCGTGCCGCGACTGTGGTACAGAAGCGTCGAATTGCTCGGATCTTTCGGAAGCTTAGGGTCATGGTTGCGGATGGTACTCACGTTGCTATGTCTCAGGACAAGATGGCGCCCCGCGAGCGTGTTTTGCAAGGCGCGGCGGCTGTTATCCCAGGTGTCCGGCCTGCGTGGGCCGGGTAAAGCGGAAATTACTTTCACCGGGGGATACCCGGCAGGGTGGTCGGGTTGGTGAAAACCGGAATCCGAAAGGAGTATGCACCATGCAAGCGAACACGCGAAACCGCGGATTCGCGTCAATGGACGCGGACAAACAGAAAGAGATCGCCCGTAAAGGTGGGCGAGCGGCTCATGAAAAGGGAACGGCGCATGAGTTCACCCCGGACGAAGCCCGGGCGGCGGGCCGCAAGGGTGGGGAACGCGTCAGCGCCGATCGGCATCACATGTCGCGCATTGGAAGACTCGGCGGAAAGAGCTCGGCCGGGAAACGCCAGGGCCCGGACGGATCTGAAGGCGCCCCCGGGACCGATGTCGCCGAAAGGCAAGACCCAACCGCCGGCACAGGACAGGTTTCAGCGCCGAACTAGCGGGCATTCACCCAAGAACGCTTTATAGAGCGAGCACTCCCGATCCGCGCAGCGGAGACGGGAGTTTGCGTTTGGAGATGCCCGGCCTACGCCAGGCAACCCGCTCTACCGCAACCTGCGTCTCAAAGGTTGTGGCCATGCGCAGCGGCTTGAAGAACGAAACGAGAAACAACAGAAAAAGGAGCGGGGTTCGATGTGGAATCGAACCCCGCTCCGTGCTTTCACTGAACAGCTTTCAGGTCGTGCTTACGACAGAAGCTTTCTGGCTTTCTTGAAGCCGGCCATCACACCCAGTCCGAGCAGACCCGTCAGACCGCTCCAAGCCGCTGCCGGGAGGGGAATAAGGACTGCACTGCTGCCGGCGGTGGATGCCTCAACGACCAGGTCGTTGTAGTCGAAGTCCGACCGATTGCCGGCCAGGTCTTCGAAGAACAGGACAAACTTCCCGTTCGTCCCGCCACCTGACAACTTGTAGCTGACCACATGGTCCCGGCCGTCGGAGTTATCCGCGTTGAGCGAGGTGTAGACCGGCTTGCTGCCGTTCTGCCCGCCGCGAGCAACCCGAAACGAGCTGCCTTCGCCGGTGACGGTGCTGGAGCCGGTGGCGGCAAAGTCACGGCCAGTCACGTCAAACAGCTTCTGGAACGTATCGCCCGAGGCGCCGCTGTCGATGCCGAAGGACTGACGCTTCCGCGCGAACGCCGCAAGGGCGCGCGCCGAGGTGATGTCAGTGTTCCAGACCTGGTCAGTCGAGTCATCTTCGCGCGTCGCGGTGACGGTTCCGTTGGAATAGTCGTTGCCATTCTTGACGAAATCACCGCCGTAGACGTGCTCCAGGATCTGCTCCTGATTGGCCTCACTGGCGGTCTTCGACTTGCGAATCGAACTGAAACCCGCGTCGGCCTGGCAAACGCCAAGGGAAATCATGCCGAGCATTGCTGCGGCAGTCACCCAACGTTTGCTCGCCTTCGCGCCGGCCATCGAACGAATCGACGGCAGGATTTTATGCAATGGGGAGTACATCTATGAAACCTCCTTACGTGAACCTGTCAATCGCAAGCATCGTTTGATCGATGCTCTCGTCCGCGCTGCCACACGGAAAAAACCGCGGACGATACCAACCACCACCACATGCTCACTTGGTCCCGGACCACTGCTGATCCAGACGGAACCCACAACCAAAGTTCACACGTGTATACTCATCATCCCCTTTCTGCCGCAGTTCCCGGTGCGGGGTCGCATCAGAAACCCACCGAAAGAGTCTGGAAACACCCACTGAAAGCTGGTGCGGTTTCGCCAGCTTATGAAGCCAGGTATTCTACCGGCCTGCTCAAAATGCACAATAATAATTCTAATTCAACCTCGCAAGACGTAAAACTATCGGACCGCAATCGATCACTACGACAAAATCAGCGCATCCGTGCAGACCACCCACCAGCAGGGCTGCCCCATCAGCCTAACGCCGCGCGCGTTTATAAGACCTTTGCGGATTTGGTGTTACTGCTGAACCGGCACTCCAAACCCACGGAACGCACGTCTCATACCCGAGACGCGTATTCTCGCGGGTAAGTTGAGCAAAGGCGGTGCCGTACGTCGCTTGAGCGAGCGGGGCCCCGCTTTTCCCCTCTGGAAAGGCCCTCGGCGGCTGTTTGGTAACTTGGGACGAGCCCCGCGATAACCGAATTGACGCACAGTAAAGCTGCCGAACGGCAACGCTTGGGTGCGGAACACGTTGCGGGGAAGGTTGCAGGTCTGTCAGCAGACGCGGGTCGCACCCGGTTCGGGGCGCTTAATCCGCCCGCCCGGACCGCACCGTTTCCTTCAGCGCGCTGCGGACGCCATCTAACTGTTTCTGAAGGGGCGGGGCGAGTGGTGGCGAGAGTTCGATACGCTTCGCGACCTCCGGCAGCAATGCCTTTGCCGCTTCTACCTGCCCCGAGCGCGAGAGAACATCAGCCAGACCGATCATCGCCTCCAGGCTGTCGCGGTCGAGCTTCAGCGCGGCTTGGAAGTCGCCGATGGCCGCGTTGTTATTCCCCTGTTGGGCATAAATGCGGGCACGAGTGTCGCGGAAGGTAGCGTTGTCAGGCCCAGCGGCGATCGCCTTCTCCGCCAGCGACAGCGCTTCGGATAGATCCTGCGGATGACCCTGCGCGAGCAGAACGTAGGCGAGATTGTTGCACGCCGCCGGTGTATTCGGTTCGCGCTTGAGAACTTCGCGATAACCGCGTTCCGCTTCCGGCAAGTCTGCACGAGCTTCGGCGTTGGCGGCATAGAGAAACCAGGCATCCGAAGGCGCATCGGTTTTGCCCACGAGCGCGGTGAGCACCGCGTGGGCATTGTCGAATGCCTTCGGCTCATGAAACTGCTGGCCAACTGCGAACCAGGACTCAGCAAGCGCCTGTTGTTCCTGCGTGGCCCCCGGCTGTAATAGCGGAGTGACTTGCGTGATCCACTTCGATGCGGCGCTTCCATCGCGATGCGCCCGGGCCGCCAAACTCAACCAGATCGACCGCCATTTCGCAGACTGCTCGGCCAATGGCTTGAGCAACGCGACAGCTTCGGACTCGCGGCTGGAACCGATCAGTGCCTGCGCGTAGAGGCTTACGACGGCGGCGTTGCCATCAGGCCTGGCCGCGGCAGCAACGTAGCGTTGCAGCGTTTCCACCGCTTCCCCCGGCCTGCGCAGCTGCAGGAGCATGTCAGCGATGACCACATCCGGTTCGAGCGTGTTTTCGGGCGAGCGGCTCCGCCATTGCCGTGCCGCGTCGAGCGCTCGCGAGAGCGCGTCGGGGCCCTGGTTGTGATAAACGGCGACCAGCAGATGGGCAAACCTTGGATCGTTCGGCCAATTCTCCGCCGCACGCAGCGCCAATGACTCGGCCTTCGGATACTTCTTCAGTGCCAGATATCCTTGAATCAGTTTCGCCTGAAGCTCAGGGAAGTTCGGGTGCGTCGCAGCTAACGCGTCCAGCCGGGCGACGGTTTTGGCGACATCCTCGCCGCTCGACTTTGCCTCCGCCAGAACCTTGAACATCTCCGACGCCGCTTCGTTGCGCGGCTCGCGCGATAACACGCTGCTTAGAGCGAGCATGTCCTGGTCTTTGGCGTAGGCCCTCATGGCGTCCGCCGTGACTTTCAGCGATTTGAGGTCCGCGTCATCGGGCGCCGATTTGAGTCCTTCGTCCACCGTGGCGACCGTCTGCTCGTACTTCCCGTGCCGCAGATAGAAGCCGGCCAGTTCTCTCTGGGCCGTCGCGTCTGCCGGGGCGGCCTGCACGGCTGCGTTGAAGTGCGCCAGGGCGGCGTCGTCACCGACATGCTGCTCGCTGTAGCGCCCCAGGAGCGTCTCGCGCAACACTTTCGAGTCTGTCGCGGTTTCAAGCCGGGCGAGGAATTTCTGGGCCTGCTCTTTCTGATCGTGCCGGGCGAAGAAGTCAGCCGCGTCAACCAAAGAGGTCGCATCGGGGGACTTCGCGCCCAGCACCTTGTTGTAGTAATCGGCCGCGGCGGTGGTTTTTCCGGTATGGTGGTAAAGAGCGGCCATCAGGGCGTCGCGTTCGGCGTCTTGCGGCGCGGGCGTCAAAACCGCGATGGCCTCCTGCCAGTAGCCGCGCGAAGCCAGAGCGTGCGCGGTCTGTTTCCGCGCCTGCGGGCTGAGGATCGTGCTCTGGACGAGCCGATCGAGAGGTTTCTGGGCCTCCTCGCGGCGCCCGATCGTGGTGAGCAGCCGGGTGAGCTCCAGTACGGTTGCCGGATCGTCGGGCGTCAAGCCGGCAGCGACCTTCATCTCATCGGCGGCGCGCTTGAGGAAGTCTCCTTTGTCGTTCTCCGACTTGTCCTTGCTGATTCGCTCCAGCGCGTTGGCGAGCAGGCGGTGCGGGTCCGCAAGGGTCGGCGAAGACTGGGTGATCGCGGTCAACTGGTTGACCGCTTCTGCGGAGTCCTTGCTGCTCGGATTGCCCGACAGCAGCCACCGCGCCCGCTCCAGGCGCCATAAGACGCCCTCCTCACCAGTCAGCTTTTTGGCCCGATCGATGCTGCGCTGCCAGAAGTCGCGGTCCGCGAATCGGGCGCGCGATCTCAGCACCGCGGTCTGTACGGCCAGGTCCTTCGGGTTCGCATCGCCCAGATCGACCCACTCCTTCGCCACATCCTTGTCCTGGATCCAGTCACGGTATTCGGCGACGGCGATTCTCCAGCGGACGGCGTCACTCTTCGCGGCGGCCTGCGCCTTCTGCAGCAACTGCAGCCCGTCCTGCGGCTTGCCGGAGTCGGCAAGCAGCAGCGCCTGTCGCAGCGCGATGCCCGGGGTAGAGCCGTGCAGCTTTTCCGCCGCCGCCATGATCTCCTGCTCGGCGCCCAGCTGCTGCGAATTGCTGACTACCGCCAGACGCGCCAGCGTTTCAGCCGGCAGCGCATGCTCCGCATCCATTGCAGCATGAATAACCTTCTGGGCCTTGTCCCGCTGACCGGTGCGGGCGAGCAGTGCGACGTAGATCGGCAGTGTCTCAGGCTCCAACGGCTGCTGCGCCTGAACCTGCTCAACGTCCTTCAGCAGTGCTGTCACCGCCTCCGGCTTGGCGCTGTCGTCGAGCGTGTTGAAATAAGCCACCATCACGCCCGTGACAACGCCGGGAAGGTTCGGGTTGATCTGGTAAGCCTGACGAGATTGCACAAGGGCCTGCGGGTAGCGGGCGCTCTGCGTGAAGACGCGCGCCATCATGGCGTGAGGCGTCGCCCAGCTCGGCGCCAGGTCTCCCGCCCGCTCCCATGCCTCGACGGCGGGCTCGGTTTCCCCCAGCCGCGCGTATGCCTGGCCAAGCATGAAGCGGATGACGGCGTTGTCGGGACTCCGATTCAGCGCCGCCTGGTACTGTTTGATCTGGTCGCGCGGCTCGCGCGCGGGCTGGGCGAAGCCAGCCTTCAAGGCCGTCGCCCAGGAGAGGGCGCTGGCGTCCATTTCGCGCGCAGCCAGCGCCTCCACGATCGGGTCGGCTTCAGCAGGGCGGTCTAACGCGTAGAGCGCCAACGCGCGGAATGCCAGCAGCTGCGCGTCCGATGTGGGCGACTTGGGGTCCAGGTATGCGAGCCGATCGACAACTTCCTGGTTCTCGCCATTCTGCCATTTGCGCTGCACCAGCGCCAGCATGAACTGGGGATCTCCCTTCGACTGCTCGACGCTGCGCTCCACGACCTGGGTGGCTTCGGACGTCATCCCAACCCGGTCGAGCATGCCGGTGAGCTGCTTCACGAATTCGAGATCGGCCGGTGCGTGCTCGGCGGCGGCGCGGAGCCACTTCTTCGCCGGCTCGGGCTGATCGGCGCGCGAGTAGTTGTAGGCGAGAAGCACCTCGAAATAGGCGTCGTTGGGATGCGCCTTCACCTGGTCTTCGGCAAGCTTAACGAGCTCTTCGGGCTTATGGTTGAGCTCGAGCAGCAGACTCTGAGTGAAGATCTGGCTGCGCAGTTCGTGAGGCGCAACGGCGTTGAGCTTCTGGCTGATAGCCAGCGCCTCCTCCCTTTTCTGCTGTCCAACCAGCGCCCGCACTTTGGAGCGGAGGGCTGCGATGTCGGCCGGGTCGCGGGCGAGCACGTCATCCGCGAGCTTGATTGCCTCCGCCTCATAACGAATGCGCGGGTACAACTCGAGAAGCGCGTGCTTGGCCCGCAGATCATCCGGACACATTCGCTGGTATGTCTCAAAAACCTTGACCGCCTCGAAGATGTGACGCCCGTTGGGCATCTCGATGTTACGGCGGCTTTCACCGTAGGCGAAAAGCGCTTCGGCGGCCTGCTCGTCGACCTCGGCTCCCTGCTTCTCAGCGAGCTTTGTCTTGGTCAGGTAGTAGTCGAAATGAGGAAGTGCGCCGTTGAAATCGGACTTGCGGTAGGCGTCCATGGCCGCCTGCCGCTCCTCTTCGATTTTCACTGCCATTCGGCGCTTGCTCACGAGGTATCCACCGAACAGCAGGCCCGCGATCGCCAGCAGCAGGACAAGCAGCACCGCAAGCCGGCGCATGGTTTTGGGTCGAATGTTCATCGTTTTGCTCGGTTCACAGGCTCAGGTTGTAACGCCCTGATGCTAAAAATCGACCGCAGGGGGGTTGGGTCCGTTAAAAAGGGAGGTTTTCCGGCCCGAAGCATGACCCGTCGGTGCCGACGCGAGAAAAGGCGCGAGATGCTGGGGTTCAGTTACGACTGAGCTTGCCGAAGACGGTGGAGAATGTCTTCCAGATGATCAGCAGGTCGAGTCGCCAGGTCCGTTTTTCCACGTACTCGATGTCGTACTTGATCCACTCCTGGAAATCGTTGCCGCGGCGACGGGTTCGCTTGATCTGCCACAGCCCGGTTATGCCCGGTCTCACGCTCAGCCGCGCCTCGCGCCAGGCGGGGCAGAACTGATTCTCCGAGAACGGGCTCGGCCGCGGGCCGACGATCGACATGTGCCCGACCAGCACATTGAAGAACTGCGGAAGCTCATCGAGGTTGTAACGACGCAGGAAACGGCCGACCCGCGTCAACCGCGGATCGTTCTCGATGAAAAACTGCGGGCCGTCCGCCTGATTGCGTGCCTTGAGCTTCTCCTTCATCTTCTCTGCGTCCTTGCGCATCGAGCGGAACTTGATGCAAGGGAACTCGCGGCCCGCGATGGTCTCGCGCCGGTGGGAGAAGAAAAAGGGCCGGCCGTCCTCGAGCAGGATCGCCAGCACGATGAACGGGTAAAGCGGCAGCGTCGCGAGGATCGCAAGGAAGCTGACCGTCAGGTCAAACAGCCGCTTGAACGCGCGGTCGAGCGGGGTGACATCTTTCGGCGAGGGATCCTGCGGCGGCTCAGTTGGCTCAATGTCGAGCCATTCGATCGCGTTGGTCTGCGGCCGCGCGAGCGGATCATCCCACACCACTGCGGGACCGATCACGGTGGTGCCCGCTTTGACTTTCCTTCCGGCCCCCACCCATACCGGTCCGATGAACTTCGCGCCGGGTTCCACTTCCGCCTGCGGATCGTTCCAGACCTGCTCAACGCCTTTGCGGGCGCGAACGACTGTGGAATCGGGACGTCCCCAGAGGCCGACGACTTCGTGGATGAAGTAGGCTACCTCGCGGTCAAGGGTGCGATCGTAGACGTTGCCGTTGATCGATTGAGTGGCGCGGTCGGTGCGCGGCGTGAAACGCCGCAGGCGCCGCCAGCCGGTCAGCGCGTTGGGCGCGGACTGCCAGAGCTGCGCGATGTCGCGATCGGGGGTAAGGGCGACGCGCGTCATGCTGCTGGAGGCGTCATAAACGCGCTGGAAGCGGATGAAGCGATCGGCGTCGTCGGTGACGACGTTCTCGCGGTAGCCGCGCTCGCGCGCGTCGTGCAGGCGGACGAACATCACCTGGGGTTTTACCCAATTGAGAGTCTCCATCAGCGGCGCCAGCTTGAACAGTGCCAGCGCCTCCGACTCGATGAGCAGGTACAGCTCAGCGTGGCGGACGATTTCCGAGGGCTCGCCCTGGCGGACCACCTGAACCCCGTGCGACGCCCAATAGCGATTGTGGAGCTGGAGCGGGTCGAGTCCCCAGATGGTCCGGTTAGTTGGTGTCGGCGGGGGCGCGCTCGCCGGAGCGGGCGCCGGCGGCGGAGTGAGCGAGGCTGGCGTCACGGAGTCTGCGAGGGTCATCAAAGGTATTGCCGGTTGCCGTTCGGCAGCGAAGCGGGTGTGCCTCGCCTGCGAGCGGCAACCGGCAAGCTTGGTACGTCAGTTCGTTGCAGTTGGTTTGCGCTGCGCCGCTACAGCGCGGGCGACAGGGCCGAACTGGCCGTCGCCGCTCCCGTTGCCGTTGTTGGGTCGGGCGACCGATCGCATTGACACGCCGCTCATCGACCGCTCGAAGTCGTCCGCCTGTGCGCGGTTAAAGACAACGCCGGCCAGTCGAGCGCCGATGTTTCGCAGGTGCGCCAGGCTCTTCTCGACGAGCGGGCGCTGCTGGCCGCGCGCGACCGTGAGCACCACGCCGTCCGACGCGGCGCACACCAGCGACGCCTCGATGCTGCCCAGGATGGGACCGGTGTCGATCAGGATGATTTCATATTGCGCCTTGGCCTCGTCGATGAGGCGGCGCAGCGACTGCGGCGAGAGCGTGCTGGCATGATAGCCATGCGCGGAGCCCACCGGCAGGACCGACACGTCCGCGATGTCCGTCGTGCGAACGTACTCGAGCAGCGATCGATTGGCGATCGCCTCGAGAACGCCTTCGGGCGAGGAGACGTTCATCCGGCTGGAAAGCCCGCCACCGACCAGGTCGCAGTCGATCAGCAGGGTGCGGGTGCCGCAGGCGGCATAGGAAAGTCCCAGCGCGAGGGTCAGGCTGGTCTTGCCGTCGCCCGAGCTGGCGCTGGTGACCGCGAAGACGCGCCGCTCGTCGGGGCCGCCGTTGATCTGCAGCATGGTCCGAATCTGGTGTACGCAGTGCGCCGCGATCGCCGCCTGCTCCGGATCGCTCAGGCGGTCCGGCAGGTTTGGCAGAATGCCCAGCAGGGTAATGCCCTGCATCTCCGTCCCCGTCTCATCCGAGAAGCGGTAGCGGTGATCGAGCAGGCCGAACATCATGACCAGCATCAGCGGGATGCCGCCGCCGCACATGAATCCCAGGAGGCTGAACTTCAGACGGTTGTCCACCGGCGTCGGGTTGGCGCTGCCATCGCTGAGGATGATTACTTCGCCGATCGAATCGCGCAGGTATTCCAGCTCGCGAATGCGCGCGTCAGCCACATGGAGCTGCTCTTCCTTGTCCTTGATCGTGTTCTTCGCGTTGGCGATCTGCTGGTTGACATGCCCGATCTCGGCGGTCTTGGCGCGGTACTCGTTGTAGTGTTTCTCCAGCTTCTCCACGCTCTGCTTCAGGTCCTCCATGTCCTTGGGCAGCACTCGGGTGATGTTCCCTTCAAGGTTGTAGACCGCCGGGCCATGCTCGGCGCGGAACTTCTGGGCGTAGGTATCGATCTGCTTCTCGGAGGCCGTAACGTTGTTGGACGCGGCGATGATGACGGGGCTATTGGGTCCCATGTTGCCGAGCTGCAGGAGGCTAAGCTGCGCATCGGCCTGCTCCTTGCGGCGTACCAGGCCGGCCATGAAGGTGTCGACCTTGGCGATGTCGGCGACAGAGAGCTGCGGGCCGGTCTTCGAATCCTGCTGCGCCTGGTCGTATTGGAGCTTCGCCTGCGAGACCATCTTCTCGATCTGGATCGTCTCCCCCCAGCGCGACTTGACCATGTCGGAGAGGTCGTCGTAGCCGTAGTCCTGGGTAAGCTTGAGAATGTCCTTTCGCGCCAGGCGAATGTCGTCGTTGGCGCGCTCGCGGATCTCCTTCCACGACGCCAGCTTCTTGTCGGTGCCCTGCGTATCCATCCCCTTGAAGAAGCGGTCATACGTGCTGATGACCGCCTTCACGCCCGCGGAGGCGACGGTGGGACTCGGGTCCTGGAAGTTCACTTCGATGATCGTGTTCTGTCCGATGGGCGGCTTCACGGTCAGCGCGCTGCCGAAGTTCGCGACTTCGTCCGGGGCTCCCTGCGGGTGGACGCCGCGCCACGCCTCGCTCTGAACGGCCTGGTTGATGAGGCGGTCGCTCTGCAGGCGCACCACCTGCATCTGAACGAAAGCCTGATACATGGGCATGATGCGATCGAGCGGGGTCTCGAGGCTGGGCGTGAGGTAATTGATCGCGATCTGCCCGACGCTCTTGTAGGTCGGCTTGGGCAGGAGCCAGCCGGCCGCGGCGCCGGCGACCGCGCCGATGGTTGCCAGCAGGAAAGCCAGCAGGTAGCGCCCGCGCAGGCTGCGCTGGATGTGGTGCAGCGGCGTCGTCTGAGACGCCGGACCCAGCGCGCCGGGCTGGTTCCACGGCTCGATGTCGGCCGTAAGGCCTTTGTTGGATGCGAGCTGGATTTCTTGCGTCATGGTTCCCTACTGCCTCTCTTCTAATCCGGTCCTGAAACTTCTCCTCACCTCACCGCCACGGCGCCTTCCCACGGCCGCGGATCGGTCAAACGATTCGCTCCGCGCTACGGCACGTCGGTCGCACTGAGCACGCGCAAGACGCCGACGTTGGCGCCGATGAGCGTCTCGAAGATGTTCTGCCGATCTTCCGGCGGGATGTCGGCATTCATCACCACCTGGAACTGCGCTGCGCCGAAGTAGCGGCGCTGGTAGTCCTCGGCGGCCTTGTTCACGCCTTTCATGTCCGGCACGATTCCGCGCCCCGGGACAACCAGGAAGTTATACACGCAGCGCCGATACGTCTGATTGCGGCTCGACCGGGTGAACAAATACTCGGTCAGCGGAATCTCGACGCCCTTCACAAGCCAGGTGTGCTCCTTCTTGTCGTCCAGTCGCTCACCACCGGCCGGGTAACAGTTCTCCGGGTAATGACCGACCATGTCGCCGGAATCGCGGCACTGTACGATCAGAATGTCCGCCGAATCCCCGGAACGGTTCGTATTGCTTAAATTATCGACGTAGTGACGGCTCAGAATAACATTCGGCTTCAGGAGCTGCACGGCGGCGGGGGGGACGGGGGTATCGCTGCCGGTCCAGCGGCCAATGCTGTAATCAAGCTTGAGAATCTCGGTCTTCGCCCATTCGTGGTAGCGCTCCGCGTCCTTTGGCTTCAACTGAGTGGAGCGTTGCAGCTCTACGCCGCCCAAAAGGGCCACGCAGAGCAGCGGGGGGGCAAGAATGGAGCCAACTGATCTCAAACCAACGTCTCCTGAAGACCTTTGCCGCCCTTCTGGCACGCCCCTTTTTCGCGGACGTGCATCAGGGGAAGGCGATTTACTTCTAGGACGCGAGCGTATACCGCATCACCGGGATCATTGCCCAGCGGAGCACTTTGAGGATGCCCAGCAGGAGCAGGAACGCAACCGGGAGCATGGCCCAACCGGCGTAGTCATGAAAGAGGTTTGCAAAATGTTCGGACCGATAGCCGTATAACCACGCGGTCGGCAGTATCCGTACGACATTGCAGAAGATCGTCGCGACAGGACTCAACAGCAGGATCACGATCCGCACGGAATTGCGAAGCGGCAATCCGAAGCTGAATGCGTAGGCGACCAAAATCAGCGCGAAGACGCCGCGCACGCCGTTGCACGCCTCCGCGATGCGCACTTCCTTGCCGTTGACGACAAGTGTGTTGCCCCAGCGCTCGTTCTCGACGCCGACCATGTCCATTGCGCTGTTGGCGATCTGCGCAGTCCACGTCTGCAGCGGCAGCGCGATCTTCGGACGAATGGTCCCCGGCACCGGAATGAGGAACACCAGCACGGCGATCGCGGGGAAGAAGCGGAACAGCAGATGTTTTCCGAGCACCGACAGGATGCAGCCGATCACGACCAGGACCGACCCGCCCTGCCACAGCGACTGGTAACGATGGTAGAAACCGAAGGAGGCAATCAACCAGCCGGCCAGCACGATAAAGGGACCGATGATGGTCCCCATGGGCTTGCAATGCCGGAAGCGCATCCGCCTGACCCAGACCATCCACAGGGCAACCACGGGCACGAGGAAGATGTGACTGTACTCGTCGTCGACGTGCGCGATGTGATAGATGTTGGCCCATGCGGTGCGGGTCGCCAGGACCCCCAGGGCAGCCATGATGAGCGCGGCCAGGGCGTGGTAAATCGTCCAGCGGTCTGTACGCAACGACTGCAGGCTCATGCCACCGATCCCTTCACAGCCTCACCCGGACGGAACATCGCGGTCTTTGAGCGTGCACTGACAGCGACAGTGTCTGGCGCACCGGTGATGAACTGATCGACGGCGCTCTTGTCGCGGCGAACAATCCCGCCGGAGCACACCACAGAGCGGACGAGGACTGCGCCCGGCTCGACGATGCCGCCGCGCAGAACAACCGAATCGTGGAGCCGCGCCGACGGATCAACCAATGCGCCGGGTTCGACCAGCGCGAAGGAGGGGGTCCAATCCTCGGCCAGCGGGTCGGTCGCGGAAGGCTTGCCGATGCGGCGACGGTGATGATAGCGCAATCCTTGGATGTAATCTTCCAGCGAGCGGATCGGGAGCCCGGTGGGGCGTCGACGGCGCACGACGCGCACATCGAACTGCTGCGCGATCAGCGGCAGGGCCTGCTCCTTCATGTCGATATAGCCGTCGGCGGCGATGACGCGCAGCGTCTTGCAGTTGATCAGCATTACCCCGCTGGGGGTGCCGTCCGCGTGCGAGATGACGCTTACATCGCCGCCCTTTTGCACCAGCGAGCTCACCAGGGTTGCCAGCGGATCGACGAGCACCTGGGCGGCGTTGGCGACGAGGATCCAGTCGTCGTCGTCATACTCCCTGGCGACATCGTGCAGGACGCCGCCTGTGCCGCGGTAGTCGGATGAATCGCGCTCGACGCGGAAGGTTCCGTAATATTTTGCATCAGCGCTGGCGGGCTCGGGGGAGATCTGGTCGACCATCACGCGCACCGCGAGCATTGCAGTGCCGGCGGCTCGCGCCACCTCCGCCGCCTGGCTCAGCCAGTGGTTGAGGACCGAGCCGTTTTCGTCCAGCGGCAGGTCGAGGGCGGAGCGATCCGCCGAGGTGCACAGGGCGCTGGGCCGCACCGAGCCGCCGAGTAGAACCAGCGCTCGGAGACGCGCGAGCACCTTGTTATCGGGAATCGACGCGACGGAACTGCTCTGCGCTGTGGATTCAGTGATTGCCGGAGTGGTCCAGTTGGCTGCAATCGCCGGGGCGGACCGCTGAACAGCCGGCGCCGGAGTGCGCGCGGGTGCGGTCGGCGCGTGCCCATTGCCTGAAGCGTCGCCGGTCAGCTTCTGCGAACGGCGCGCAATCCGGTTTCGCTTGGAAGGCATCAAACGATTGGGAATGCCGCGAAGGGCAGATTTGCCAAGCAAGCTGGTCGCGAACGGGATGCCCACAACCACGTAGCGGCGAAAGAGGCGCCGCGGCTCCTGACAGAGGCGATGCACCCATTCCAGGCCGCACTTCTGCATCCATCGAGGCGCGCGGCGCACGTCGCCGCAGAGGAAGCTGAAGGAATTGCCAACGCCGAGCCACCACGCCGCCGGAAGGATCGGCCGGAGGCGCGCGATCAGGCGTTCTTGCTTCGGCGAGCCCAGCGCGACGTACACGATGTCGGGAGCAGCGCTGGTGAGCCCCTGCACCATCTCACTCATGTGAGTCGGGTTGTCTTCGAAACCGATCGGGGGGTAGTAGGTGCCGGCGACTTTCACGCAGGGGTGCCGCTCGCGCAGCACTCGGGCCGCGGCTTCGGCAGTACCGGGCGATCCGCCAAGCAGGTAAATCGATCTGCCGCGCTCCCCGGCTGCCACCGAGAGCGAGGAGATCAGATTTGAACCTGCGACCCGCTCCGGAAGCGGCGTCCCCTGTAAGCGGCTGGCCCACACAAGTGGCATGCCGTCGGCGACCACGAGGTCGGCCTCGGCTACCAGCGCGCTGAAGTTCACGTCATGGGTGCAACGCCGGAGATGATCCAAATTTGGAGTGACCACCATGCCGCCGCGCTGGACGTGGATTTCATCGAGGATGTGGCGGATGCAGGCGGCCTCGGTGATCGCATGAAGGTCGACCCCGTGCAGCTCTACGGTTGGAAAGCGAGGAGCATTGGGAGCGTGAGCACCCTCGAGCCGGCCATTACCACTTTTGCCCGGCCGACGGGCACCATTGTCCTCGGGGGCGCTGGCGGACGCGGCAGCGGAATCCGCCGCCTGATCTGCGTCCCACGAAGGATCACCGTAACGAAGATACATCGCACTTTTCTCCCCAGATTACTGCACGCAGAGGCGGCGACTATCGCGCTAGCCCGCGGGCTAATCGTGACAGGTCGCTCCGCACCGCGTTAGCGGCAATCTGGAGACTTTCTCCGCGACGAATGAGGGCCTACTTTATGCGAGAAAGGCCAATTCCCGCCAATTGGGGCGGGTCGCCGCGGATATTGGCATTGAAAACAACGTACGTCTTACCCACTGTGGAGGCAGTAAGAAATATCGCTGTCACAAACTGGGAAAGCAACTGAAATAATCCGCAACGACCGAATAACACCACCTGCCTTTATCATCGGACAGAATCGTGCGCGGGGAAAAGCGGCGACTTATATAAAATTCCGCGCCCGACGGTAAATTCAGACAAAAAAAGGGGATGTGATTTATTTATCGGACGCTCGCTCGGCGGGCACGTGAGGTTGGGGGCACTTTCGCGCCTGCCAAGTTGACGCCTGCTGCTGGTTGAGCTGCTGAGTCGCGCGGCGTTTGCCCCGAAGCAAACACTCCCATTGATACCGCCTGAGAAAACTGCGGAACTGCAAATCTCCGTAACGTGGCTTACGTTGCATCACGCTCGTCAAATATCCCCAAACCATTGCAAGTCCGCCCAAGCCGACCGGGGGGCGGGTCATCCGAAACAGGGCGCTGGCGAGCATATAGATGGGTCCGGTACCCATGTAGTATTGTCCCACTCCGTGGCGAACTCGCCCCGTCCACCAGTTCTTGTGACTGGTCCCCATCGGGCGCAGGTGCTCGAAGTTGATTTCGGGATCGTCCCAGCTCACCGCCTTCCACCCGAGCATCCGGCAGCGGTGACCATCGATGCCGTCCCACATCAGTTCGCGTACGAACCCGCCGATCTGCTTGAAGCACTCGGTTCGATAGAACTTCACCATGCCGACCGAGTTTTCGTCTCCGCACATCTCGCTCACCTGCTCGCCCGCCGCGCCACGGAACCAGGGCTTGCCACTGCATGTTCCGAGCCGCGGGTCCCGCTCGATGCGCTCCATGAGTAGCTCGAAGTATCGTGGCGGCAGGTCCAGATCGAGGTCGAGCTTGCAGACGTAGTCAAACTCCTCGGGGTTGATCGTGTCGTATCCGGCGTAAAACGCATCGATCACCCCGCCGCCCAGTTTTCGGAAACCGCGGTCTTCGCGATGAATGATCCGGATGAAGGAGAAGCGCTGCGCGTATTCGGCGAGAATTTGTGGGGTCGCATCCTTCGAGCCATCGTCGACAATCAGCCAGAGCGCGGGCGGCACGCTCTGCCGCGTCACGCTCTCCAGCGTGCGCCGGGCGTATTGCGCCTCATCGCGGCAGGGCGTCACGAGAAGATAGCGTCGAGCGGCGCCAGAGCTTGTTGGCGCAGGCGACGCGATCGATGCCATGACGCTGGGCTTCCGATCGACCACACGGACATTCATCGCATTTCCTCACGTCGCAGACAAGCTTGGAGTCACCGGTCGGGCAAGCACAATCCGATGCGCCCAAGAAAGAGAATGTCACGTTGCGTCGAGCAACGCGCGTTCCAGCCGATCGATATTGATGTCGAGCGAAAACTCCTGCTCGACTCGCTGCCGCCCGCTCGCCGCCAACTGCTGGCGCAACTCGGGAATTGCCGCAAGCGTTTCCAGACCGCGGATCAAAGCGTTCAAATCGGCGCCATCGACCAGCAGGCCGCTCGATCCGTCTTCGATGAGTTCGCGAATCGCGGGCAGATCCCCGGCGACAACGGGCAATCCGCAAGCCATTGCCTCCATGAGAACGACCGGAATTCCATCGCGATCGCCTCGGGCGTCAGTGCGGCAGGGGAGAGCGAAGACATCGGCGCTGCCCATCAACTGCGGAACGCGTTCATTGTCAATCGGCCCGAGCCAGTGGACCTGCGCCTCGCATCTGCACTGCTTCGCCAGTTCCTGCAGCGCGGCGCGGTCCGGCCCATCGCCGGCCACCGTGAGTTGCCAGGCGTTGCCATGTCTGCGGGAGAGTTCCGCGACGGCGCGGACTAACTGGTCGACGCCCTTCTTCTCGACGAGCCGGCAAACCGTCAGGACCTTGAGCGCTGACGCCGCCTGAACGGGA
>JBBRCX010000077.1:0-21737 GCA_038204465.1 Tepidisphaerales bacterium | reverse complement strand
CAACCGCATTCTAGGGAAAGCGTGACGCCGCGTCGTCGTCGGTCCTGCGGCAACGATTGATTTTCAGTCAGCATCGCGGTCTGGGCTTACCGACGATTCGGCAAGTTTTGCCTTCAAATAGAGAATGCGGTTGCCCTGCCTGCCGACTGAGGAAGCGGGCGAAGCAGCCGTCACGCCATGCTCGCGGAGTACCGCTGCGCGTGACGGCGGCCTTGGTCATGGCGCGGGCAGCGCCGCCGGCGAAGGACATCACCTTGAGCGGTGCATACACGGCGGTGAGGCAAGCGACACCGGATGAGCGGCGGGTCATGGGGTGAAGCGAGCGCCGCACCGGTGACAAATCCACTCAGTGTCCCACCGCCGTCTCAGCACCGGATACTCTTGCGTGTTGTACCGGTTCTTTTTGAACATGCTCAACACCGCAATCGTTCCCATGACCGCCGCCACGAAAGCGACCATCATTCCGGCAAACCGCATGTCGCCGTTGTCGGGCCTTTGGCCTTGATTGACGATCACCGAAGCGCCAAGGTGCGTGAGAATCATTCCCACGCCGACGATGAAGCCGACAATGGACAGCACGATCACGATGGAGTCCACCGAGCCGCTTTTGTAAACCGGCGGTGCCAGTGCCGACGCAAGGTTGGTTTGGCTCACGCCGCCGGTGCCGCCGCCGAAGAACTCGCCGTCGCCGCCCACGCCGAAGAACGAACCGGCGTTGGTAGTCGTTCCGGCACTGTAGGCCATCGAGACACGTTGAATCTGTTTCTCTTTGCACACCGGACAGACGGTGGGAATGGAGAGCACCGACCGCACCGGCTGTGGCGGCACGGCATTGCCGTAGCTGCCGATCACTCTCGCACGTGGTTGTTGCTGTGCCATCTGAGCCTCGCTTTTAGTTGCAGTGTACCGTCGGCGACAAGTCCGAGAGGCACATTTTTGTGATCGAAAGACGCGGACGCGGAGGGGCGATCCCCCTCAGCGGCTCCCCCAATGCGGCTTCGGCGAGAGGAAGCGGGCGACGCAGTCGGTGCGGCAATATCGTGTGTGGCTGCGTGTCGCTCCGACTTCGGGCCGATGTTTTGATTCAAGATTCAAGGTCTGCGCATCCAGGCGACCCATGGTGGACTTTGGCGGACCATTACGACGTTCTACCCCAGAGCCAAACACCGTGACGCCGCAGGTGGTCCGCGCCGGTCTGGCTGATGAAACTGGCCGTTCCAACCTGTCTCTCCCGCGCTGGCTAATTCTGGTCTGCATCAAGGCTGCGTTCCGATGGGCGGCGATGGAGTTCCAACCTGTCTCTCCCGCGCTGGCTAATTCTGGGCGCGGAGTTTAGTCGGCGCGTTGGGTCATGAAGCTTGCCGAGATATTGAGGCGATCGGCTTCGGCCGAAGCTTTTGGTCCGTTCAAAAACGCAGACGCGGAGGGGTGGCCCCCTCCGCACCTCCCCCCAATGCAGCTTCGGCATGAGGAAGCGGGCGAGGCAGCCGTCACGCCATGCTCGCGGAGTACCGCTGCGCGTGACATGCCGGCCGCGTCGCCCGGCGGTTGAGCGAGGCCTGCGCACAGGAACTTCGTGCAGTTTGTTTGCCCGCTTCGTGTGGCACACGAGCGAAGCGGGCAAACAAAATGTTGGGGGGATTGGACGCGCGTGAGTGTTCAGCGTGTCAGCAGCGGGGCGGCGAGGTTCACGCGAAGCACTACTCAGGGAAGCCGACAAAGCCAGCCGGCAATAAAGGCTGGAGCGTGCAGCGGGAGCGAAGTTTGTCTCAGCGGGGGACGCTGGCGATCCAGCGCAATCATCACGAAGCGGCGCTTGCATGGTGCGTCGACGTGGTTCGCCAACTGTGACGGGCAAGTTTCTCGGTCCGCCTGCCAGCCTGGGTTGCGCGGCCAATATGATCGAGCGGAAGACGCTTGGTGATCGAGCATGTTATATTACGGGCTCATCGCGTTTAATTTCTATTAGCTTGAGGTGTCTATCCGGAGGTCATGAACAACTCCTGCCGTGGAGGCGGACCGGGCATCGAAAGTCAATCGATTTTGATAACCACCCGACGGACCTTGCTATACCAGGCAACCACTCAATTGGAAGGGAACTCCAATGGACCTAAAGCTTTGCTTGGACGGACCGTATGGCCTGACCGCGCGATCTCCGCTTTTGCTGTTCACGCAAGCGCCGGCTGCGGGCAGCTCAGGAATCTACTTACAGGTCGTCCAGCTTGAGCGTGTGTATCGCGTGGCATACATCGGTGAGACGGGCGCGACGTTCTCGCTTCGCCTTTGTAGCGAAAATGCGTCGTGGCTCTGCGGCAGTGATAGAAGGAGCGGGCAGACGAAAGACCTGGCTCCGGATTTGTATTGTCACGGCATTCGCTGTTACGTCACGCCCCCCGATGATGCAGTGGTGCGACGGTGCTGGCGCGAGCAGATCCTCGATGACACGCTCATCTTCTTTGGTGCCCTTGACGTTGACCAAGCGCATCGGCGAACAGTTGAAGCCGCTCTCATACGACGTCTTAAGGGATGCAGTCCCGCGGTTTCAAAATTTCTTTACAACAAGCCGATGGGCTCACGCTCTTTCGGGGGAACATTGACGGTCGCGGTACCGGAGGGCGTCGTAGTAGAGGGACTCGAAGAATGCTTCAGCGACTCCTTCTGAGCAGCGACTCGCCATTGCAATTCGGCGTGCGAGGGCAGGGAGATAGGGCGGCTCAGCGAGTGATAAGGTGTGAACCGTTTCGCTGAAACACCCGCTGGATTGAAGCAGGAGTGTCGGGGCAAAATCCCGATCTGAATCTTCCCTTGTGGCGATTTCGTTTGATCGACGGCGGCCTCTCGGCGACGGGGGATGGGAAAACTCTGATCGAAAGCGGCGTGAATCGCGCCTGTGGGCACGCACGTGACGGTTCGTTTTGTTCGGGGTGCGCTTGGGTTTGGCTGATGGGGTTTTCGTTGGGTTTTGTGGTGTGGCCGTGGATGGGGACTGGGATTTGTCTGGCTGACGGAGGAGTTGTGGTGGCGTCGGGGTGGGGAGTGCGCGGCGGGTGGATGGGCGCGCGATGGTGCGGGGATGGGAAGGACCTGGGAGGAGCATGGGGCGTGGCTGGGTCCGGCATGGTCGTCGGTTGGGTTCGGCATGGCCGTCGGTCGGGTCCGGCATGGTCGTCGGCTGGGTGACGGATGGGTTTTTCGATCGAAAACGCAGGTCGGCGCGGTGGGATGGGGTACGGATCGCAGTCGCGGGATTGGAAACAGAACCGCCCGCGGATGGGCCGCGGGCGATGGGTGATGGTTTGTTGGGCGGGTGCGTTAGATCCTGGTGAGCTCGGGCTCGGGGACGCTTTCGAGTTCGATTTCCCGGGGCATGACCTTGCGGTAGCCAAGCTGGCGGACGATCTCGAGGATTTCGGTCCAGGTCGGATAGAGGCGCTTGTTGACCTTCTTGTACATCTCGATCGCCATGACGAACTCGAACTGCTCGCCGGTCATCTCGCCTTCTTCGGCGGCCTTGCGGTCGTCGCTGCGTCGGCGGCCGGGACCACGGCGGCGCTCCAGGCCCGTGCCGCGGCGCTCGGGGTTCTCCCGGCGCTCGGAGCCGTTATAGCCCGCGGCGTCGGTGGGCTCGGTGCGACGCTCCAAACCGGTGCGGCGGTCGGCGCGGCTGAGCCGGCGATCGGGGCCCTGAGTCTGCTCCGTGCGGCGGTCGGTGGTCGAAACTTCTGCGTCCTGCTCCTGGTCCATAAAAGGCGCCTCTCGGTAAGTTATCGTACCGCTGCACGGGAGGCTTTAGATGTTTTGTGGCGGCGCGCCACGTCGGATGGCGTGAATGATGGAAGCATCATCCAGCCGCGACACGGCATGTAGCTCTGCCGGCATTGATTCCAACTCGGAAACCCGCATCAGGGCAGGCGTTTTCAAGCGCGCTGCTCGCTCCGGGCGCACCATTCGCGCCAGACCTGGCGGTAAAGCGCTTCCAGGTTTCGCGCGAAGCGCGGGCCGTCCATCACCGGCGAGCATTGGAACTGCTGGCGGAGCCTGCCGCGCAATTGCGCCAGGCTCGCGAGATCGCTGCTCTTTTCCACCGCTGCAGCAATGTAATCCTCGGGCGTATGTTTCGCCCAATCCGGCAAGCCTGCATTCGAGAGAATGCTCAGCCCGCCGCGCGAGACCGCGGTGCGGCCGGCCAATGATACGACTGGAACGCCCATCCACAGTGAATCGCAGGTCGTGGAGTGGCCGTTGTAGGGATATGGGTCCAGCCCCAGATCAACGCGATGATACAGCTTGAGATACTCGACCGGCGCGCGCCGGCTCACAACGTCCAGACGATCGATGGGGAAGCCGTTCTCCGCGAAAAGGTCGGTCGTGTTCCGACTGACCGGGTCGCCCTCGTTCACCAACACGAGCAATCGTGACCTGGGCACCGAGCGGATGATGCTCGCCCAGTAACCGATCACCAGCGGCGAAACTTTCGTGAAGTTATTGAGGCAGCCGAACGTGATGTATCCCTTCTCCAACGCCGGCAGGGCGCTCACCTCCGGGCTGGGACCGATGCGCTCGTAGCACCAGTAACAGTCGGGAAGCCGCAAACACTTCTCGGGATAGAACTCGTCATTGAGCCCCGGCGGATCGAGGTAATGATCGGTGATGCGGTACTCGATGTTGGAAAGCCCGGTGCTCCCGGGGTGGCCGAGGAAGCTGACCTGAACCGGAGCCGGCTTGCGGGCGAACACGAGTAGCCGGTTCTCGGCCAGGTGCAGGGTGAGATCGATCAGGACGTCGATCTGATCGGAGCGAATCAGCTCGGCCAGCTCGGAGGGCGACAGCTTATGCGTTTCGCGCCAGACGTCGGCGGCCGCGCGCAATCGCCTGGTCACGTCGTCCGGCTGCGGAATGTCGGCGTAGCAGAAGATCTCGTAACCCTCATGAGCGTGGCCCTCCAGCATGGGAACCAGGGTGGAAGCCATCGAGTGGTTGCGGAAGTCCGGGGAGACGTAGCCAATCCGAAGCCGCCGCTCCGGCGAGCGATCGTTGTTGTGTGTTTTCAGCTCTGAAGCGAGCGGTCTTTCGAACCGCCGGGCCCACTCTCGGTGCTCCTCATCGAGCGCCTTAATGTCGTAATCCGGCAGAAAATGCAGAGCATATACCATGTTGCTGAACGTGCTGGCGATATCCGGACGCGCCTCCACCGCTTTGCGATAGTGATCGATGGATTCGCGCATCCGCGCCAGGCCCTTCAGCGCCTGAGCCAGGTTGTTATGCGCGCGGGCCATGTTCGGCTCGATTTGCAGTGCGCGCCGGTAGGGCTCGATCGATTCGAATTGGCGGCGCGACGCGAGCAGGGCATTGCCCAGGTTGTACCAGGCCTGGGCAAAGTTGGGGTTCAGCTCTACGGCGCGGCGGTAGGCTGCAGCGGCTTCATCGTACTTCTTCAGCGCGTCTAATGCGGCACCGAGGTTGTCATAGGCGGGGGCGTTCTGCGGCGCCTGCGCTATGCACTGGCGGAAGCAGTTGATGGCGTTCAGCGGCTCGCCTTGCTTCACCAAGACGTTGCCCAGGTTTCGATGCGCCTCGGCGTATGCGGGCGCGATGCGAATGGCTGATTCGAAACAAGTGCGCGCACGCTGGAATTCCTCCTGTGCGAGGAAGACCAAACCGAGGTTGTTGTGCAAGACCGGCGCGTTGGGATCGAACGTGAGCGCCTTCTCGATCAGCCGTACGCCCTCTTCGGATTTTCCGCGCTGGTGTGACAGGACGCCGAGCATGTGCAGCGCCTGCGGCTGAGCGGGGTCGGATTCCAGGACCTGACGATACAGCGACTCCGCCTCATCGAGGCGGCCAGTCTGGTGGTGCTGCATCGCCGTCTGGATCTTTTCAACGACGGGTTCGGTGGCCATGTGCAGTGAATGAGAGCTCGATCGGAGCGGTCAGTCGCAATCGTAACGCTGGCGATCACATTTCCAAGCGAAGATAGCATCCTATTCGTCGGCGCGCGCGATTCGCGCCAGTACGCTGTCGATCAGGCGTCCATTGCGCGCGATCGCCCGGTACTCGATCGGTGCGACGGCAACATTGACCGCAACTGCCATGAGCGCCAGAGCATGATGCCATAGCCGCCAGCTTCCGTGGTAGTTGTCCGCGCCCGCTCCGCACACGGCCGCGACGAAAACGGAAAGCATTGCCAGCAGCGCCGCGGGAAAGGCGTTCGCTTTGAAGGAGCGCGTCGGGGAAATGAGCGCCTCGTCCAGTCCCTTCACGCTCACCGCGTGCTGCACCCATTTCGCGGTTGCAACAAAATAGGTAATCACGACGCAGTGGACCGCGCAGCAAGCAATGGCCGATAGCGCGCCGCTTAGAATATGGGCGGATGCAAACCGGCCGCTTGTGGAAACCAAGTAGCCCAGCGCAGTCGTCATCGACAGGCACAAAAGATTCACCAGCGTCAGTCCGACAAACAGCGGAAGCATGCCGCAGAGCGTATCAGCGCGAAGCCGTCAGGGCACTGCAAGCAACGCCTCGGCCATCCGGAGGTCGAGTTGCGTGGTGATCTTCAGGTTCTGCTCCTCGCCCGCGACGAGCCAGACATCCTGCCCGGCCAACTCCAGCAGTTGGGCGTCATCCGTGATTTGCTCGAGCGGAACCGGGCATGACGCGAAAGCGTCCAAGAGGGCCTGCCGCCTCATGATCTGCGGTGTCTGCACCGCGAAGAGCGACTGTCGTGCAAGGGTCCTCTCGCAGCGGCATGGCAGCGGCCCTGTCGCCTGCTTGATGGTTGCGGTGACGGGGAGCGCGGGAATAGCAGCACCGTGCTCGAGAGCGGCATGCAGCGCGCGGTCAATCAGCGCTCGAGATATGAGCGGCCGCGCCGCATCATGGACCGCCACCCACTCAATTTGCGAGGGCACCTGCCGCAACGCGTACAGCACGCTATCGGCACGGCTGTCCCCTCCATCACAGAACCGCACTCTTGGGTCGATCTCAATCGATTTGGCAGTACTGAACACGGATGCGATTGATGAGCGGTCTCCCGGCGTTGTCGCAATCACGACAGACGCAACATCGGTTCGCTGCAGAAAGGCATCGATGGTGCGCCGGATGACCGATTTGCCGCGCAACGATTCGAGCAGTTTGCTGCGCGGGCCGCCAAATCGAACGGAGCGGCCGGCGGCCGGGAGGATAACGGCAAAAGGATTCATGTGGAAAGGAAAGCTTACTGCTCCTGGAGCAGCTGGCGGTCCTCCAGGATTTGCAGGACCGGTTTGCCGTCGATCGGCTCCTTCGGCACAAGCCCGAGCAACAGGCACGCGGTTGCAAAGGTGTCCTCCGTATGGATGACGCGCCTCGCATCACGGGTAAGGTCATAGTCGCGCCGGATGCCTGGGCCGGCGATGATCCACGGGATGTGCAGGCTGCGAGGATCCTGCGGGCCATGAGTCAACCCAGCGCCGCCGTGATCCGCGGTGATCAGCACGAAGGTAGCTCCTGTCAGTTTCGCGACGTCCAGCCCAGTGAGGATGCGGCCGATCATCGAGTCGATATTTTCCACGGTCGCAATCTGCTCATCGCTTCCCCAGCCTTTAGCATGGCCGATCAGGTCCGCTCCCGCGAAGTGTACAAAAAAGAGCTGCGGACGATGCTGCCGGATGATCGTTTCGGCTCGCTGCGCCACTTCTTCGTCAG
The DNA here is from genome assembly GCA_038204465.1 of Tepidisphaerales bacterium. Lineage (GTDB taxonomy): Bacteria > Planctomycetota > Phycisphaerae > Tepidisphaerales > Tepidisphaeraceae > JBBRCX01. Next base: position 14,054 of record JBBRCX010000077.1, on the reverse strand, counting down.
AAGCCGCATGAATTTCCGACCAATCGACGCTTCCCGGCCGCGCCAGCGCATCGAATTTGGACTTGCCGGTAACCATTGCGGTGCTCATGCCGGCGGCGTGCGCGAGTTCCAGCACCGTCGGAACCTGCGGATACTTCAGTCCGCCCGCCGGTGGATCTCCATTCCAAGTGACGCCGTGCCGTGCGACGCTGACGCCCGTGAGCATGCTGGCGTGCGCCGGAAGCGTAATCGACTCCGGCACCGTCTGCGCCCACATCGTGAAGCTGCCGTTGTCCATCAGCTTCCGAAGATTCGGCGTGTGCGCGCGCAAGAGCACGTCGGGGCGCAATCCATCAACGCTGATGATCAGTCCCTGTTCGATCGCCGCGACAGGCTTCGCTGGCGCAGTGGTCGGCTGAGTGGTCTGTGCACCGATACAAAGCGCGATGCAGAGGACGATGAAGACGAGATGCAGGAAGCGCATGGGTCGGCCGGGTTGTACCGGTGCGGCGGCGCGCCGGCAAGCGGAGCCGCCGGAGCACTTATAGGGCGAGAATATGAGTATTCAATTACGCGTCGCGCGGCAGGTGCTTTCTTGACACATCTTCGGGTGACTCTGATACTTCCACCCTGCTGCATCATCCAGGAGTCATCATCTTGAAGCGACTTTTTGGCGGGATCTCTGTCGGCATCGCGCTGCTTGGCGGCTGCGGTGACAGTGCGCCGCGTTCCGACGGCAGCGGCAGCGCAAAAGCGCTGAGCGCTGTGCCGGAGTCCGGTTCAAGCTCCTTGTCGCGGACGAACCGTGGCGGCGACTCGGGCGATCGCGTCATTGCGCAGGTCGGCACCAAGCCAATGACGATGCGCGAGCTCGAGGGCCCGCTGGTGGAAGCGCATGGGCTGAGCGTCCTGCTCAACATGGTGCAGCTCGAACTGGCGCGGCAGGACGCCGCTCAAAATCACGTGCTGGTGTCGCCGCAGGATATCCAGACGGAGCGCGATCAGACGCTGCTTCGGCTGTTCCGTGGAACCGACGAGAAAATGCAGGAGAAGATTGACGAGGCCGTGCAACAGAAGCGGCTTGATGAAGCGAAAAAACTCACCGAGGAACTCAAGCAGGACCACGAGCGCCTGCTGGACCAGTTCCTGGCGCAGCAGAACGTGAGCCGGCCGGAGTTTGATCTCGTGCTCCAGACCAATGCCTATCTCAGGAAGATCGCCGAGCCAAAGCTGGAAGGGAAGATCACCGACGAAGCGTTGCGTCAGGCGTTCAACCAGACGTACGGCGAAACCGTCAGCGTGCGCTTCATCCAGTGCGCCAATGCGCAGCAGATCGCCGAGGCGAAGCGGCAAATCGCCTCGGGCAAGCCGTTCGCGCGGGTCGCCCAGGAGATGAGCAACGATCCCGTCACCGCGCGAATGGGAGGCGAGCTGCCGCGTTTCAGCCGCCAGACCCCGGGATATCCCGAGGAGTTCAAGAAAGAGGCCTTCTCTCTGCAGCCCGGGCAGGTATCGGAGGTAGTCCAATCGGGAAACGCTTTTTACCTCATCAAGCTCGAGGCGCGATTCCAACCCAAAGCGGTGAAATTCGAAAACGTAAAGGAGAGCTTGCGTACCGAGTTGTACGAACGCTTGACCCTCGCCGCGATCAAGGAACTGCGCGAGCAGTTGGCTCAGCAGGCCTTGCAGATGTTGAAGATTGAGGACCCAGTGCTGAAGAAGCAGTTCGCCAGACGAATGGATGAGCGCACCGCACTGATTCGCGACCAGGAAAAAGCGCGGCGCGAGATGGCGCAGCAACGGCAAACGACAACGCAGCCGCAACGGCTTACGACGGAGCCGTTTGACCTCGGAGCGCCTGACCCCGCGGCCACCACCCGCGAATCGAGCCGCCGCCTCACCTTGCCGTCGACGCAGCCCCAAGACGACATCGATATTCCGGCGACGCAGGGCCATCCCCCGGCGACCAGGGGCCTTGAGCCCCTCACCAGCCAGCCCTCCGGCGTCTCCGACGAAATGAACCCTGGGCCATGACGGCCACGCTTCCGCCGTCCTGCGATACAATCTGGCAAGCCATGAGCGAACAACCGTTCAAGATCGACGTCTCCCCGCGCATCTCGCGCCTCCCGCCGTACCTCTTCGGCCGCATCAACAAGATGAAGTATGAGAAGCGCGTCGCGGGGGTCGATATCATTGATCTGGGAATGGGAAATCCCACCGACCCGACTCCCGAAACGGTCGTCAAGAAGCTGGCCGAAGCGGCGCTCGATCCGCGCAATCATCGTTATAGCGTTAGCAATGGCGTCGCCGGATTGCGCCGCGAAGTCGCGAAGAAGTATCAGCAGAAATACGGCGTGGAACTCGATCCCGAGACAGAAGTGATTGCGACCATCGGGAGCAAGGAGGGCTTCAGCCATCTTTGTCTGGCGCTGCTCGGGCCGGGCGACACTGCCGTCGTGCCGGACCCCGCCTTCCCGATCCACATCTACGCGGTCGCGATGGCCGGCGCGAACGTGATCCGCGTTCCGCTCGGTAACGACCAGGCATTTCTCGATCGCATCGAAAAGATGATCGAGGGCCTGTATCCCACTCCCAAACTGCTCATCCTCAACTATCCTCACAACCCGACGGCGATGACCGTGGATCACGGATTCTGGGAACGCGCGATCCAGATGTGCCGCCGTCACGGCATCATGATCATCAGCGACTTCGCATACGGCGAAGTCTGCTTTGACGGCTACAAGGCCCCGAGCTTTCTCGCGGCCCCGGGATCCAAAGAGCTCGGAGTGGAATTCACCACGATGAGCAAGAGCTACAACATGGCCGGTTGGCGCGTCGGCTTCTGCGCCGGCAATGCCGAGATGGTGAAGGCGCTGGCGACGATCAAGGGCTATTACGATTACGGTATTTTTGCCCCGGTGCAGATTGCCAGCATCATCGCGATGCGGGAGTGTGAGGCCGCGCCGGCGGAGCAGTCGAAGATCTACCAAGCGCGGCGCGACGAAGTCTGCCGCGGGCTGGACAAGCTTGGGTGGACCTATGACCGCCCGCGCGCCAGCATGTTCGTCTGGTCGAAGATCAAGCCCGAGCACCTCAAGGGCGAGGGCACGATTGATTTCTGCCTGCGCATGATGGAAGAAGCCGAGGTGGCGCTGGCGCCGGGCCGTGCCTTTGGCGAAAACGGCGAAGGCTACGTCCGCATCGCGTTGGTCGAGAACGAACACCGGCTTCGCCAGGCGATGCGCAATCTCGACCGCGCGCTCAACCCGCGCCAGCCCAAGCCAAAGCGCCAGGCGGCGACGGCTTAAGGGCTCTTTTGAGTGGCGCAGGAGACTCCAACGAAAGGAGTCGGCCGCATGCGTACGGAACTGGGCCGAGCGGCTGGTTTTTTCAACTTCATTGAGGTCGTGCTTTGGCCTGCGATGGGCTTGCTCCTCGCCGTCGTCGGATGGCGCCGTAGTGGCGTTTTACGCCGCGATTTTCTGATTGCCGCGGCGATCTTGATTGCCTTCGGAACATCCGACGCGTTTGAGTCGCATTACGGCGACGAATGGTGGCGCCCCTGGTGGCTGCTGCTCTGGAAGGCGGCATGCGTGCTGGCGCTTGTCGCGCTGCTGTGGAACGCGTGGCATCGACGGCGGCTTTCCCGCACGGCGGGAGCTATCCCTTGAACTCTTCCGTGTGCTGGTCCCAGGTATTGTCAATCGGAGGCAGGGTGAAGTCGGCGTCGGTCAGCGCCGGCTCCGGGTTGATCTTGACGTTGCTCAGATCGGTGGTGCGAAGTGTCGTCTCATTGGCATCGAGCGTTTCGATGCGAATCGGAAAGTGCGTCTTTCGATCGACCCAGACGTCGATGCTGCTGAACTTGCGAGCGAGCGGCGTCTTCTCCTTTGGCTTGAGCGCGACGTGCACGGTGTTGGCCGGGTCGTGCTCGCCGCTCGCGACCTTCTTCACCTCAAACAGCTTGTGGACCTCCGCCTTGTCCTGTCCGATCGGCAGAGGGAACGGGCCCTGACCAAGTTTGAGCAGGTTGATCTTCTCGCCCGGCGCCACCACTTGCCGCCGCACCTCGATCTGTTTCTTATAGTCCCGATCGGTCAGCCAGCCCCCCTCCAACAGATACTCCAGCTTCTCGTCGAAGCTCTTCTTCCCAGCGGTGCGCTTCTCGAAGAGGACTCGCATCCGCGCGTCACCCTTTGCCTGATACCAGACTTTTCCGGACCTCATCGAAGAAAGTTGGGTAGCGTCATCCGTTTCGGTCAGTCCCACGTCAGTCGTAAATTCCTTCAGGTCCTTTCCGCACCGGTCCAGCGCATCAAGGATCGCATCGACGCTGGAATCTTCCGTTAGCTCAGAGCCAATTGCGGGCGCTGAAACCGGCGGCGCCAACGGCGCCCCGGGATCCGCGTGGGCGGCGCAGCCGAAGAGGGCAGCGAGCAGCCAGATTCCGAACAGCAATTTGCGCATGACACTCCTTCGTCGATTAGACACTTCTGTAATGACAACGTAGGGCGCGCTGGCGCAGAAGTTCGAGACGTCGTTTAAAGGCTGCATTGCTCCAACAGTCTCATCAGTCCAAACAGATCGGGCACGGCCTGCCATGGTTCGGCCACAAAATGCTTTGGTCGCCCGTGACTCACCCACACGGTCTTCATGCCGGCGGCTACTCCTGCCTCCACGTCGTATTGCCCATCGCCGACCATCCAAGCATCGCTTTCGTCTACGCCTAGCCGCCCGCAGGCGAGGCGAAGCGGATAAGGATCGGGTTTGGGCTGACCATCATCTCGCGTAATTACAAGTTTGATTGGCAGTTCATGACGCTGCAGCACAGTGGTGACGCTTGTCAGACTGTTGCGGGTGATAAGTGCTGCCGCGATCTCCCTGTCCTTGATCCACGCCAGCAATTCGCGGCAGCCCGGATTGAGGGCGGAGCATCGGGCGGCCTTCTGCTCGTGACGATCGAGCACCTCCTTCGCGGCGCGCAACCGCTCGGAATCCATCTCCGACATCGCTTCCAGGATTGGCCGGGCGCCGATGCCCATCTCCGACTTGATGCGCGGGAAGTCGAGCATTGGTTCGGTGATCGTGCCGTCCATGTCGAACAGCAATGCCTTCGGTAGAATGCTTGTCGCTTGAGGATGCATCATAAACATGTCGGAACAGAATGGCGGATGCCTGCATGCGTGCGGCGCGGCGCCGCGATGCTGCTGATTACGTTGCTCGGTCCGGCCGCCCGCTCCGGCCCGATCGACGACGGGTGGACCTATCGTCGCCCAATCGAGGTTATCTGGGACGATCAGAAAGCCAGCGGTACCGAGCTTGCGGCAGCGGAATTCTATACGGCAGGCCATCACAAACCCAACGGCGAAGACGTGAAGATGGCCACCGGGGATGGCAGGCCAGTCAGTTCGCGTGTGATCATGGTGGGGCCTGGTGACCGCGTCCGCCTGCTGTTCCAACTGCAGAAGAAAGAGCGGAAATATTTTGCCTACTTCGGCGACCGGAATCCGCCCACGACCAGTCCGGCGACAACGCCCGCAACTAATTCCACTTCCAAGCCTGCTCAGGAGCTAAAGGTGACCACCGGCCTGCTTCTGGAGATGAAGCAGTGGACGGGCGGCGTCGTCGACACCTTCGAGCAGGTGGAAGCGTCCTGGCAGCGCAGCGAACCGGTGATCGGCGGCGCGATGCTCGCTACGCCATTTCTGGGGATCAACCCATTCGGCGAGCAGCAGCAGACGATCAGCCGTATCACCGCTTCTATCTTTGCGCCGGTTGACGGGGATTACACGTTCGCCATGACGGTCGACGACCGCGGGGCGCTGTACATTGACGACAAGCCTCTCGTCTTCGCGTCGACGGGGCCCGCAGACGTTCGGCATCGCGCCAGTATCCGTCTCAGCCGCGGACGACACTCATTCCTGCTGTATCACGTGAACGCCGCCGGCGACGGTCGTTTTACCGTTGCCTGGAAACGGCCGGACACGAAAGGCTTCGACGTGATCCCGCGCGAGTCCTTCGGTATTCTGTTTCAAGGTAGCGCCGGCGCGCTCGAAGAGTTCCGCAAGCCGCTGACTGCTGACTTTGCCGTGAATCACCTCGGCGAATGCTTCTATGCGAGCGGATACTCGCATCGATACGGTTTTTCGGCGCGCCAGCCAAAGATGGGCCAGGCTAGCTTCTCCTGGGACTTTGGCGATGGACAGACGAGCACGCTGCCGGACCCGCAACACGTCTATTTCCTGGATGGGGTCTACCCGGTGATGCTCACCGTCCGAATCGGCAGCAATAGCGACACGCAGAGCACCAAGATTGCTGTCAGCCGAGATTACGACCAGATCACCAAACCGCCGACGGATGAGCCGCCGGCACAGGCGCGGCTGGCGGACGTGTACGACGTCCCAAAGATTCCGATCGTCGCGCTGCCGCGCGCTGTGCAACTGCAGCAGCGCGCGGGCAAAGTCGTCCCGATGCTGGCGGCCGCGATGCGATTGGCGGCCGAGTCAAAGCACCCGGATCCGGATTCGGCAATGACGGCCTTGCAGGAGGCGACGCGCGAGGCGCTGGCACAGACGAACAGCGACGCAGCGGTTGAGCTGTGGGCAAAGGCGCCGTCGGATTCAGATCTGCAGCCGCGCGCGGTGAAGCAGTACTCGCAGTTGCTGCTCTGGCGGGCGGCCGACTTTCCGAAGGCGCTGCAGGTCCTGCAGCCATTCGCTTCAGGCGACGATGTGAAGCTGCGGCGGCTGTACGCCGAGGCGCTCGTGTTAAATGGTAAGATGCCGGAAGGTGCGAAGCTCCTTAGCGCGCTGCCCGTGGAAGGACTGCCCGAGCGGCAGTCGGCGCTCAGTGGCGCGTCGGCGCGGACGATCGAATCCTACATCCGCGAGGGGGACTGGGAGGCGGGCGAAGACGAATGGGAGAATTGGCAGGCGCGTTATCCGATCGACTTTCTGGAAGGCTATAGCGTGCTTCTCAAGACCCGGCTGATGGAGATCAAAAAAGCGCCGCAGGCGGCGGCGAAGCTGGCGGAAGCGTTTGCGGCCGCCGTCCCCAATTCATCCTATGCGCCGCAGTTGCTCGATCGCGCCAGCAAGTTGCTGGCGCAGTCGGATGCCGCCAAGAGCCAGGCGCTGCGCAAGCTCCTCAAAGAGCGTTACCCGGAAGATCCACTGAGCCAAGGCGGTACATAGGGGACGCCGAGCGTCTGTTCTCGCTCAGTTCCATTGCTGCGTCTTCATCCGATCACCGAATTGCTGTGACAATCCGGAACCTTCGGGTGCCAGTTGCACGCTGCGTCGTGCGGCGCTTCGCTACGAGCCACTGCCGATTTGCCTTGATTTGCCTGCCTTGACACCCTTGATCAGCTTGCCTCATATATCCGCAGAGGTTGATGGCGGCTTCAATTGTTCACATTTTCGATGTCGGTGATTATGACTCGCAGGTCGCGCGGGGGTCTGAGCTGTTGAATTCCGGCGGAATAGTCGTCCTTCCTACCGAAACGGTATATGGAGCGGCCGGGCTGCTCACCCATCCCGGGGCGCGCAAGCGGCTGGCGGAGCTGCGCGGCGATGAGGGTGCTTCGCAGCCTTTCACCATTCATCTGGCCGCTCGCGACGAGGCAAAACGCTATCTTGGGCCACTTAACGAGTTCGAGGAGCGGATGATCAAGAAGCTCTGGCCCGGCCCGGTGGGCCTGGTGTTCGACGTGCCCCCGGAACGGCGCGCTCAGGTGAGCAAAGAGTTACGGTTGAATGAATTGGAGATGTACTCGGGCTCGAGCATTACATTGCGGTGCCCGGACCACATCGTGGCGACGGACGTCATCTCCGCCGTACAAGGCCCGGTCGCGATGATCCTCGCCGGTTCCTTCGCATCGGCTTCCCTGGCCGGCTGGTCCGCTGACAAGCTCGCCGATGAAGTACGTGACCAAGTCGACCTCATCTTCGACGCAGGTCCCTCGCGCTATTTAAAGCCCTCCACCATTCTGAAAGTTGGTCCCGAAAAATATGAGGTCGTGCGCCAGGGTGTGTATGACGAGCGGATTATAGAGCGGCTGCTGCGCACGACGATCCTGTTCGTCTGCAGCGGCAACACCTGCCGCTCTCCCATGGCGGAGGCGATCGCCCGGCGGTTGCTCGCCCGCAAGCTCGATGTCGCCGAGCCGGACCTCGAGAAGAAAGGCATCAGCGTCTTATCGGCAGGCAGCTTTGCCCTGCAGGGTTCGCGCGCGACGCCGCAGGCGGTCGAGGCGCTTCGTGGACTCGGCGCCGACCTGTCCCAGCATCGGTCGCGGCCTCTCACGGTCGAGTTGATTCACCAGGCCGACATGATCTTCGCAATGAGCAGGAATCATGCGCAGGCGGTTACGGCGCTGGTGCCCTCGGCGAGGGAGAAGGTAGACACTCTCGATCCCATGGGCGACATCGATGATCCGATCGGTGGGGATACCGCGCTGTATCAGGATCTCGCTGGGCAGCTCGAGGCGCTGATTGAGAAGCGCCTGCAGGAGATCACGTAGCTGCAGGAACGAGAATGTAGGTGATAGAGTCAATTCGCCTGGAATACTTGGGCTTAGCGGGAACCCAATGAAGCTGGCAGTTGCATGTGACCATCGCGGCTACGACGCCAAAGTGCGGCTGCTCCCGCTATTGAAAAAGCTGGAGCATGAGATCGAGGATTTCGGCTGCGCCAGCACCGCCGCGTGTGACTATCCGGACTTCGCGGCGCCCGCGGCCCGCGCCGTCACGGCCGGCCGCGCTGAAGCCGCCATTCTCATGGACGGCAGCGGGATCGGCATGTCCATCGCCGCCAACAAGATCGTTGGTATTCGTGCGGCCCTTGCCCACGACCAGGTAACCGCCCGCCGGGCTCGCGAGCACAATCACTGCAACGTGCTGTGCCTCGGGACCGACTTACTCAGCGAGGACCAGATCCGGCAGATCGTGGAGATCTTTCTCGCCACCCCGTTCGCCGACGGGCGGCACGTGCGCCGCGTCGAGAAGCTCAAACAACTTGAGCTTGAAGAGCGCGGTATTTGCGATCCGGACGGCCGCGTGCCGGCTGATAGCTCTGTCACCCGCCGATGATCAGCCGATCGCGAGGTCTTCGCGCCGCGCGGTCGAGGCCATCCACCAGAGAATTGCCAGCGGGACCAGCCTGCCCAGCAGCATCATTATGCACATCGTCAGCAGCCCATTGCCCGCGATCGAAACAGCGTCGTGTGACAGTCCGACGTTGCTGACCGCGCTGAACGCGAGGAAGAAGAGCCGATCCGCGGGGACGTCCGGCTCGCTGCTCAGCAGCAGCAGAAACCCAGCGAGCGTAATGAAGAGGTAAAGCGCGAGCCACACGATGGCGATCCCGAAGCCGCGCGAGACGGGCCGCCGCCGAAGGGCCCTGACGGCGCCGTCGGTGAGGCGAACGAGCGCCGTCGTCTTGACGCCGCCTCCAGTGCCGCCCGGGCTGGCGCCGATCAGCATGAACACGAGCAATGCCCACTGCATCGTCCGTGGCATCGCGTTGACATACTCAAACGGCAGGCCCGCTGTGCGGCTATTCAGAGAGGCGGCTGAAGCCGATTCCAACGCGTTTCGCCAGTCCGCAGCCGCGCCGGCTGGCTTCTCCAGGTCCTTATGCGGCCAGAGCAAGATGGAGAAGAGCAGTGTCCCGGCGACATAAAGCGCGAGCGAGCTTGCGATCACCGTGCGACTGTGAACGCTGAGGCTTGGGCCGCCGATGGCGCGCGAGTAGAGCTGCATCAGCACAGGCAGCCCCAGTCCGCCTGCGAACGCCAGTGGAAGCAGAACGAAGTGTGTTTGCGGCTTGCCGACGCCGCTCAACACGCCGATGGTTAGTCCGCTGTTGCCGAACGCGCTGGCCGCCTGGAACACTGCGTCGAACAATCCTCGCTCGCGCGACATAAGAGCCGCGGACCCCGCGAGCAGTGCGAGGATCGTCACCACGAACGCCCCGACGATGACCTGCGCGTCAGAGAACGCAATGCGGACAATGCGTACGACTGCCATTCCGCCGACAATTAGACTGAAGAGCGTTCCAGCCAGGGTCAGCGCCAGCAGGGTTATTGGTGCGCCGCGGCTGTCCGCCGCCAACTCGTCGATGGCAATGCTCTGCTGAAAACCGGTCAGCGTCGCGGCGTTCACCGATGTAAACAGGCTTCGGCGAAGGCTCATTTCATTGCCGGCTTGCGCGATTCCGCCGAAACGGATGATTAAAAACCCAAGGATGATCAGAGTCAGGTAGATGGCCAACATGCCGAAGGACAGCGTGGGGCCGTAATCGGAGCTGGCCGCATCCGGAGGTGATTGGACAATTTCCGGCGCGGTGCGTGTGCTCACGGTGGAGGCAGCGGTGCGGAAGGGAAAGTCTTCGAGTACACCTTCTCCGGATCAAAAACTTTCTTGCCTACAATCTTCCAGTCGCCGCCGACATCGTATTCGCGATAGAAGCAGCTGTAATAACCCTCGTGGCAGGCGGCCCCTATCTGCTCGACCTTGATCAGCAGCACATCCTGGTCGCAGTCCACGCTGATCGATTTCAGGTGCTGGACGTGCCCGCTTGTCTCACCCTTGAGCCAGAGCCGGTTCCGGCTGCGGCTGAAGAAGTGTGTCTGTCCGGTCTCGACAGTCCTCGCCAGTGCATCCTGATTCATCCAGGCCATCATGAGCACCTGCCCCGTTCTGAAATCCTGGATGATTGCCGGGACCAGCCCGTCGGCGTCATATTTTAGGCTCTCCAGTCGCACGTCCATGATACGGTTCTCCGCCGTGCCGCGCCCTTTGTCAACACGCGTCCACGCATCGAATGGTTTCGAATGGTTTCTTGACTTGCCATGCCTGCTCCATAGCATCCCCGGCGAAATGTGAAGGAGCGCAGGGATGGCGAAGAAGACGGTGGCGGACATCGAGGTCCGGGGGAAGCGCATGCTGACGCGCGTGGATTTCAATGTGCCCATCGAAGCCGGCAAGATCACGGACGATCGCCGCATCGAGCAGGCACTGCCCACAATACGGAACGTGCGGGAGCGCGGCGGACGCCTCATCCTCATGTCGCACCTCGGACGCCCCAAGGGCGGCCCTGAGCCAAAGTTCTCGTTGAAGCCTGTGGCGGCGAAGCTGAGCGAGTTGCTCGGCAAGCCGGTCGCTTTCGTCGATGACTGCATCGGCCCCGTCGCGGAGAAAGCCGCGGCGCAGCTCAAGGACGGCGAAGCTCTGCTCCTGGAAAACCTCCGTTTCCACAAAGAAGAAGAAGCGAACGACCCCAATTTCGCGCGCCAACTTGCCCGGCTCGGCGATGCATATGTGAACGACGCCTTCGGCACCGCCCATCGCGAGCACGCCAGCACCTTCGGCGTGCCGCAGGCAATGCAGGGCAAGCCGCGAGTGATCGGCTTCCTGATCCAGAAGGAGCTGAAGTTCCTCAGCAACGCAATTTCAAATCCGGCGCGACCCTTCCTCGCGATCCTTGGCGGCGCCAAAGTCTCCGACAAGATCAAGGTCATCGAGCAGTTGCTCGTCAAAGCCGACATGTTTTTAATCGGCGGGGCGATGGCCTACACATTCTTTCTCGCTCAAGGCAAGCAAGTCGGCAAAAGTTTGGTTGAGCGCGACAAGATCGACTTAGCGAATTCGCTGCTGCAGAACGCGGCCGGGAAGATCCGGCTACCGGTCGATAACATCGTCAGCAACGAGATAACGGATACAGCCAGCACGAGCGTCGTCGAAGGCAACATCCCCGCGGAAATGGAAGGCCTGGATATTGGTCCCAGGACGCGCAAGTTGTATGCCGACGAGATCATCAAGGCGAAAACGGTTGTCTGGAACGGACCGATGGGCGTGTTCGAGAAGAAGCCTTTTGCCGACGGGACGCGCGCGGTGGCGCAGGCGATGGCGGACGCGACCGCGAAAAACGCCGCCACCACGATCGTCGGCGGCGGCGACAGTGCGGCGGCGATCGAACAACTCGGGCTGGCGGATAAAGTCAGTCACGTCAGTACCGGCGGCGGTGCGTCGCTGGAATTCCTCGAGAAGGGCCACTTCTCGACCTTGGATATTCTCGACTAAACTCATCATCGTCCGGCTCGAACTCTCGTGAGCTCCGTCTCATCACCATCGTGACTGCCAATCCATTCAACTCGACCGCGCCCCAGATCGCGGCGTCCATCCTCTCCGCCGATTTCTCCAAGCTCGGCAGCGAGATCGCAGAAGTGCTGCAAGCCGGCTCCGACTTCCTGCATCTCGACATCATGGACGGCCACTTCGTCCCCAACATCAGCTTCGGCCCCGCCATCGTGAAAGCAGCGCGGAAGTCCACGAACGCTTACCTCGACGCGCATCTGATGATCTCCGAGCCCGCCCGTTACGCGCCGCCTCTGGTGAAAGCCGGCGCGCAGAACATCACCTTCCACGTCGAGGCCGTCCAGGATCCCAAAGCAACCGCCGATGAGATCCGAAAGAACGGCTGCAACGTCGGCATCACCCTCAAGCCCGCCACCCCCGTTGAATCGCTCTGGCCGGCGCTCGATCGAGTCGACGTCGTCCTGATCATGAGCGTCGAGCCCGGCTTCTCCGGTCAGAACTTTATGCCCGACATGCTCGCGAAGGTGCGCGCGGTGCGCAAGCGCCTTCGAAAAGACCAGCGCCTCGAAATTGACGGCGGCATCAACGCCCAAACCATCGCCCCCGCCGCCGAGGCCGGCGTCGACTGGTTCGTCATCGCCAGTGCAATCTTCGATCCGCCCGATCGCAACGCCGCCATCGCCGAACTGCGAACGAGCCTCGAGAAAGTTCAGGCCCACGACCGCCGATAGCGCCGACGCTGGGGGTCGCCGATTCGGACAGCCCCCAAAGCAAGCCCCGCCGCTCGCAGCACCGTCTCCACGTCGCTCCCGCTCCCTCTATCCACCATCCCTCTCCCTCCTTAAACTAATCCCCATGTCGCAGGCCCCAAACGAAGGCATGAAACTCCAGAAGGAAGGCGTCCCCGAGGGCCTCTGGATGCGCTGCCCCGAGTGCGGCGACATGCTCTTCCGCAAGGTCGTCGAGGAAGCGCTTCACGTCTGTCCCGGGTGCCAGCATCACTTCCGCGTCAGCGCCCGCACGCGCATCGAACAGATCGTCGATCCCGGAAGTTTCGAAGAACGATTCGCCGACGTCGAGCCCACCGACCCTCTCAAGTTCGTCGACAAGAAGAGCTACAAGGAACGGCTCAAGTCCGAGCAGGAAAAAACCGGCAACAGCGACGCAGTCGTCTGCGGCAAAGGCTTCATCAAGGGCCGGCCGCTGATGCTCGCCGTCATGGATCCAACCTTCATGATGGGATCGATGGGAAGCGTGGTCGGCGAGAAGATCACCCGCACCATCGAAGCCGCCGCCGAAGACAAGCTCCCGCTGCTGGTGGTCAGCTGCTCCGGCGGAGCGCGCATGCAGGAGTCGGCCCTCTCGCTCATGCAGATGGCCAAAACCAGCGCCGCCCTCGCACGCCTCGACGAGGCCGGCGGATTGTTCATCAGCCTCCTCGCCGACCCCACCACCGGCGGCGTCACCGCCAGCTTCGCCATGCTCGGCGACTTCATCATCGCCGAGCCCAAGGCCCTCATCGGCTTCGCCGGCCCGCGCACCATCTGGAACACCATCAAGGTCGAGCTGCCCGACGGCTTCCAACGCAGCGAGTTCCTCGAAGAGCACGGCTTCATCGACTTCGTCGTCCACCGCAAAGACCTCCGCAGCGAAGTCGCCCGCCTGGTCGACTTCTGCGCCAAGTAACCGCGGGACCGGATGGCCGGCAATCCCCCCGCCCTCCATCCCGTCACCCCCCGGCACTTTCGGCGGAACCACGCGCCGACCCTGCGCAATTCTCCGCCACCCACCGACGAGTCACCCTCTTTCGACGCCGCAGCGCCCGATCCCGTGTTTTTTCGCTGTTTTCCCATCCCAAACCCATCTCTCCCCCAAGCCGCTCCCATCCGGCTCCCATGAAACCCCCACACCCCCGCCAGCCGTCCCCCGTCACTCCACCAGTCAGGTTCAATGTGCCGCCCACTCCGGCGCCAACGC
>JBBRCX010000076.1:0-22016 GCA_038204465.1 Tepidisphaerales bacterium | reverse complement strand
TCACAATTGCTCTGGGGAACAGCGGTCAAAATCAACTCCTGGTATCGCTGATCATCGGCCGAAGGCGCAGGCGGGTTCACTCACGGATGCAGCAGCGCGCAGCCATCAACTCTACTTCGGCTAGAAACCAGCCACGGCATGACGGAAGGGAAATCTGTCCGTCGAGATGGGAATGCCGGTCAGGCGCACGGCGACTGATGCGCAGCTCTTGCGGCCCGCGACGGTGAACGTCCGACAACTCCGGCCCAGCAGGCCTGGCCTGCGTTGCTATGAAACCGCCAGTACCGGCCGATTCGTCGCGGCCTCGTCGGAGCTGAATCGTACCAGCGGGTTGCTCGCCGCCAGGCTCTTCAAAACCAGCGCCACCACATTCCGCCCGGCCGCCTTTTCCTGTTTCAAATAAGTTGTGACGTCCCATTCGTACCAGCGCGCCACGCTGTTCGTAATCGTAACGATAGACAGCGCAGTCGACCCGGTGGAAATGCTACGGCTGTTGTTCCAGTTGATCCCGGATTCGGTCCAGCTCGTATCGCCCACCGCATACGCGGCGATGGGTATGTTCGCCGCGTTCGTGCCGTTGATCGCGCCCCACAAGCGAAGCTTCGCGCTGTTGATACTCCCCACGCTGCTCAAATCGAACTTGAAATACGCCTCGCGGTGCACGTCGTCCGCGCCCAGCTTCAAGTCGATGTCGGGCGACGCTCCGTAATTGATCCCCGCGTTCACCCCGCCGCGAACATAAGCATCCGCAAGCGGTGAGAGCGAACGGGCCGCCGCCGCGGTCGGGAACAGGTTGCCCGCCGGCACGATCGCCTTCGGCGTCGATGGACTGCTCCAGCGCAGCTGCGCGTATGCTTTGCCGAGGTTCTCGTAGTAATCCAGCCGGATGTCATAGCGCTGAGCCGCCGCCAGCGCGATGGAGCCCGAGTATTCATTGACAGCGCCCTTGTTGTGGAACTGATCGATGATCAGTTTGCCGTTCACCCATAGCCGCACGCCGTCGTCCGTCGTCGTGTAGAACGTGTAAGTCTCGCTCTTGTCAGCGCGGACCTGACCGGTCCAGCGCGCGGAGAATGTGTCGGCCCCGATCGAAGGGCTCGGCGATCCGTCGACCCAGTTGAAGTTGATCGTCGGGTCGATCCGCGAAACGGTCGTTCCCGTGAAATCGATGTTGTTGTAGTAGACCGCAGACAATCCGTTGGCCGTGCTGCGCGCGGTGAACGCCGCCGCGTAGGTGGTATCGGTTGCTGGAGTGGCAATGGTATGGGTTTGCGCACCGCCATCCGACCAGCGGGCGAAATCGTAGGTGACACCATTGAGCGTCTGATTCGTGACGACACCCAGCGTGCGCTTCATCCCAACCACGCCCAGCACCGCTGTCGGCGTTGAGATGGGCTGGCCGTCCAGCGTCAGCTTCAACCCGGCTGGGTCGGTTGCGAACCGCGTCGTAGCAACGCGCGGGTTGACGTCGCGGGTGACGGTGCGCGTCAGGCCGCTGGAGTCCCTGACCGTCAGGATGATGCGGTAGAAAACGTTTGCCGCGGTCTCGCCCGTGTCGGGAATGCGGAACGTCCCGCTGTTGACGCCGCTGAACGCACCGATGAACGGGTGAATGTGGTCCGCGTGATGGAAGTCCACCTGCCAGGTGAACCGGCTCGCGGGCTCGGCGCCATCCTCGGGATCGCTGCCGGCGCCGGAATAGCTGATGGTCTGCCCCGCGTTGTAGATCGAGCCCGCCGCCGGCGACGTGATGTTCGCAACCGGCGGCTGGTTCGCGGTGACAGTGAGCACCGCCCCATTACTCGCGACGCCGCCGAAGGAGTTGGAAACGATCGCGCGGAACGAGACACCATTGTCGCCGGCCGACACGGAGCCGATCGTGTAGCTGCTCCCCGTCGCCCCAGCGATGTTCACCTGGTTGCGCTGCCACTGATAGCTAAGCGGCGCAGTGCCGTTGGCGCTGACCGAGAATGTGACGGGCCGGCCCGAGGTAATCGTCTGGCTCTGCGGCTGCGCGCTGATGCTCGGCGCCTGACTCGCTGTGAAGCGAATCCGGAACACGCTCGGCGTAACACTGGCATCGCCGCGCGCGAGGTAGTAGAGCGACCCGTCCGAAGCGACGTCGAGATCCACCGACGACGCGACGTTCGTTGCAAATGCGTTGGCCGTGCGGGTGCTCGGATCCAGCACCTTGATGTAAGCGTGACCGAGGTCGGAGAAGAAGTACTTGCCGACGTAACTGCTCGGGGAATTCTGCGTCGACGGGTTGTAGAAAGTCCCACCGGTGATCGCGATGCCCTGGCTGTGATCGTACGCATAGAGCGGGCCGCGGAACCGCGGGTCGCTGGTCGGGCCCTCGGTGGTGGGCCAGCCGTAGTTGGAGCCGGCGATTCCGTCGTTCACTTCCTCCCAGGTGTTCTGCCCGACGTCGTTGATGAACATGCGCGTCGTGCCGGGCTGGAACGCGAAGGTGAACGGATTGCGCAGACCCAGCGCCCAGATCGCCCGGTTGTTCCCGGTCGTGCGGCCGTAGAACGGGTTGTCGGTCGGGATCGACCCGTCGCTGTTGATCCGCAGCATCTTGCCCAGCACATTCGAAAGCGTCTGCGAGTTGCTTCCGTTGGCGTTCTCGCCCACCGCGGCGTAGAGCTTGCCGTCGCTTCCGAAGTGCAGCGCGCCGCCGTTGTGATTGCTCGCCGTGCTCAATGCATCGAGCTCGAAGATCACCTTCTCGCTCCCGGCGGCGACCACGTCGCCGTTGGCGGTGAAGCGGCTGATACGGTTGTGCGTTACCGGCGTCTTCGCGGTGTAGTAGCAATAGAGGAAATGGTTGCTGTTGAAGCTCGGATCGAACGCGACGCCGAGCAGGCCGCGCTCGCCCGCGCTGTCGACGTTGAGCTGCATGAACGGTGTGGTCAGGAGCGTGTTATTCTTGATGACCCGAAGCGCGCCGCCCTGCTGGCACACAAAGAGCCGGCCATCCGGGGCGAAGGTCATGGAGGTCGGGCTGCTCAGGTTCGTCGCGATCTGCGTCTCCGCAAACCCGCTCGGAACCGTCGAGAGCATCACCCGTTTTTCCAGCGGCTCACAACGCGCCGGCAGGCGTTGGGGGACCGGCATCGTGCGAATCGGGCCAAACCACGTACGAGGGCGCTGGAACAACTGGAACATCTCACACTTCCGTAGGCAATTCGCTAAAGCGGGCTGCACATCTTACACCGCCGCGCACCAATGCCGACACCCAATCGCATGGGTACCAGGTTGTCAGACCCGCGAAAGGCTTGCGCGTTCACCGCCACCTGGTGCGAAGCGGAGCCACGCGGGGATGCGCGCGGAAACCTGGGCAAGGTACGCAACGGAACCGGGCGGCTTGCGCCGCCCGGTGAGTGAGCTTGATCGTGAGCTGAAAAGGCTTAAGCCCTTCGGCGGCGCAGCCCCAGAAGGCTGCCGAGGCCGAGAAGACCGACGCTCGCCGGCTCTGGAATACACGTGATGGAGGCCACCATCGACGTTGCGTTGCCGGCCTGACCACCATTCACCGTGGTGGTGGTGCCGAAGGTGGTGTTGCTCAGATCGTTGGGCGAGGCAATCAGGATGCCATTGTTGGACGATCCAAGTATCGGACCCTGCGAGCTGGTGAATACCGAGAAACCGAAACCCGGGCTGACCAGCCCGGCAGGATTGATGTCGCGATAGCCGAAAGCGAAGTCCGTCAGGTTGGCCGCGCCCGTCTGGCCGGTGAAGTCGAAGCAGACGGTCTGGCGGCTGGTCTGAATGTCGCTGCCTCCGGTGTTGTTGTAGTTGTGACCCGTGAAGGTGGTGCTGGCGTTGAACGCTGTCGCGATCGGCGTGTAACTCAGCGTATCGTTCGTGTTGCTATCGACGGGGATTCCGTTGGAATCCACCGCGAAGAGGTCCACCTGCAGGGTCGGGGTGTAGAGCGCTGCATCGTACGTGAAGAACCCGAAGTCGATGTAGACCTGCGCAACCTGCGGACAGGCCGTGCCGAGATGCACGTCGTCGCCATAGTAGGCGGCGTTGTTCCCGTTCTGCTGAGTAAAGCCGTTGTGGGCACCTACTCCGGTCTGGTCCACCGATTGATAAACCAGGGTCTCACCGAACGCCGCGGCACCGCTGGCAGCGCCAAGGGCGCCCGCAGACAGTGCAATTCTCCCTAATCGATTCATTGCGCTAGCTCCAAAAAACGAAGAAAACGTAAGTACCCGCTTTCCGCGGCGGGCGATTTGCATAGAACGTGAAGCCTCACAAGACCCCTTGATTTGCGCTCAGAATTCACGCCCTATGACCGTCCGCAACACTAAAGCGGATCGGACTTATTCCGCAACCGACAAAATGCATCGAATTGCGTGAATCTTTCGCGGCTTTCCTTCAGATTCGGCCTCGCGGCCGACACCCTTGCTTAGACGGATGGTTCCGCTCATTACGGCCCGTAGAGGACTTGCACCTCCTGAACACACGACATGCCTGGCGCACAACGAAACCGGGCGGCTTGCGCCGCCCGGTTGAGTGAACTTGATCTCGAGCGAAAAGTCTTAAGCCCTTCGGCGACGCAGCCCCAAGAGGCTGCCGAGGCCGAGAAGACCCAGGCTCGCCGGCTCCGGGACGCAGGTGATCGACGCATCGAGGGTTTGCGCCGGACTGCCGTTCGCCGTGGTGGCTGTCGAGAAGGTGGTTGCGCCCAGGTTATTGGGAGAGGCGTTGAGGTAGCCGGCGTTTGATGAACCGACCGTCGGGCCCGCGGGGTTGGTGAACACCGAGAAACCGAAACCGGGGCTGGACAGCCCGAGAGGATTGATGTCGCGATAGGCGAAAGCGAAGTCCGTCAGGTTGGCCGCTCCGGTCTGGCCGGTGAAGTCGAAGGACACCGTCTGATGAGTAGAACTGGTATTGCCGCCGCCGTTGTAGTTGCTCCCCGTGAACGTCGCGGTGCTGTTGTACGCCGTCGCGATCGGGGTGTAACTCAGCGTGTCGTTCGTGTTGCTGTCGACGGGGATTCCGTTGGAATCCACCGCGAAGAGGTCCACCTGCAGGATCGGGGTGTAGACCGCTGCATCGTACGTGTAGTATCCGAAGTCGATGCTGACCTGCGCAATCTGCGGACAGGCGGTGCCAAGGTGCACATCATCACCGAAGTAGGCGGCGTTGTTGCCGTTCTGCTGGTTGATGTGAGTGTCATTAAACGTGCTGGCGTCGACCGAATCAAAGACGACCGTAGCGCCGTACGCCGCGGTGCCGCTGGCAGCGCCAAGTGCGCCCGCCGACAATGCAATTCTCCCTAATCGATTCATTGCTCTAGCTCCAAAAAACGAAGAAAAACATGAGTGCCCGCTCCCGCGGCGGGCGGTCTACACAGAACGTGGGATCGCTCAAATTCCACACCCTATGAGCCTCCGCAAGATTAGCGGGTCGGACTCATTCTACAAGCGAAAAACCCATCGAAATAAGTTAATCTTTCGCGGCTTTCCTGCGTACGTTTATGAAAAAAGGAACCAGTCAAGGTTGGCGACACCCTCTCCGCCTTGAAACACGAGATACAGATCCTTGACCCCCCAAAGCCCCGAAACCCCCGCCACTTGAGTGCTATATGCGCTCCAACTGCCGGTGGATGTAGTCGTTAAAACGCCTGCCAGGATCCCGGCCGGACTGCCGATGCGGACCTCGATCTGCCGCCCGGCGCACACTCCCGCGGCGTCGTCGGCGCAGGTCAGGGGTGGCAATGCGGCCACGGAGGTCCTGGACGATCGGTTGCAGATGCCCGACAAAAGCGCAAGTGCAAAATCTTGCGGTTGTCACTCCCCAAATCCCGGACGGTTCTGGCGTCTGGCCCATGCAGATTCCCGGCTCAAGCGAGTGAATCCGGCTATATCGTTTAAGCAGCTTACAAACGCCCGCCAGCGTTCAACGAGTTATCGGACGTGCCCCCCGCAGGCCTCACCCCTCCACGCGCACCGCGCACACCTGCCTCGTCCCGTTAATCGTGTCGTTGTACAACAGCCACCGCCCGTCCGCTGAAAAATCGCAATTCACGTGCTGCCCCGCAAACGGCACGTACGGCGTGTGCACGCTCGCCAGCGGCTTCAGCGCAATCTTCCTCTCACTCCTCGATAACGGCGCCGCAAAGACAAACGACGTCCCATCCGTTCCCTCCCCGCTCACCCACTTCCCATCGCGCGAAACGTACAGGTGGGTGTGATAACAATTCAGCGGATCCGACAAATAAAGCTGATTGCCATCCAGATCTGCGATCCCCAACTGCGTCGGGCGCGGGCAGTATTCCGCCAGCGGCTTGCTTCGCAGCATCTCATCGCCGCGCCGGTCCTGGTAGGTGAACCCGATGCTCTCCCCGTCCGGCCACCAGAACTCATGGGTGATCATTTCGCCGGGCTCCTGCGGGCGGATCATCCGCTGCCCCGACCCGTCGGTGCGGATGCTCCACACGCGCTGCCCCAGCGCTTCGCACAAGTCGAGGCAATACCGGATCAGAGTCGGATCGATGGGCGAAGGATCGAGATGGTCTGGCGTGGCGCCGCTGGTCTGCAGGATTCTCTGAGCATTGCCGGTCTGCACATCGTAGGTCCAGATCGCGCCGCTGCGCGGGCGCTCGATGTACTTCCAATAGGTCTCTGGATCGTGACACGTGGGAGAAGGCTGCGATTCCTGCACCGCCTCGCGCAACAGCACCAATCGGCCGTCGCACGTAAGGTCCGAGACCCGCGCCGGAAGCTCATCCGGCAGCCGCGCCAGAAGCTCCGGCTCGCCGTCCGGAAGCTGCGCCCGCCAGATTTCACGTTCCGCCCACTTGTACCACCAGACCGACTGATCCGGCAGCAGCCGCGCGTAAGGCTTCCCCGTTTCAATTGGCAACCGCTCAACCGACCCGCTCTCCGGATCGATGAGCAGAATTCCCCGCGGCTCCTGCCGGGCCCACGCGATCATCCGCCCATCAGCGAGATGCCTCGGCAATCGAAAATAGGTCAGTCCTGCCCCCAGCCCCGGCAGATCGGTTAACTGTCGAACCTCGCGTCCGGTGTTCTCATCCACCCACCGAGCCACGCAACTTTTCACCACAACAAAAACTCCTCCGCCCCGCCTGGTCGCAGGATTATTCCCGCGCGCCCGAAACAAGCAATCAAAGCGAAAATTTCTGCCGGGTCCGCTCCATCGTCGGAGGTAAAGTTCCGCTTAAATTGCCGTTTTCTTCGAGATGCAACGATGTGTTTTCATCAAGGCGACTCGTCCTTCCTCGATTACGTCCACCGCGCAACCCAAGCTTGCAGGCGGACCAAGGAGCGTGGCGTGTACCACGTTTCCGGCGCGCTTTGTCGCTAGGCACCGTAATGGGGGATAAGTCTGCGGCCGCAAAGCGGGATTACGCTCACGCACGGTGCGTCCAGGTTCCGATAATCATGTTGCGGGACAGCAGAGGGAAGCGATGCGCAATCTGGCGGCGGTGGCAGAACGATTGCGGGCGGTGCGCCGGGCCAGCCGGCGGTTCGTGCAGTTGTGGGCCTTCGACCGCTTCCTCATCGCGCCCGCCCTGGACCGAATCGCCCGCGACCTCGCCGGCAGCGCTGCCGCGAGCGGGCGATGGATCGCGCGGCGGAATCTGGACGGCGGGAAGCAACCGGACGATTGAACGCTGGGCGCCGGATCGCGCGAGCGTCGGATCCCGCCACTGATACCTCCCGAGCGACGCTATGGGTCAAATCACATCCGGTATCGGGCTGGTCAGCGGGATCCACTCCACGAGCGTCCCGCCCGTGAGCCAGAGCGAAGCGATCCTCTTCTCGCGTGGCAAGCCGCCGGCCCGCCCAGCCGTCACTCCCACTCAAAGAACCTCAACGCGTTAGCCGTTGTTATTCTGTCAATCTCTTCAACATTCACGCCCCTCACCTTCGCCATCACCTCCACCACGTGAACCACCAGGGCCGGCTCGTTGGTCTTCTGCTTTCGCATCGGTTCCGGCGTCAGGTAGGGCGAATCCGTCTCGACCAGCAGCCGGTCCGAGGGCGTCAGCGCAGCCGCCTCGCGGATCGCGTCCGACTTCTTGAACGTCAACGCCCCGGTGAAACCCAGCCAGTAACCCGCGTCGAGAATCTTGCGCGCCTCGGCTGAATCCCCGGTGAAGCAGTGGAAGACGGCGCGGACCAGCGCGAAAGCCTTCATCACCGACAGGCAGTCATCGTTCGCCTCGCGGCAATGAATCACCACCGGCCGGCCCAGTTGCGTCGCAAGCTGCAGCTGCGGCTCGAAGAATTGCAGCTGCCGCTGCCGCGAGGCGAAGGCGTGGTGATAGTCGAGCCCCATCTCGCCAAGCGCCGCCACAGATGCATCGGTTTGCAGATCGCCCAGCCGTTCGATATCACCTGCTTCGGCATCGGCCGAGTGATTGGGATGCACGCCGATCGCGCAGCGGACATTCGGGTGTTGGTGACACAACGCAACCGCCCGCTGGGCATCGTCCAGCGTCGTCCCAATCGTGATCATCCGCCGCACGCCCGCCGCCTCACAACGGCGCAGCACTCCGTCGAGCTGCTCATACAGCCGCGGGTCGCTGAGATGGCAATGCGTGTCGATCATCAGCGAATGATACAGCGCGCAGCGTAGCACGGGCGTCCCGCCCGTGCCGAGCACTTTCTTCGACTCGAGTTGC
Organism: Tepidisphaerales bacterium; assembly: GCA_038204465.1. Lineage (GTDB taxonomy): Bacteria > Planctomycetota > Phycisphaerae > Tepidisphaerales > Tepidisphaeraceae > JBBRCX01. The sequence continues at coordinate 13,342 of JBBRCX010000076.1, read as the reverse complement.
TCAGGTGGAGTCTACGACTGTTCCCGCGCGCACGGGCGGGACGCCCGTGCCACGATCGAGCCTCACCACTGGAAACAAATCGTTTTCAAAACGTCGCTTCAAACGCGTGCGGCGTGTGACGAATCTGCGGCGCACTGTTGTTCGGCCACACCACCGCAACCACGTCGAACCGCGCCGGCGGCTGCGGAACGCCATACCGGCTCAGATAAAACTTCGCCGCCTTCGTCAGCTGGTGCCGCTTGAAAGCGTTCACCTGGTCCTCCGGCGTCGGGTCGTCCAGCTCGCGCGTCTTGACCTCCGCGAACACCAGCGTCTTCCCATCGCGCGCGACAATGTCGATCTCCCCGAGATTGCAGCGGAAGTTGCGGGTGATGATCTTGTAGCCGAGGTTGCGCAGGTGCCGCGCCGCGAGGTTTTCGCCGCGCTCGCCCAGCGCATCGCGCTGCGGCTCAGACCTGATGAAACGCTGGAGGAACGACCACATCGACAGCGAAAGATATCCCGCCACGGGCGCTCGATGCAAAATCGGTGATGGGACGCGACGCCCGATAAGAAGCGGCGCGAAAAAAACGAGGCTGCGAGGCAGAAGCGATGACGAGGCCGGGAGGCAGACGCTACGTGGCGGTCGCCGCGAGCTCGGCGGCTTCGGACTTCTTCGCCGCGGCGGATTTCGCCCCGGCGGGTTTTTCCGGGGCGGCCTCGCCCTGGGCATCGTCGCGCTTGGCCTTGCGCTTCTCGGTGAGCCGCACCGCCTTGCCCACACGGTCGCGAAGATAGAAGAGCTTCGCCCGGCGCGATTCGCCGCTTCGCTTCACCGTCACCCGCGAAATGAATGGCGAATGCAAGGGAAAGATGCGCTCCACGCCTTCGTTGTTCACGATCCGCCGCACGGTAAACGTCTCGTTGATCCCGCGGCCCCGGCGCATGATCACCGTGCCGGTGAAGACCTGGATGCGCTCCTTGTCGCCTTCGATGATGCGCGTCGCCACGTCAACCGTATCGCCGATGTCGAACTGCGGGATGTTTTCTTTCTTCAGGTAATTCTGCTCGATGTTTTCCACGATGCGGTTGGCCATGGCTGTCTCCGATCGCCGCTGCATACAACCTGCGGCTGAGTGGTTCGCTTACGAATTGCGCTTCAGGTGCGCCTGCCACAAGTCGGCCCGGCGCGCCTCGGTGCGCTGTTTCTTCTGCTGCAATCTCCAGGCCGCGATCGACTTGTGGTTGCCGCCCAGCAGCACGTCCGGAACGCTCATTCCGCGAAACTCGCGCGGTCGCGTGTACTGCGGGTGTTCCAGAAGTCCATCGGCAAACGTCTCGTCGGCGGCGCCGTCTTCCGCTCCCAGCGCACCGCTCAGCAGGCGCACCACCGCGTCGATCACCACCATGGCAGCCAACTCGCCGCCGCTCAGAACGTAGTCGCCGATGCTCAGTTCCATCGGCTTCAGGCCCTCGACGATTCGCTCGTCGAAGCCCTCGTAGTGCCCCGCGATCAGCAGCAACCGCTGCCGGGTCGCAAAATCCGCCGCCACGCTCTGATCGAACCGCCGGCCCTGCGGACTTAACAGGATCCGCGTCGCGGGCCGCGGATCTTGTTTCTCGGCGGCCTCGACGGCGTCGAACACCGTCGGGCACATCATGACCATTCCCGGGCCGCCGCCGAACGGCTTGTCGTCCACCGACTTGTGCCCATCCGTCGCGAAATCGCGGATGTTGCTCAGGTGATACTCGACCAACCCCTTCTCCGCCGCCCGCTTCGGGATGCTCGTCCCGAGCAGCGGTCCAAACATCTCGGGGAAAAGGGTCAGGATGTCAACTCGCAACGGCATACTCGACCGGCGGCATTTGCTGGTGCTGATCCTGCGACCCCAAAACGTAAAAAACCGCCGGCCACTGGACCGGCGGTCGAATGCTTTCAGCTTTAAGCGGTCGGCGCCGCTTCCGGCTTTGCTCCGGCCGGCGCCGCTTCCGGCTTCACCGCGGCCGGCGCTGCCTCCGTCTTCACAGCGGCGGGCGCTGCTTCGGCCTTCGCGCCTTGCTTCGCCTCCCCCGGCGCGGGGGCGGCCGCCTTCGGCTTGCCCGGCCTGGGGAGACGCAACATCTTGTGTTCGACCCCGCTCTTCTTCAATAACGAGGATACCGTGCCCGACGGGATCGCCCCCACGTCGAGCCAATGACGGCAGCGATCCAGCTTCACGACAAATTGCTTCTGCTGGTCCTTCTCGAGCGGGTCGTAAAACCCCAACTGCTCGATCACGCGCCCATCCCGCGCCGAGCGCGAATCAATCGCGTTCAACCGGTAAAACGCCCGGTTGGTCCGGCCCATGCGCTTCAGTCTCAGCTTCACAGACATTTCGGTCTCCGTCGGTCCCAATTCAGTCGAATCGGAAAGTATATCGATTTGCCAACGTGATACAAGCCTATGTAAAACCCGACCTCATCCCCGGTTTCCTCCACGCCACCCAGCTAATCTGAACCCCGCCCGTAGCCGTTTCGGATGGAGCCGATCAAGAAGTCGCCCCGCGCCGCCTCACGCCCTTCGCCGCCAGCCCAAACGGCCCATGGTGGGCTTTGGTGGGCTTTTGAGGGCTCTGGTGGCCTGGTGGTCCGGTGGGCCTTCGCAGGACTCTCGCGGACAGCACGCCCTCTTGCGCCCGCGCCCATTCCCACAGGGGGCAGGTTTCAAACCCGCCGGCGCCCCGCACTTTTAGTCCAGGCGAGCTTCATCGCTTCACTTGTCAAAGAGCGTCCCGCCATGCCAGGATCACCATCCTTCATTCTACATTCTTCCTATTAGAAATCAACCCGTGGTTCCTCGTTTCTTCAAAAACGCTCGCAACTGCGGGAGCGTAAAGTCGTGGCGGCCAAAGTCGCTGGAGTAAATCGGGCAGCGATTGCTTCGCCAGGTGAAAGGCGGCGCGCATCACCATCCGTGTCGACTTGCACGTGAGCATCCCTCATGATCTACCCGAGCCAAAGAAAATGCGCGCCGGACGAATCAACCGGGACAGGTCCAATTCTTGACGGCATTCAATGCCCGTCATAGTTGCAGAGCGCCTACGACACCGCGGGCCGGCCCTTCAAGTTCAGCAGCTATGCCAGCGCCACCAGCAGCACGCCGGTGAATGAGGTCCAGCGCGACTTCAACGGTTTCGGACAGATGACTGCGCAATACCAAGCGCACAGCGGCGCCGTTGACACCGCCACAACGCCCAAGGTCCAATATGCCTACGTCGAAGGCTCCGGCGCCAACAACAGCCGGCTCACCAGCATGACCTATCCCAATGGCCGCATCCTGCGCTACGAGTGCAGCAGCGGCGCGGACACCATCAGCCGCCTCAGCCTTCTCGCCGCGTCTTCGTGCTAGCGATGAGGGCTTGTACCCCTTGGGCGGCGGCTCTCGCGGGATCATTTGCTCTTGGCGACGTAGACGCCGTCCCAATCGGCCGGGGGCGGATCCTCGCGAAGGTGCGCGATGCGGGCCGCCAGCGCGGCGACCGGGGCATCATGCGGAAATTCTTTCAGCACATCCTTGAGAAGCGCCTCGGCGTCGCCCCATCGCTGGGTGCGATAGAAGCCAAGCGCCGCCTCGTACCCTTTCACCCGGCCCTGCAGCGCGGCGTCAGCCGTGCCTTCCTCCATCAGCTCGTACACCGCCATCGGCTTGTTCTTTCCCTTCACGCGCAGCATGTCGAGTTGGCGAACCACGAAAGCATCCCTCACGAGCTCGGCCGTGCTGTGCGCGAGGAGGATCTGCGAGCCGTACAGCTTGTTCGCGCCCTCGAGGCGGCTGGCGAGGTTCACCGAGTCGCCCAGCACGGTGTAGGCAAACTTCAGGCTGGATCCCATGTTGCCAATGGCCATCGGCCCGCTGTTGATTCCGATCCGCGTCAGCAGATTTTTCGCACCGAGCTTGCGCAATTCCGCTTGCATCGCCTGCTCGCGCCGCTGGATGCGCAGCGCCGCCCGGCAGGCGCGCAGCGCGTGGTCAGGCTGGTTCAGCGGAGCATTCCAGAAGCTCATGATCGAGTCGCCGATGTATTTGTCGACGTATCCCTTGGCGTCGAGCACGATCGACGACATCTCCTCCAGGTAGTAGTTCATCAGCGCCGTGAGGTTCTCCACCTCCATCATCTCCGACAGATCGGTGAAGCCAGCGACGTCGGTGAACATCACCGTCATCTCGCGCCGCTCGCCGCCAAGCTTGAGGACCGCCGGGTTGCGCCCGATTTCGGCGGCCATCTCCGGTGACACCGCTTGCGACAGCGCCCGGAAGATGAGCCGGCGCTGACGGTCTTCGGTCAGGTAGCTGTAGGCGAAGGCGCCGACGATCGAGAGGATCAGCCCGAGAAGGGGCGTCGCCATCGGGAGCCAGTGGATCGTTCTCCCGGTAAACATTCCGATCGCGACGCCGAAGAGCACCAGCACCGCGAGAATTGCCGCGAGAAGCTTGATCGAAACCTGCCGGGGCCGGATCACACCGCCGGCCGCGAGCACGCACACCATCAGTCCAAATGCGCCTTCGCTCGCGGGAGGGATGAGGTGCACGAAGTGCCCATTCAACAAGTTCTCGATCGCGGTCGCCTGGATCTCCACGCCGGGACACTGAGGCGAGAGCGGCGACGCCTTCACGTCGTAAGTGCCGGCGCTGATCGCGCCGATCAGCACGATCTTGTCGCGGAACATCTCCGGCCGAACGCCGGTGTCGGGCCTTTTCAGCGCGGCGCCGATCACGTTGGCGGCTGAGTAATAATTGAACGTGCGCCGGCCGTCCTTCGCCTGGTGCGGGCCGTAATAGTGCAGCCGGAACTGCGGCGACGAAGGCGAAAACGGTTGGCGGGTGTACGCCGCGACGGTGGAGGATGCGATGCTGTCAACGCCGCGCACGCTCGCGTTGTAGATCCGGATGACCTCTTCATCTTCATCGATGTTGGCCGCGGACAGGATCGGCTTGCGCACGGGAGGCACGAACGGCCCGGGCTTCTGTGGCTCTGTCACAACCGTCGCGAAGACTACCGGAACTTTGACCGCGTCGATCTTCTCTGCGAACACGTCGTCGTCCCCATCGCGCGAGTAAACCGTCCGCTCGCTGAAGAGCACGTCGAAGGCGACGGCGCGCGCTCCGCACGCGTTGAGGTAAGTGACGATCTCGCCCCAGAAGTCGCGCGGCCAGGGCCAGCCGTACGCGTTGCCGTTGACATACCCCTGGTCGATCGCGCGCAGACTCTTGTCATCGACGGCAACGATCACCACCGGCCCGGCCTGGCGATCCACCGGCTTGCGCAGGCGGTAAAAGCTGTCGTAAAGGACCTCGTCCAGGCGGCCAATCGCGATCGACACCCGCGGCGCGCGGTGCAGCACGAGCGCGAAAAGAAACGCGAGCGACGCGATCGTGGCCGCTGCCAGCCACTTGTAGCCGCGATGTTGAGCGGGGAGCCTGAGGGGAAATCGCATGAAGCCGTCAGTCGTTTCCGAACGGCCATGTTCTTAAACGACATCGCGTCAAGTCGCAAACGCGGGAACCCAGCGTTGTTCCAACATGAGCGATTGTCCCGTATCAAGTGATTGTGACGCGGTATACATGTCGAAGCGGACGATGCCCAGCGGCTTGTCCCAGCTCAGCAGGCATTGCTCGACGGAACCGGGATAAAATTCGATCGCGAGCTCATCGCCGCCTGCGCGGCGCAGCGACCAGCGCCCGGCCGGAAGATCGGCGCTTCGCAGCCAGAGCGATCCATCGCGCCCCTCCTCCTGCTGCCACGGCTGCCGCTCGATCGCCCGCCCGTCTGCGTTCCGGAGTCGCACGGCTGCGCGGGACCAGTCGCCCGGATCAAACTCGGGATGCGCGCGAAGCGTCGCCGTGATTGGTCTTTCGCGGTGGTTCGTCAGAGTGGAACGGATGCGCAGCGCGCCGTTCTCCAGCGCATACCGTCGGGTCAGCGTAAGACCGTTCTTCAGCTTCGCGGACAACTCAACCGAAGAGCCGGACACCTTCGCATCGAACACATCCGACCAACCCGGCGAGCGATAGTGCTGCTCGCTGTATTCTTCATACCCGCCCGCGAAGGGCAGGTCGGACTCGCGCGGCAGGGGCCAGTGCATCCAATCCGCGCCGTCGCCCTTCCGCAGGCGCAGGATCCTGCCGCCCAGCGCCGGCACGACCGTGAGCTTGAGCCCGTCATTTTCCAGATGCACGACATCGCAGCCCTGAACATTCTTCGCCTCGATATCAATGCTCTGTCCAAGCTCGCGCAGGGCACCCGCGCCGCTCGCGGCCGCGCGCGCGTAAAAATCATTCGCGATCTGGGCCTGGCGCGGGTCGGCTGGCTCGTAGCGGTTTCCCTTGACCGTGAAGACCAATCCATCGCGGATTTTCAGATACTGCAGCGGCAGCCGGGCCGTCCGCACGCGCTCGAGCCGCTCCGGGTCATTGACAACGTGGCGCTCCGCGTCGTCGAAGAGGCGTTCCGCCTCGGCGATCATCTGTGGGTTCAGGTACGCCTGATCGGGCGGCGAAAAGAGGTTGAAATGGATCGGCTTGCCGCGCACCTGCTGGTGCAGCTTCTCGATGTATTCCAGGATCGGCTGCGCGGCCGGCCCGTAATAAAGCTCGGCGAATTCTTTGATAACCGCTTTGCCGTCGCGATACGGGTCCCACAGCAGCTTGGCGAAGAGATACGCGCGCAGCTCGGCGAACTCGCCCGATCCTTTCGCAGGGGTGCCATCGCCCTGGGCGAACATCCCGGTCACTCCCGCCCGCGCCAGCACCGGAACATCGGCGAGGATCGCGTCGAGGTTTGGGAAGGGCAAAAAGTAATGCCAGAAGTTGGTGAAATAGTCCCAGATGAACACTTCATGCGAAATCTCGCCCCACCGCTTCAGGTATCCGATGAAGTCGCGGTTCATGTCGCACGCTTCCAGCGGATGCCCGTCGCAACACGGCGCGATCTGGCACAGGCGGATGATCACGTTCTTTCGCGGCCGCGCCTCCCGCGGCGGCGCGACGGTGTAGGTGTAGGCGATCGTGTCGAACAGGACATGTGGAAACTCCGGCTCAAGTCGCTCTGCCACCGCGTTGACAAACCGCACCAGCGCCCCCGAGGGCGAGCCCTCGCGCTCGTCCATCGCCCGGCAATGGACGCACTGGCAGTTGCCGTTCCAGTCGTTCTGCGAGATCGAGAGGATGCGCGCATCCGGCTGCTCGCGCAGCCACTGGCGGGCTTTGTCGGTCACGACGCCAATGAGCTCTGGGTTGGTGAGACAGAGCTGCCCGCCCACGTCCACGCGCACGCCATCCAGCTCGGAAAAGTATTCGGGATGGGTCTTGAAATGCTCTTCAGGCGGCACCAGCGCGTAAAACGTGTGAACGAAGCCGGCATAGCTGATCTTTCCGCCGCGCTTTTCATCCAGTGGGAAGAAGGAGCCATTGGCGCGATTGCGCGCAGCCCAGTCGGCGTCGCAAGCGACCGAGAAGAACGGCTCGCGGTAGCGAAACGGCGGGACATAGGTAATGTCCAGCGGCTCGATCGTTAGCTGCAGGCGCTTGGGAATGACGCTGGACGATTTCGTGAGCCAGCGGCAGCCGAGCACGTTTTCCAGCAACTCGTAAACGGCGTAGAGCGTTCCGCGCGGCGTCGCCCCGGCGAGGACCAGTCTGTCCCCGACGGTGCGAACGACAATTCCGTCTTCTTTCAATGCCGACCAGTCGAAATCGCCCAAAAGGCGCTCGACTTCGGGAGTGCGGCCCAGAAGAACCGCCGGCTCGTCCCGGGGCGAAGCGTCAGCGACAGGCAGTCGCGTTCCGGCAATCTGCTCCAGGTGCGTCTGCAATTCTTCGGCGGCGTGGCGCTCGACCGGCCCCGCACCGGCGCCGAGCACCAGTGTCGCTATCGCGCGCTTCTCGTCGATCAATCGAAGTCCCATCGTGTCCTCAGGCTCTGGTTACGCTCGCAAGATGAAAGTTCCGGTAGTGACTCGTGTCCAACGCCGCCGCGGGCGATGTCCAGGGCGCGAGGCCGCTTTCGTGGAGCATCTTCCCCTTCGCGGCGCACGTCTGCAGGAGGTTGTCGATGTTCTTGATGGCGCGAAGAGTCCCGCCGTCGCGATTCATCTCTTCGATGAACGGCTCGGCGATCGTCCGCGCCGGCGACGCCTGCGAAGCCGCGTTGATCGTCACCAGATGAGGGCGCGACGTCTCCAGCGTCGCGACCGCCGCCTCGTCCGCGACCCCGCGCAGCAGGTGGACGAAGCGCCGCACCATAAACGCGCGGCTATCGCCTTCGATCACGAGCTCTCGTTCACGTCCTTCGAGCTGCAGCCGATCGCTGGCCGTGAAGGTGATCGAGCCGGCGCCGCCTTCGAGGCGGACCTGCGGATTCACCAGCTCGCTGCAGGCGTGCGTCAGCAGGATCAGGAACGTCGCACCGTTGTCCGTGCGAATTCGAATGCTGCACGTATCGTAATTCTCGATGGCATTGGCGCGGTACAGCTCCGCCTCGATCGATCGGCACTGCGCCGCTTCATAGGGCTCGCGGCCAAGCAGGAACAGCACCATGTTGATGTAGTGGGCGAGCGCGTTGTTCGCCGGGCTGTCCAGCACCCATACACCGCGATGCTTCAGCCGCCCCGCCCACGCGTTGCGCTGGTAATACCGGCTATCCCGCGGCCAGCAGGCGCACAGCGCAGCGGACTTGATATGCCCGATCCTTCCGTCGAGCAGGCGGCGCTTGAGGCCGATCATTTCCGGCAGGTACATGTGCTGGAAGCCGATCGTGAGAGGCCGTGCAGCGCGATCGCGGGCAGCGATCATCGCGTCAAGATCGTCGACGGTGCCGGCGACCGGCTTCTCACACATCACCGCCTTGCCGGCAGCGAGCGCCCTCTCGCTGAACGGGCGATGCAGGTCAATCGGCAGCGGCAGCCATACCGACTCCACGTCCGATGCAAGCAGGTCCTCGTAATTTGCGAAGACGGGTACGCCGCGGCGTTGAAGCTCCGCGATCTTCTGCGCGTGCGTAGCCTGGTCGGGCTCGCACGCCGCGGAAAGGCGCACCATCGGCTGGGGCGCGTCGGTCATCGATTCGAGCAATTCGCAGATGCTTCCTGCGTAGCCGCCTAGGCCGACACAACCGAAGGTTACTGGCGTCATGCGTCCACCGGGTCAGGGAAGGGCGCGGCATCGCAGCCGCGCAATGGAAGGGCCAGCAACATTAAGACGGGGGGACCGGAAACACGATCGACATGGTAATGGGCAAGGCGGCGTCGGCAAGCGGCACTCGAGTACACAGCGGAAATTGAAGCATGGGCGAGGATGGCGTATGAAGGCCGCGACTCGCAGGAAGCTTATGACATCAACTGATTCCACCGAAACGCAGACCCGCAGGGATGTTCAACTGACGGCGCACGGGTTGCGGTGTGAGTATCACGAGAATCCGCTGGGCATCGACATCGCTTCGCCCCGCCTGACCTGGGCCCTGTCGAGCGCGCGGCGCGGTGCGAGGCAGACGGCATTCCAGATTCTGGCTGCGTCGACGTTGGAAAAGCTAGCCGCGGGCGTGGCGGACCTGTGGGACAGCGGGCAGGTGCGCTCTGATGAACCGGCGGCGATTTATGCCGGTAAGCCTTTGACATCGGGGCGCGAGGTGCATTGGAAGCTGCGCGTGTGGGACGATCAGGATCTGCCGTCGGACTACAGCCAGCCCGCGCGGTGGGAGATGGGGCTGATGGAGGCCGGCGAATGGCAGGCGAGCTGGATCGGAAAGGCGGGAGCGGCGCCGGCAAGCGAGGAGGAGTTCTATCGCGACGATCCGGCCCCCCTGCTGCGCAGGGAATTCGCGATCGACAGACCCATCGCCCGCGCCCGCGCTTACGTCAGCGGGCTTGGTTACTACGAGTTCTCGCTCAACGGCCAGCGCGTCGGCAAGCACCTGCTCGACCCCGGCTGGACAACTTACTCGCAGCGTGTCCCGTACTCGGCGTACGACGTTACCGCGCTGCTGCAGCAGGGCGCAAATGCCGCGGGGATGATCCTGGGCAATGGGTGGTACAACCCGCTGCCGCTGCGGATGTGGTACACGTACAACCTCCGCGAGTTCCTCACGATCGGCCGGCCGCGCGGGCTCCTCCGGCTGGTCATCGATTACGAAGACGGCACCTCGCAAGCCATCGTGACCGACACGAGCTGGAAGGTCGGCCACAGTCCCATCCTGCGAAACAATGTCTATCTCGGCGAAGTGTACGATGCGCGCAACGAGCAGCGCGGCTGGGACAAAGCTGGCTTTGATGATTCCGAATGGCAAACGCCGGCAGTGATCGACGATCCGATCGGTCCGCTGCGGTGGCAGGAAGCGCCGCCGATCCGGCACACGCGGACTCTGAAGCCCGTCGCGCTGACCGAGCCGGCTCCGGGCGTGTATCTCTTCGACTTCGGACAGAACTTCGCCGGCTGGATTCGCCTGCGTCCCAGCGCCGCGCGCGGCACGCGCATCACCCTCCGGTACGGGGAGTTGCTCTATCCCGACGGCACGCTCAACGGCATGACCTCGGTCGCCGGGCAGGTGAAACGTGGCGGTAAGGATTACCGCTATGACGGCGTCGGCGTGCCGCAGACCGCGTTCCAGAGCGACGTTTACGTGTGCAGCGGCAAGTCGCGCGAGAGCTATACGCAGCGGTTCACCTTCCGCGGCTTTCGTTACGCCGAAGTGAGCGGGTTGCCGAATCCGCCCTCGTTGGACCTGCTCCAGGGGCTGCGGCTGAACTCCGACGTGAAGCCGGCCGGGTCATTCTCCTGTTCCAACGAAATGTTCAACCGGATCGATGAGGTGATCCGCTGGACACAATTGAGCAACCTGTTCAGCGTGCAGTCGGACTGCCCGCACCGCGAGAAGTTTGGCTACGGAGGCGACATCGTCGCTTCCAGCGAAACCTTTCTGCTCAACTTCGACATGGCCAGCTTCTACACGAAGGCAGTGCACGACTTCGCCGAAGCGGCATGCCCCGACGGCGGCATCACCGAGACCGCGCCGTTCGTCGGCAACAACACCGACGGGCTGGGCGGAAATGCCGGGCCGGTCGGATGGGGCACCGCCTACCCGCTCCTGCAATGGCAACTCTATCAATACTACGGCGAGCGGCGGCTCTTCGAGGAGCAGTACGAAGCCAGCAGGCGATGGGTGGAGCTGCTGCGATCGAAGGCCGACGGACACATTCTGATCAATGGCATCAGCGATCATGAGAGCCTGGTTCCGAAGCCGCAGGCGCTCACAGGTACGGCGTTTTACTATTACAACACGCTTCTGCTGTCGCGCATCGCGAAGCTCATCGGGCGGGCCGCGGACGCGGAGCAATACGCCGCGCTGGCGGAACAGATTCGCGCCGCGTTTAACCGTCGATTCCTCGATCAGTCGAGCGGCCGTTACGACACCGGCACGCAGGCGTGCCAAGCGTTCGCGCTCTACATGGGGCTCGTGCCCGAGGAGCAGAAGCAAGCGGCGCTGAACGTGCTGCTGGCCGATATTCGCGAGCAGCATAAGGGGCACGTGAGCACCGGGATTTTCGGCACCAAGTACATGCTGCAGGTGCTGAGCGACATGGGGCGCGCCGACGTGGCCTGCGAGCTGGCGAACCAGAAGAGTTTTCCCGGCTGGGGGCACATGCTCGAGAACGGGGCGACCACGCTCTGGGAAACGTGGGCGTTCAGCGACAACATCTATTCGCACAACCACCCCATGTTCGCGCCGATCGGCGAATGGTTCGTGAAGCACCTCGCGGGCATTCAGCCGGCCGAGGACGCCGTCGGCTTTGACAAGATCATCATGCGCCCGCAGATCGTGCGAGACCTGACCTGGGCGAAGGCGGAGTATCAATCGGTTCGAGGCCGAATCCGCTCCGGATGGAAGCTAAACGGCAACCGCTTGACGCTGGAGATCGAGATCCCGCCCGGCTGCAGCGCCATCGTTCATGTTCCTGCTGATGACTCGAAAGGCGTAAAGGAAAGCAGGCGGGCGGCATCAGCAGCCGAAGGCGTTCGCGCGCGACCAGCAGAACTGCAGCGGGCGGTCTTCGAGGTCAGCTCAGGCAGGTATCGATTCACCAGCGCGCTGTCGCGGCGCAATGAAACGGCCGCGCGCAAGTGAGCGGAGGGTGCCGCAGCCATCTACCAGCGGATGCAGTAGACGGTGGAGTCGTCGCCGACGACGAGGATTGACGCCTCGCCGTTGCCCTCGACGTCGGCAATGGTGGGCGGACCGATGGTTGCGGGGAGCTGTAGCTTCCAGAGAACTGCCCCCTCGCTGCCGTCTTTCGAGCTTCCGATGCAATAGATGAACTTGCCGGCGGTGAAAACGGCTTCGTCTTTGCCGTCAGAATCCAGATCGGCGCTGGCGCTCTCGACGACGCGCGCGGGCCCGGCAACCAGTTCATCCGGAGCCGATATGCGCCACAGCACCTTGCCGGTGGCGGTGTCGAGGCAGCGGATCTCCTGGTTTTCGAAGCCGGCGCCAATGGCCTGCAGGCGGCCGCTGCGGTCGAAATGCCCGAAGGCCGGGTAGCCGAAAGCGCCGTGGTCCAGGAAGTCGAACCACGCGAGGCTTCCGTTCGACCGCACGACGGCATTCATTGAGCCGCGGCTGGAGGCGAAGAACAGCGACGGTTTGCCGACATTTTCAAAGTCTCCCGTGACAGGGAGCCCCCAGAAGACGGGCTTTGCAGGAACATTCGGCCACTCACAGCTTTTGGCGATCACATCGGCGCCGGTCTTGCCGTGAAGGATGTAGAACTCGCTCGGATAGAACGTGGCGGCATCGTCCAAGCCGTCACCATCGAAATCGCCGATGGCGAACGGGCCACCAACGCCTCGATCGTTGATCTGGCGGTTTCGGCGCCACAGTTCCCTGCCGTCGACGCCCGAAAGAAGGCACGTCTCCTCACTGTGCATCATCGAGCGGCGGACGGTCACGAGCACGTCGCGGCGGCGCGCATCCGTAAAATGTCCGGTCTGCCACAGGACGATGCCGCCCGTATTCCACACCGGCGCGGAGCCGGGGATGGATTTGAAATCATGATGCCACTTCTCGGCGCCGAGGAGATCGGAAGCGACGAGGCGGGCATCGCCGGAGGGGGCGGCGGTCGCGCGCAGCAACTGCATTGAGCCATCGCCCGCCAGGTCCGCGACGACCGGGCCATGCTGCCGGGCCGGCCAGTTGTCGGACTGGCCGCGGCCGCAAAGATGAACCGGTTCCGTCGCGTCGACGCGGGCGCTCGGGGCGGCGAAAAGAACGAGGTCGCTGTCCGATCCCTGCACGATAATCGTTGGACGCTCGGCGGGCGCGCTGCGCGCCACGAC
>JBBRCX010000075.1:0-22717 GCA_038204465.1 Tepidisphaerales bacterium | reverse complement strand
ACGGCCTCAAGCTCGACGCCTCGGGCAACATCCTGGTCGCCGGCTCAAGCGCCGGCAACTTCGCCTTGGCCCGCTACTCCAGCACCGACGGCTCGCTCGACTCCACCTTCGGTACCAGCGGCAAGCTCACCACCGACTTCGGCGCCACCGACGCCGGCTACGCGCTGGGCCTGCAAACCGTCGGCGGCACCAACTACATCCTCGTCGGCGGCAGCACCGGCGCCAGCGCCACCGGCGGCAACTTCGCCGTCGCCCGCTACCTCACCTCCAACGGCGCGCTCGACACCACGTTCGGAACCAGTGGCAAGACCACCATCGATTTCGGCGGCACCGACTCAGGCCTCTCCCTGGGCGTGCAGTCCGACGGTAAGATCTATCTCGCCGGCTACACCTACACCAACACCAGCGCCCGCAACTTCGCCGTCGCCCGCCTCACCGCCGGCGGCGCACTCGACACCCTGTTCGGCAACGCCGGCAAGCTCACCACCGGCATCGGCGTCAACGCCGAGGCCCGCGGCATCGTCATTCGCCCCGACAGCCGCATCGTCGTCGTAGGGTTCGCCAACGGCGACTTCGCCGCCGTCAACTACAACTTCGCCGCCGCCAGCTATCACCCCGGGCAATGCCGTGCTGATCGACAACATCACACCCACGTTGACGATCGGAGGCGATAGTACCGCGGTCGTCGGCACGCCTTACACGCTGAACCTTTCATCCGTTGACCCCGGCGCAGACACGATTCAATTCTGGGACATCAACTGGGGTGACGGGTCGGATCCGGATCAGGACGGCAGCATTGGACAGAGAGTGAGCGGGAACCCTGCCACTGTTCAGCACACCTACACCGAGGCTCACCCTGATGCCGCCATCGTGGCCGCTGCCACTGACGAGGATGGGGACTGGGTTGCGTATGACGCGAAGTCCGTGGCCGCCACAGCGGCATTGGCTGCCGCTACGCGGCTGCGACCCGATGCTCTAGACGGCAGCGACGTCCGTCTGGACTGGTTCGACAACTCTGCCCGTGAGAGCGGGTACCGCATCCAAATCTCCACAGACGGCACCAACTTCACCACCGCCGCAACGACCGGCCCAGACGCCACCGCAGCAATGCTCACAGATCTGCAGCCGGATCAGACTTACACGGTTCGAGTGGACACTTTGAATGACCAAGATGTTGCGGCGACGAGTGCAACCTCATCCGTGACCACGCTCGCAACGAACTCCTCCGGCTGGTACAGCGTGACACTGACCCCAGGCTCAATCGGCGAAACCATCGCGTCTTGGAGAGGGTCGGGCGATCAGCTTCACGCAACGACGAATTTGGTGTACGCCAACAGCTGGCGCTCCGCTGTATTCCAGACCGTGAGCGGCACCGCCACGATCGGCGTTACGAATAGCACCACAAATCAAAGCCTTACTCTCACATACACGTTTGCGAACGAGACTGGGCCGTTCCGGGTCAATGTCGCCTCGGCATTGGGGAATATTTCTGGGAACAGTCTCGCGAGCTCTGGCGTGTCGGCAAATCAGCAGCTGATCGTTTTGGAAGATAGCTACAGTGCCCCGTCGCCTAATGACACCGATTATGATGACTTCTACTGGAAGGTGACGGCTGCTAAAGTCTCTGTTCAATCGATGACGCTACAGGATGACGTGAGCGGTAATTCTGCCACCGCTGATACTGACGCGACAGGCACTTTCACCACGACGACAGACTCTGGCGGCAATTCAACGCTGCACCTATCGGCCGTTGTGTCACCGAACACGACCGATGCATGGAGTCACGTCAGGTACCAGATACTGGACGAAAACGGGGCCGTGATCGACGAAGGTACACTCCCGCAGGAGGGTGTCGATCTTACCTTCGCAGCTGGCGCTTATACTGTGAATACCGGTACTGACACTCCCAACGGTGGATTCCAGCGCTCCCGCAGCATCGCGTTGCAGGCAATAAAAGTCACCGCGAATGACGCGTCGATCAGCTTTTCAACCGGAGTGGGCAAGGATCCGCAAAACGTGAATTCCTCCGACAAACAGGCGCACATCTGGAAAATTAAAAAGGTAACCCCGATTGCAGGCGGTGGTGCTGCGATCGATATCAAGATTACCAACAACACTCTCGGAGGCCTCGGGAATACAACGGTGGAATATACTTATCAAGGCCCAGGCCCCGTGCCGCCGGTCAGAACCTATCAGGTTGACATCGTAGCAGACAACGCTCCAAATCTCACGGGCACCCTTACGGTCACTGTAAAATGAGAGTATCCTCTTTCATGTGGATTAGATGAAGAAAGTGGTGTTACATCGCATTTGTGGCGTAGTCGTCTGCATCGCGTTGCTGACTTGGCTCGCAATGGCGGCGCTTAGTTATCGTATGTCGTTCGAAATCACGCTATCGCTCCCCAACGGTCAGCTATTCGCTGTCGGAGGTTTTTCGGGACATTTGCGCGGGAGCTACAGTCGGATTGACCCGTCGAAGGCGAAAGAAATGCATGCGGAGGCGGGGGTGTATTCCATGACGTCGCCAAGATGGTACACCGAGCGAAACCCGTTCTATCAGCCTCCGGCACTCGGCTTCGCCATAGGGCATAACGCGTTTCCTCTCTATTTTGTCTGGTTACCGTCATGGTTCGTGATCCTCTGCTCGGTGGTAACTTGTCTCCTCCTCGTGCAGCGATTTAGACGTAGAGCGACCCTTCCAGGACACTGCACGGTGTGCGGTTATGACCTGCGCGCCACTCCAGAGCGTTGTCCGGAATGTGGGCAGACCTATAGCCCGCTCATCGCGTCGCCGGAGGCAGATCTTAATCAGCCTTCAGGTCGGTGATGAAGAACGGGACAAACGGGACGGGTCCAGAACGGGACAAACGGGACGGTAACCCCGATTGCAGGCGGTGGTGCTGCGACGGATATCAAGATTACCAATAACGATCCCAAGCGCTGGGGAATACAACGGTGGAATATACTTATCAAGGCGCAGGCCCCGTGCCGCCCGTCAGAACCTATCAGGTTGAGATCGTAGCAGACAACGATCCAAATCTCACGGGCACCCTTACCGTCACTGTAAAATGAGAGTACCCTCTTTCATGTGGATCAGATGAAGAGACGAGTGCTACATCGCGTTTGTGGCGTAGTCGCCTGCATCACATTGCTGACTGGGATCGCAATGGCCGTGCTTAGCTATCGTATGTCGTTCGAAATCACGCTATCGCTCCCCAACGGTCAGATATTCGCTGTCGGAGGTTTTTCGGGACATTTGCGCGGAATGTACGGTCGGATTGATCCGTCGAAGGCGAAAACAATGCATTTAGAGGCGGGGGTGTATTCCATGACGTCGCCAAGATGGTATACCGAGCAAATCCCGTTCTATCAGCCTCCGGCACTCGGCTTCGGCACAGGTTATAATGAGTCTCCTCTCTATTTTGTCTGGTTACCGTCGTGGTTCGTGATCCTCTGCTCGGTGGGAACTTGTCTCCTCCTCCTGCAGCGATTTAGACGTAGAGCGACCCTTCCAGGACACTGCACGGTGTGCGGCTATGACCTGCGCGCCACTCCAGAGCGGTGCCCGGAATGTGGGCAGACCTATAGCCGGCTCATCGCGTCACGGGATGCAGATCTCATCAGCCTTCAGGTCGGTGATGAAGAACGGGACAAACGGGACGGGTCCAGGACGGGACAAACGGGACGGGTCTGCTCTGTCTCGACCCTCTGAATCCGCACATTTTACCCGGCGCGCGATTTCGCCGCAGGGTGTAGATGATGAGGGATGTTGACGTGCCAATCGCCACGGAAGGTGATGCGGGCCGCCTTCCACCTTTGTTCGCGCTTTCTTTGCGGTAGCTCGTTGGTGCGGGGGTGGGAAGTACACGGTGACGACTTGGCTGCGGGGCGGTGGGCGGATGGGGGATGGTCGGAGCCTTAACGGCGGGTTGTTGGGGAGGAGATGGACGCTCGACGGGAGAGTCATGGCGGAGTGATGGGGGCCGGATGGGGATCGGATGGGGAGCGGGTGGGGGTCGGATGGTCGTGGGGTGGGTGAGGGATGGGTTTTTCGATGGAAAATGCAGGAAATCCAAAGCGGGGACGCGGCGAGCGTTTATTGTCGCCGCGCGTGCAGATGGATTGGCATCGGCGGGCGGGCGTTGCCAGGCCAAGTCCTTCACATGAGCGGACGGCGGTGGGGGGCGAGCTGATTGCGCCGCCCTGGAGATTCAGGGGACGAGCTGAGGCTGCTCTCGATTGAAGTAGACCGCGCCCTCAAACCACCCCGGCGCTGCCTCGCGGCACCTCAGGAGGGTGCAGTGCACGCTCACGCTCTGTCCATCCGGAGCCGGCAGCTCGATCTGGCCGCCGTACCCCAGCGGCAGGCGGTGGGGGGTGATGAACCCGAGTCCACGGGGGTGCACGTCGCGCGTGTAGACCACGCGCCCCTCGGTCTGTGCGTCATCGGTGAAAAGCTTGAGCTGCCCCCGCACCCGGTAGGGGATGCGGCGGGCGGCGCGGCGGTTGACGTGATCGTGCCGGCCTGTCTCCATTGCCGACAGGATCAGCTCCACCTGCGGCGGCCAATCCGGCTGCGAGAGCGGCTGCTTCGCACGAATGCTCAACGTTTCGGTCAACTCCATCTCGCCTCCGTTAGCTTGCCCCTCCGGCACACCATGCCGGCCGGTGCAGCCTACGATTCATTTCCGGCCGCAGGCAAATGCGGTCTCATTTAAGCTGCCTGAAAACCACGCTTTCGGCAGGAAAACCAGCCTTTCCCGCCCCGTTGTCCTTGCCGCGCCTGTTCCGGCTTGCTACAGTTCCGCCCCCGCTGACGGCATGAACCGTGCTCGGCTTGGCGGACCTAAACTCGTCCGCTCCATCAGCGTACGATCCATAAGCCCGGCTGACGTCAGGCAAATGAGGATCGCGCGATTTTCGCGAGGTCCTCGCCCGACGCACGACCGGCCCAAGGAGTTCATTGTGAAGCCCAAGATTCACCCGCGTTATCAGACCTGCAACGCCCACTGCGCCTGCGGCAACACGTTTGTCACGCGCAGCACGCTGCCGAAGATCACCGTCGATATCTGCAGCCAGTGCCATCCATTCTTTACCGGCAAGCAGAAGTTCGTTGATACCGCCGGCCGCGTGGAGCGCTTCAGCAAGAAATTTGGCGGCACCTACAGCTTCCAGAAGACCGCCGGCGCTGAGAAGAAGTAGGACTCTTATCTGGCATTCTCGAAACTGCGCCGCCGTCGGTCGGAAGAGCCCCCGTCAAACTTCCCGGACGACGGCGACGTTCTATTCATGGATGAATAGCCAAAGCCGCGACCCTCTTCGTCTCCTCACCGTGCTCGCCGCCAGCGCGCTGCTCTCGTGCTTCGGATGCGCCGCGCAGCGGGCGAAGATGCAGCCCGCGGTGAGCGTGCAACGGCCTGTCGGGCTCACCGACCCGCAGCGCGTCGCGGAGGTTGAGGCGATCTGCCAGCCCCCGATCGCCTGGCATACCGATCCCCTCAAGAAGAGCGGGCGGCACACCCATCTTGTCTGGGTGAGTCCCAGCGGCACCACCGCTTACGGCGTCATCCGCTTCTCGCTCCCCTGGCCGGTCGGGGCCGATCTGACGCTGCGCGGCTTCCTGAAGGAAATGAAAAAGAGTGAAGGGCGGGCCGATCTGCTGAGCCGCCAGCGGGACGCCGACCTGCCTGGAGTCCGCTTCGTCGCCGAGGGCGGGCTATATACGATCCGCGCATTCCTGGTCACCCATGGTTGGAGAGCCTGGGCCGTCTACGCGGGAACGCGCACGGGGGAACCGGTCAACGAGCAAGAGCTTGAACTGGCCCAATCGGCTCGCGAACATACTCGTGTGGGCGAACGCTGATGAAGCTCATGCATGCCGTTCATAGCTGACGAACGGGCGCGACGAGGACGCGCCAGTCAGGCTAATAGTTCCGGCGGCATACCGGCCGCCGCTGGGTTATGGAGACGTTATGGGCGTGTTGTACTTCGCTCGTCACGTCGTCACCGCAAGGGCCACGCGTCTGGCTTTGACGGTGATCGGCGTTGTCGCGACAGCATCGATCAACGCTGGCTGCCAGACTTCTGCGCCACTGATTACCCAGCGACTGATTGCACACCAGGCGATGATCGATTTCTCCGGGCTTAAGCCGGCGGAGACGATCGAGTCGGTGAGAGTCAGTTGCGGCGTGCCGCGCCAATGGGAAGTGATGCCGCTGCAGCACACGCCGCTCTTCGCACACCAGCAGTGGCGCTCGCCTTCGGGCCATACCGGCGTCGGCGTGGGGCTGATCCACCTGCCGCTTCCGCTGGGCGCCGGGGCGGTGCTGTGGTTCGCCAAGGCAAGGTATACCGAAAAGGCCGATGATGGGCGATTGATCGGCGACTGGACCGACTCCCTCGGGCGCTGCTGGTTCGAAGCGGAAAACAAGAAGTATCACGTGAGAGGTTTCGCCGTCGCGGACGGATTCACCGCGTGGGTCGTGTACTTCGGCTGCAAGCGCGCCTTTCCGCCAGACCCGGCCGAACTCAGTCTGGCTGCGCGCTGCGCCGAAACCATCGTGCCGCAGACCAGCCGAGCCAAAAAGCCCTCGACCCAGCCAGCCGCGCAGCGCTGAACTCGCGAAGCTCACCCAGCTGCTGGACGCGCCATCGCCCGCAACGTTACCTTCTGCATTCGTGCTCGTCGGAATCCTGGGTGACACTCACGATCGCGTCGAGGCGACAGCGCTGGCCGTCAAGCATCTGCGCACGCTCGGGGCGGAGTTCCTCATTCATTGCGGCGACGTCGGCTCCGAGCGCGTACTCGATCAATTGGCCGGTACGCCCTCGGCGTTCGTCTGGGGCAACAACGACTGGGACCGCCGCTCGCTCGACCGCTACGCGGAGAAACTTCATATCAAATCGCTTGGCGCCGCGGGCGCGCTCGAGCTCGGCGGCAAAAACTTCGCGGTCCTTCATGGCGATGATCTGCCCGCGATGCGGCGTCTCCTGGCCGAGCAGCGGCACGATTACCTGCTGCATGGGCACACGCACGTCCGGCACGATGAGCGGATTGGCCGCGTTCGCGTCATCAACCCTGGAGCACTGCATCGCGCCAAGGAAAAGACCGTGGCGCTGCTCGACACCGACAGCGATCTTCTGCGATTCCTCCCGATCTGATCCTCTTGCTTTCCGAAGGTCCTGATCCATCTCGGAAACGTTTGTCCCCGCGCTGCCGTCGTTCAACTCTCGTTCAAGCGTCGGCATTGCTCCCCCTTGTCGTTCCGCCGTTGGAAACGCGCTGCTACAATGGCCCGCGCATGGCTGGCACGCCCGAATCTTCATTCAATGTCCGGAGCTTCCGCGCTACCGACCAGCCCGCATGTCAGAAGCTCTACCTCGAGGGCCTGCCTGAAGGCGGCAAACTCGCCGACAACGACACCGGACTCGATATTGATGACATTCAGTCGGCCTACATGAATTCACCCGGCAACCATTGCTGGGTGGCCGAAACCAAAGACCAGGGCCCGGAGATCATTGGAATGATCGGCGTGCAGCACCACGACGAGGGTGTCGGCGAGATCCGCCGCCTCCGCGTGCGCAGCGACTACCGCCGCCGCGGCATTGGCAGCGCCCTGGTCGAGACGGCGCTGAAGTTCTGCCACGAGAAGGGGTATTTGAAGATCACCCTCGACACGTTCATGGACCGCGAGCCGGCCATCCGGCTGTTCGAAAAGTTTCGCTTCCGCCACGACCGCACGCGCACGGTCGGCGGCAAGGAACTTCTGTATTTCTACCTCGACCTCTACACGCTGGAAGAGCGCGACAAGCCGAAGGGCTGAGCGCTGCCCCGCGTCCATCCCATGGCTGCCAGTCACCCCATGCCGCCGGAGCTGGAGCGCAAGCTCTATTACGACGGCATTCATCTGTTCAACGACCAGGAGTTCTTCGAAGCACACGAGACCTGGGAAGACGCCTGGCACATGGCGTACGGTCTCAAGCACGACTTTTACCAGGGGATGATCCAGTGCGCAGTGGCCCTGGAGCATTACCGCCGCTCCAACCCGCGCGGGGTAGTCAGTCTCTACAACAGCTACCGGCCCAAGTTCGAAGCGCTTCCGCCGGTCTTCATGGGGCTGAACGTTAAGAAGTTCCTGGAGCGAATGCACGAGACGTTGCGGCCGGTCATCGAAGCACAGCCGCCGCAGGCCAGGGGAGAAATCGAGCTGGATCCCGCGCGCGTCCCACAGATCGAGCTCGAGTACGATCCTTTTGCCACCGGCGAAGCGCAGCAGTACAACCGTCCGGCGAAGTTCTAGCCCACCGGTTTGTCCGGGAGCCGATCCATGTCCGGCAACGGGGAACATTTCTGAGGAGGCAACTGGCGATGAACCTGCGCTTTCACTGGATCGCGTGCCTGTTTTTCTTCACGCTCAGTGCAGTAGCCGCTGCTGCCGACTCGCAACCGGCGGCAAGCACTCAAGCGTCTGACTCCGTTTTTTGTCTGGACCGGCGCGATCCGCAAGCTCCGGCGCAGATGCAGCAGGGTCTCATGATCCGGGAGCTGGTCCGGCAGGCGGTCCTCATTGCTGCGCGCGACGAGCTGGGACATTCAACGCGCGATCAGGTGCTGCGCGAGCCCTTCCCGAGCGGGGCAGCGCCGATGCAGATCGGGACGCACATAATTGGCGATCGTCTGCGCATCGAGCTCGGAAGCCCGGGGCATGGCGTCCAGGAGTACATGGTTGACGTGAAAACGCTTGCCATGACCTTTCTCGACGAAGTCGCACTTCTGGAGCGCATGGAGCCGATGTCGCGCGGCGAATTCGTTACCGCGTTGAAGCAGGCGGGATTCGCCGGGCAGCCAAATCAGGCGAAGCCCGACGCGAAGGCGCCCGACGACGCCGAGGCGCTGCTCGGACAGATGACGTTTCTCGCGCAGTTCGATGCGGTCCGGCGGGCGCACGAATCGATCCGCGCCAACGGTGAATCGCCCGCGCTGCTCGGCGTCCTGGTTCGCGGATATGCCAACCTGGGCCAGCTCACGCAATTCCATTTCAGTCCCGCGCACAAGGCATTCACCGCGCGGTCGCTGCTGTACGCGCAGCGGATGATCGCGAGGGAGCCGAAGTCCGCCAACGCGCGCTGGCATCGCGCTTACGCCCTGGCGCTGACGGGATTTCATAAGCAGGCGCTGGACGATCTCGCATCGGCAAAGACGCTACCGGGGGCCGCGCACGCGCCGGCGTGGGTCGAGCTGATCCACGCCTGCTGCCACTACGAAACCGCGCATCTCATCGAGCTCGCCAGCGGCGGGGAGAACGGCGCGCTGGCGATGTACCTGACGTTTCTCACGATTGAGAACTGCAAAAGTCAGGGGGCGGTGATGAATATCGCGCAGGCGGCGGCGCAGTCGAATCCGGAGTGCCTGCGCTTGATCGATGCCATGTGCGATCACACCGGGCCGGGAATGCTGAACCAGCTCACTCCCGCCGGCCCGGCGATATTCGGCCAGAGTCTGGGCGCTCGCCTCGAGGAGATCCACGGTTTTCCACCGGCGGTAATCAAACAGGTCAAGGAGCACCGCCGGCCTGGCGGCAATCCTGAAGCACGCGCGATCGTGGCAGCGGCGCTGGTCGCCGAGGGTACGGCGGGCAAGGACGTTGGAGAGCCGTCGTGGGCAGCGCTTGGCCGCTTGATTCAGGAGACGACGTTCATTCACGTCTACCGGCAAGCCAAGCTGATCGCGATGGCTTGGGGAGTGGATGCCAGCGGATATGCCCAGGAGGCCAAACCCCTGATCGCAGAGCATCCTTATCGAAATCTCATCGAGGCGTACGGCGCGTATCACGACGGCACCGATCGCTGGCGCCAGCTGGCCGCGCAAATCAAGCCGGTGGACACGGAACTGCAAATGGAGCCAATGCTCCAACTGATCGGCTCGGCGAATCCTGCCGCTCACGTTTGGGCTCAAGCGATGGCCCATACCGATGGAACCGCGGGCGAATGCGAGCGATTGCTCGTGCTCTACCGAAACAGCCCGGGAATTGGCAAGACCTCTGTGGATCAACTGAGCATCGTCACCCCTCACTCGCCGATGGCGTTTGCCGCCAGCGTCGAAGCAGACTGGGAGGCGGCGAGCAAGGAGGCGCCGCAATGGGAGGCCGATCACGCCGTGCATCCCGCCGTGGCGATGGCCCTGGGGCAAAAGTATGCCGAGTTGCACAAATGGCCCGAGGCGGAGCGATCGTTGAAAAAGTATCTCGAGGTTGCCCCCGACCAGGAGGGATACGCCGCGCTCGCTGAGGTCTACAAGGCGCAGGGCAACGAGGCGAAATGGCTTGCGACGCTCGATGAGTTTCTCAAGCAGCCGGACTATGGGCTGCAGCATGCGCAGGTCCAGGTGCAAATCGCCGACTACCTGATGAATCAGGGCGAGTTCGAGAAGGCGCAACCCTACGCCGAGGCCGCCGCCGAAACGCGCGCTTATTGGGCGATGAGGTGCGCTGCGCGGGCGGCGGTAGGCCTGAAGCAATGGGAGCAGGCCGAAGCCTGGGTGAAGGAGGCAGGTGAGCACTACAGCCGCCCCATGGATTGGTACAACTGGTGCCGCATCACCGGGCACGGCGATGAAGCAGCGGCGCGCAAGGTCGTCACGGCGAATGTTAAATCGATTGAGAACAGCCCGGATCGAGAGCTCGCCTTGAGTGCAGCGGCCTTTTACCTGCTGACAGGGGAAACCGAAAAGGCGCTGCCGATCCTCAAGCGCATGTATGAAACCGACGGTGACCCCTGGGCAGGCCTGCAATTCGCAATGCTCACTCCCGAGGTCACCGCCCGGGCGGTCGCTCTGGATACCGTGATGGAGAAGGGCCCGCGGCACCGGACCCTCGGGCGTCCGCGGCCTCAACTTGTGGAACTCGCGGGCATCTTCAAAGAAGCGCTTGCCTCGGATCCGGAGGCGAAGCCGAATGCGGCAGAAATCGAGCGTCTGGTGCAGGAAACCGTTGAGCCCCGCGAGCAGTCTAATATTTACTATTTCACCGCGAAGCTCATGCAGCTGCGCGGTGCGAAGGAAGAGGCGGCCCAATACCTGAAGCAATGCGTTCTGGCGACAGCCACCGATCCCAACGACAACGCGGCCCTCGCATGCGTTGAGCTGCGCTCGCTCGGCGTCGATCCGATGTCGTTGCGCGCCGAGACGCGCCCGGCTACCCGCGCGTCGACGACACCATCGTCGGCGTCGAATTAGCGGCTCAAGCGATCCTTGATGGTGTCCCAGGCGGCGGGGGGCTGTTCAGCGGTTCCACAATAGAGGGAGGCATGGTCGGTCGGGAGCACAACGAAGTCTTCGACGCCCGCGAGCTTCGAGCTTTCAACTGAGACCACGCCATCACCGCTGCCGGGCTTGCCGGCAAGGCTTTCCGCGCGGCGCTGCAGCCCGCCCTTGAGTTGGCGGAGGCCCCAGCAGCCTGCGATGCTGTCGGGAACGACCCGCGCGCTGGCGCCAAGCGCGTTGGCGATGAGCCGGTTCGCAGGGCTTCGGGAGCCTGCGATGATCGTATAGTTCACCCCATCGCGGCGCGGCGTCTCATTGAGACGTTTGAGAAACCTGCTGCCTGGTTTGAGGTCGCGGCCGGCTTCACCGAGTCCATCGGTGATGATCCAACTCGGCCGCCAGTTGCGGTCGTGGCGCGCGAGCCAGTAATGCTCCTCGGCTTCCAGCGCGAACCGGAAAGGCGCCCATTTTGAGCCGGCGTTCGGCGGTGCGAGGAGAATCAGGTGATGGACCCCGCCCGCATAGTCTGCGCCTTCGATGTACTCGCGGGCGACCAGGGCGCCCATGCTGTGCGCGACGATTTCGGTCCGAAGCGCTGGGAAAGTTTCTCGGAGCGCCTTCATGTTTTCGCCAAGCAATGCCGCGCTCTCATCGATGCCTTCGTCGTCCGGGTAGTTGAAGTACGCGACCTGGTAGCCTTCACCCGCGAGAAGGGCCGTCATCGGCTTCCACGCCTTCCCATCGCAGTCCAGGCCATGCACGAGGATCACCATCGGCCTGGAGGGATCGACTTCGCGCGGCATGCGCAGGCCGTAGCCGCGCCTCTGGGCGGCGGTGGCTTCTGGCGCGATTTCCTCCGTGAAGACGCGAGCGGCCCGCTTCGCGCTCGTCATATCCCCGGGAAGCTTCTCCGTGTCGAGATGCAACACCAGCGCATCATCACCGAGCGTGACGCGACACCCATCGCCAAGCGATCGATTTAGCGCAGCGACGAACAAAGATCCGCGCAGGCCCGTGAGATTGACATCGCCGCCGAAGTACAAGCGCAGGCCGGGCAGGTGCATCTCCCGCGTAGCGGCAGTGCAAAGGTCGGCTACGTGCAGGTTGCCATGGCGTAGCGGAATGCGCGCCTCTCTTGGCGACGCAAACGCGGGGGCAGCCAACGCAATCACGAACGTCAGGGCCGCAACAGCACTTCGCATGAAAGTCCTCACCCACGAGAATGTCGGCCAATCCGTTGGCCGCACACCAGTATAGCATACGCGGGAGTCATCGCATGGTGCGGTCCGACCGCAGGTTAAGCTCCCAGTTTCATTTCGCTCCGTCGCGATAGATCTCGCGCGACGAGCGCACCTTCAATTCGCGCTGCTCCCGCAAGGCGCTCGGGCTTGTCCCGACGAGCCGGCGAAACTGCTTGTTGAAATGCTGAGGGTTCGGCATTCCAACCCGAGCCGCGATCCGGCCGACCGGCATGTCGGTGTTCAACAGCAGGTAGCGGGCGTGCTCGATCCTTCGCGATAAAAGGTACCGCGGGATCGTCATCGCGAAACGGCCGCGAAATTGTTTCGCAAGATAGTTCTGCGCCAGCCCCACCTCGTCGGCCAGCTCAGGCACGCTGAGTGGCTCGGTGAAGCGCGTCTCCAGCAGCGAAGCCAGACGCTCGACGGCTTGCGCACTTCGGTTTCTGCGGCCGCCTGGCTTGGCTGTGCGGGCCGAGAGCGCCAGCCAGAGCAGCAACTCCTGGAGCGCTGCTGAAGCGGCGGCGGCCGCGATCTTCCCGCGCCCGCTGGCATCCGACTGCGCGTGCAGCCGCGCCACGTGCGTGATCCGCTCGATCGCAAACTCGCGCTGGGGGCCCGGCGAGAAGTGCAACGGCAGGCGGATGCGGGGCGCCGCCACGTCGATCGCGGCGAAGTGAACGCACCAATGATGTCCAGGATTGGCAACATCATACCGGCTGACGATACCTGCGGGCGTGAGCGTCACATCCCCGGGACGGATCGCGAACCGCCGCCGACCGATCAGGATCGCGCCGCTGTAGTCGTAGAGGTGCAGGGCATGGGTGCGCGAGCGGTAGCGATAGGAAAAACCGAGGTCATCCAGCGGGAAACGGCCGGCGATTGCCACAGGCGCTGACGCGCGCAGGGGCCAGGGGAAGCCCATACCTTGGCCTGCCGTTGTCGAAGACATTGTTGTTTTCTTACCACGATGACTGAAAAGTTCCAATTGCGGGGACAGGCGCCGCACGTCATTCTGCTTTGAGTGGAAAGGGGACTTTTTACCACTGCCGCGAATTTCGGAGCAAACCATGGTGATGAGTGGGCTGACGGCTGAACAGAAGAGTTCGTACGACGCCAACGGCTATGTCCTGGTCAAAGGCGTTTTCACGCGCGAGGAGGCTGCCGAAGGACGACGGGAGCTGCACGACCTGGCCGAGCGCCTGCAGAAGATCCGCGACATCAACGCGACCTGGGGCAGCGTGAGGAACGGACGCCACGTGATCCTGCACAGTCACGACGTGCAGTTCCACAGTGCCTGGGCGACGCGCCTGATTGTCAACCGGCGATTCACTTCGCTCGCGCAGTCGATCCTCGGACCCAACGTGCAACTTCACCACACGAAGATGTTCATCAAGCCGCCTGAGACGGGCAGCCCGTTTCCGATGCACCAGGACGTGCCTTATTTTCCGCACGAGCGGCACAGCATGATCGCCGCCATCATTCACTTCGACGACGCGCCGCTGGAGAAGGGATGCGTGCGCGTCGTGCCCGGCTCGCACAAGCTCGGGTGGCTGCAGCACGAATCGAGCAACGATCATCATCTGCCGGCGCAAAGCTATCCGATCGAGCAGGCAACGCCCTGTCCGGCCGAGGCGGGCGATGTGCTGCTGTTCAGCTACCTGACGATTCACGGCTCGGGGGTGAACACTTCGAACGAGGCGCGCACGACGATGCTGGTGCAGATGCGCGACCCAACCGATCCGCCGAGCACCCGCGCCCATGAATCGCGCGGACAGGGCATGATGCTCGCGGGGATCGATCCCTCCTGCTGCACGACGGCGCCGCCGGAGGAGAAGATCGAGGATGGGGGAAGGATGGCGGCGGCGCGAAGCTGATCCGCGGTGCTTCTCGTTCTACACTCATCCGTAGGCGCCGATGTCATGGACGCCGAGCAGTCTTTTGCGGCGCGGATTGGCGCGATCGAGTATTTCTTCGGGCATGTGGTAGTTCACGAAAGGCCAGAAGCGCTGGGCGATGAAGCGCCGCCCGTACGGCGCCTGTTGCACCCAGCGGATGCGGTCTTTCGATTTGTTGACCGCGCCGCGGTGCCAGGTCTGGTCGTGCCAGAGGACGCAGGCGCCGGCGGGGCCGGTGGCGCTGACGGCGCTGCGGCCCTCATGGACGGGGTTGCCGTTGGCGTCCTCGTCCGCCTTGGCCGGCGCCCGGCCGCTGCGGTGCGTGCGGGGGACGAACTGGGTCGGCCCCAACTCCTCATCCACGTCGCACAGGTAATAGTTGAGGTTGACGATGAAGCACGGCATCGGGATGCGCGGGTCCAGCGGCACGTCCTCGGGGCGCGGGAACCGAACGGTCTCATCCGCATGCCAGAACGAGATGCCCGCTCCCGGCTCGGTCCGCAGCGCGCTCATCGCGATCAGGTGACAGTCGCTCCCGACGATCTGCTCGGTGAGTGAAACGATCGGCTCGTGATCCACCAGTGCTTCAAACGCCTCGCCGTGCTCGAACATCTTCGGCCGCCACATGCGCTCCATCCCGTACATGGCCGCCTCGGCGTCGTTCCGCTCGAACTCGCGCTCGACTCCCTCGCGCAGCCGCTTCACCTGCGCCGGCGGAAGCGCATCAGGAATGACGAGAAAGCCCTCGCGGTTGAACTCTTCCAGTTGTTTCGAAAAATCAGGCATCTGCCTCTCCGGAACGAAACCGCGGATTCTACATCGGGCGCGGGGGGATCAAGCACGGCCGTTAGCCGTGGCAAGCGACGAAGCCGGGCGCCGGTCCGACGGGCACGGGTTGAAGGGAGAGGTAAAAAAGTACTGAATTCTTCGGGTTTTTTGCTGATCTGTCGCTTGCATCGCCGCGTCTGCTCTCGTAAAAGAAAACGTCACATTTTGACGATCGAAAGTTTCCTTTAAGGAAGGAGCCAGTTCAAATGGCATCAGCAAACGGGAAGTCAGCGGGCAAGTCTCCGACCAAGGGCCAGATTCTCACGAGCGCGGCGGAGCAGACGGGGTTATCGCGCAAGCAAGTCTCCGCGGTTCTGGAGGCGCTCACGCTCCAGATCAAGAGCGCCGTCGGCAAGAAGGGACCGGGCATGTTCGCCGTGCCGGGCCTGATGAAGATCGTGGTGATCAACAAGCCGGCCGTGAAGGCCCGCACCGGGATCAACCCATTCACGAAGCAGGAGCAGCTCTTCAAGGCGAAGCCCGCCCGGCGGGTGGTGAAGGTGCGCCCGCTCAAGAGCCTCAAGGAAATGGTCGCCTAGCACAACAGGCGTCCATCACGAGCGAAATCTAAAGCAGTGGCCCGGCGTCTCTCCTGACGCTGGGTCTTTGTTCATTTCTGTTGCGCGTGGGTGGATTCGCGCTACGCGAGCGGATCGCGCTGTCTCGAGTCTCGTTCTACCCGGCCAAGAGCTTTGCTTTGCGCTGCGCTTCCTGGTCGGCGTTGACCCATGCTTCATTGACGCGGGTCGGGTCGCCGTAGCGGTTGCCGCCTTTGTCGCGGCCTCGGGCGAGGTAAATCTGGAAGGCGCCGAAGTGGTCGGCGGGGCGAAATCTGCTGCTCGCGGGGACGTAACGCATCGTATAGCCGCAGCGCCGCATCGCGCTAGTGTTGGCGTTGGAGCCATGAATCAGCTTCGCGTGATGGATCGAGCAATGGTTCGGCTCCAGCACGAAATCGACCGCCCTTGATTCGTCCAGCGTCTCCTTCCTGATCTCGGTGCCGAAGACATTCGCATCGGCGTCTTTCACAGTGTCGTATTCCGAGTAGCCGTTGTGATGCGTGCGCGGCATGACGCGCATGCAACCGTTGGCCGCAGTGGAGGGGTCGATCGCGAGCCAGACGGTCACGACCTCCATCGGATCGAGCACCTTGCCCCAATAGGCCGAGTCCTCGTGCCACGGCACGCGCTTGCCGGTCCCGGCGGGCTTGCAGATGAAGTGGCTTGACCACAGCGCGATGTCCGGGCCGATCAGCGATTCGACCGCGTCCAGGACTTCGTCGGCGAACAGCCAGTCGAAAAGCTTGGTGTCGGTGAAATGCGGCACGTCCATATGCTCGGGCGACTTCCCGCCGGAATCGCGGGTCCAGTCGACAAGCTTCTGTTCGAAATGCTGCTTGAGCGCGTCGAACTTCGGCTGCGGAAGAAGCGGCTCCTTCGGCAGCACGTATCCCTCGCGCCCGAAGAACTCCACATCCTGGGACGATAGACGGCCTGGCATCGTTGCTCCGGTAACTTTTGATTGCTTCGAAGAATCGTATAACGACGCGAATGACAATTCTTCGCCAAATCCGCATAAAAGCTTACACTCCAGTGACAATTGAAGGCCATCACCAAACTTCGGCTCAAAAACTTCGTACCGTCCGGCGGGCACTTTCACGTCGCGCGGATCGAGTACGCGAGGGGGCAATCGCCTTCGGTGCACACGCACGACTTCGCCGAGATCTTCTGGATCGAGCGCGGCCGAGGCGTGCACCTGATCAACGCGAAGCGATTGCCGCTCATCGCCGGCGACCTGGTAGCCATCCGCGCCGCCGACCGGCACGGCTTTCTCGCTCAGGACGCGCGGGGGTTCACGATGGTCAACGTTGCGTTCGCCAGCGCCGTGCCTCGAGCGCTGCGCGAACGATACTTTGCGGACGGGCAGCAGTTTCCCTGGCGCGATGGAGCTTTACCACTCACCGTTCGCGTCGATCCAGCGACGCTGGTCGCAGTCAGCCGTTTCGCGGACAGCCTGGTCACCGCGGCGCAGTCGCGCCTGCAGTTGGATTGCTTCCTGCTCGACCTCCTGCGCGCCATTGCCGCGCCGAGCGAGCCGGCGCCGTCGGCCATGCCGGAATGGCTGCGGGCAGCATTGGCCGCTTTCGCAGATCCTGCTCATTTTGCTGAGGGAACCGCAGCTTTGGCGCGATTGGCCGATCGGTGTCCCGAGCATCTCAATCGCGTCGTGCGCCGGCACTTCAACAAGACCACCACAGACCTGGTGAACGAACTGCGACTCGACCACGCGGGAAAACAACTGCAGATGAGCGGCCGCCCCATTCTGCAGATTGCAACCGACTGCGGCCTGAGCAACCTCGGCTACTTCTACCGCCTCTTCCACGAGCGCTTCGGTCTCACTCCCCGCCAGTTCCGGCTGCGCAAGCACGCCGTCGTTCAATGACCGGCCTTTGCTACTCCCCATCCTTCAGCGACGTTTCATACGCATCACCCATGCCAAGCAACTGGCGGCGGACCGCCGTGCGCGCGTTATCCCGAAGGCGCTGCGAGGGCTCGTAGCCCTGCCAGATCTTCATCCAGAAGTGACCGTAGTTATAGATGATGACCCGGCGACGGGTGTCGCTTTGATTGTCCATGGCCGAATGGAGGGTTCGGCCGTTGAAGAACCAGGCTGTCCCGGCGGGGAATGCCATCTTCACGTGTCCGGGCATGTCGGCCGGATCGGTCACCTGGGGCAGTACGAAGTTCTCCGGGTAGCGGTGGGAGCCGGGGAGCACCGCGGTGGGGCCTGCGTTGGGGGAGACGTCATTCAGCAGCCAGAACACCTTCACCATAAGCGTGGAGCGCGGGTGATAGACGCCCGGAAGCCCCACGTCGTGATGCCAAGACGCATGCGAGCTCGTTCGCGGGGGCGAAATGAAGTAGTCGTTGTCGATCATCGAGACGTCATTTCCCAGGATTTCCCGCACGATCGGAAAGACCTTGGGGTGCTCCATCAGATCCAGGAAGACGTCGTCATACTCAATGGGCCCCAGGACTTGCTCGATATTGGGCTTGCGCCACCCTAGTCGCGACGGTTCGGCCCGCCAGGTCGCCTCGGCGCGGTCCGCTGCCTCGCGCACCCGGGCCAGCTCGGTGGGCGAGAGCGCACCGGGTATCACGAGGTATCCGTTTGTCTCGTAAAACAACCGCTGCTCATCCGTCATCGCTCGAGTCGCCATTCAATTCACCTCCTGGGTCCACTTGCATGAAAGCCGCGACGCAAAATTCGGTCCGAACCCGGCCTTGCAATCGTTCGTCCTGCGTCTCATAGTAACTGCTGGTATCGTTCGGCTCACCTCTTTAAGCCGACCGATAAACCGGGCATTTATTGGAACTGTGGGATAATTCGAAATCGGCCGATGGACCGGCCGATAGACCGAATGTTGTGCCGCGGGCTTGATCGCCCGTGTCAGCGAAACATTTCGGGTCACGGGCTTCTCGTTCAGGCGAAGGCCCGGGCTCAAGGATGGGCTGAAAAATGGACAGTTTCCTCATTCGGGGCGGAAGCCGGCTAAAAGGCAAAGTCGAGATCAGCGGCAGCAAGAACAGCGCGTTGCCGATCATGGCCGCCTGCCTGCTCGCCGAAGGCAAGACCACTCTGAAAGGCGTCCCGCGGCTGAGCGACATCGATTCGATGTCGAAGCTGATCGGCGAGCTCGGCTGCCACATTTACCGGCACGAGCCGACCGGCCGCGCCCCCGGCGACATGCCCGCGCTCGATGGTCCGCTCGATATCGAAGTCACCGACGAGAAGATGTGTGAGGCGCGCTACAACATCGTGAAAACGATGCGGGCCAGCATCTGCGTGCTCGGACCGCTGCTTGCCAAGCGCGGCAAGGCGGTCGTCTCCATCCCGGGCGGCTGCGCCATCGGCGATCGCCCGGTCGACCTGCACGTCCGCGGTCTGCAGAAGCTCGGCGCGGAGTTCCGCACCGAAAACGGCAACATGGTCGGCGAAGTGCATGGCCGGCTCAAAGGCTGCCGGATGTACCTCGGCGGCGCGCAGGGTCCGACCGTATTGGGGACCATCAACGTGATGTGCGCCGCTGCCCTGGCCGAGGGTGAAACGGTGCTGGTCGGCGCCGCCTGTGAGCCGGAGGTGATCGACTGCGCTGACATGCTGAACAAGATGGGCGCGAAGATCAAAGGCCACGGCACTCCCGAGATTCGCATCGAGGGCGTTGAGAAACTGCACGGCGTCGAGCACCGCATCATCCCCGACCGCATCGAGTGCGGGACCTTCATGATCGCCGCCGCCATTACCAATGGCGAGCTCGAACTGAAGAACTGCAACCTCGACCACCTGATTGCTGTCGACGACCGCCTGAACGACGTCGGCGTGAAGCTCGAGCGCAGCAACGGCACGATCTTCGTCTCGTCCACCCGGCGCATTAATAACGTGGAGATGACCACGCAGCCGTATCCCGGCTTCCCGACCGATCTGCAGGCGCAGCTCATGGCGTTGCTCTGCCTGGGGGACGGAATCAGCGTCATCACCGAGCGCATTTTCCCCGATCGCTTCCTGCACGTCGGCGAGCTCAATCGAATGGGCGCGCGGATCCGCAAGGAAGGGCCGACCGCCATCATTCAGGGCGTGAAGGAACTTCAAGGAGCCAGCGTCATGGCGAGCGATCTTCGCGCCTCGGCCGCGCTGGTGCTGGCCGGACTGGTCGCAAGAGGCACGACCCAGATCGATCGCGTCTATCACATCGATCGCGGCTATGAAAAGATCGAGCAGAAGCTGGCGGCGGTCGGCGCGGACATCCAGCGCGTGAAGGAAAAGGCGTCTGCGGCTTAGGCGCTTCGGCATCACAACTTTTAAAAACCGGGACGCAGTCGTCCCGGTTTTTTCATGCGCTGCGCCACCGCCACGATTACGATGCGGCGGTGGATGATCTGAGTGTCGGCAATCCTCTGTGGATCTTCGCGATCTTTGCCGTCATCAGCATTGCCGGCGCGGGGGTCCAATACGCCCTGTCCCAGCGCAGGCGCCGGCTGCTCGCCACCCTTGCCTCACGCATCGGGTTTGAGTTTTACAACTCCGCGCCGGGCGGAACCGCCGATCGCTTCGAGGGATTCGTTCCATTCGGGAAGGGAAGCAACCGGCGCTGCACCAACTATCTGAACGCCCGGCGCGGGGAGATCAAATGGGAGTTATTCGACTACCACTACGCAACCGGCAGCGGCGACGACCGGACTCGGCATGACGTCGGCATCGTCGTCGCTCACGTTCCATTGGTCCTTCCCAGAACGCGGCTCCGCCCCGAAGGGGTGCTCGACCGGCTCGCGAAAGCGGCAGGCTTCGATGACATCAACTTTGAGTCCGAAGAG
Organism: Tepidisphaerales bacterium; assembly: GCA_038204465.1. GTDB lineage: Bacteria > Planctomycetota > Phycisphaerae > Tepidisphaerales > Tepidisphaeraceae > JBBRCX01. The sequence goes on along the minus strand of JBBRCX010000075.1, from coordinate 2,121 downwards.
TTCAATCGCCGCTACCATGTGACCTGTTCTGATCGAAAGCGGGCATACGACCTGATCCACCCGCGGATGATCGAGTACCTGCAAAGCCAGCCGAGCCGGGACTGGCAATTCGCCGGCGACGTTATTCTGTTGCATCGGGAGGGCGTATACGCGCCAGGCGGGATGGTCGATGAGATGGCGCGGATCGAAGAGTTGGTTGCGCTCATTCCGCAATATGTCCGGCAGGACTTGAATGCGATGCGGTGAAGCAGGCGCGCGGCGAGCCACCGAGAGCACTATTCCGGCGGGGCGGGATCCCTCCAGATCTGATTCATCACTGCGTCCATCCGCGTTCTCAGCGACGGACGATTTTATTTGCAAGGCCAAACCGGTTCGCTTAGACTCCCGGCGTAGCTCGGTGCAATGCGGTATCGTTGAGATGCTGCTGCGCCGGGCGACGGAAACACTCCGGCCGGACCAGCCCCGGCAGCTGCCGGCGAAGTTTCGCATGCTTACCGACCACGATCTCGTGCCCGCCTCTCACAGGCTCACGCCTGCCGGCGCTCTGACGTCCCGGGTCGTCTGACCCCTGTCGTCAGGTGGTGGCAAAGTATCGCCGCCCCGCACACCGGTCGTTAAGATGCGTGCGTCGCCGGGCAACTCGCCGAGTGCCAGCGCCGGCCTAACGACGCAGAGTCTCCTCCTGACGGAGCCTCGCGGGAAGACGAGCGCCTTCCCGTCAGAGTGGACACCAAGGATTTTCACCAGACCGGTTCTCCCGCGCATGCCCCGACGATTCGCAACAGGCCGACTGCCGCTGTCCCGACGTGGAATGGCTTCCGCGCGGGTTGGGCGGCAGGCGATGCCCAGCGGGTCGTAGCGCTTGTTTCACCGGCCGCAGTGGCGTGCGGCCGGGTTACCGCGGCGGAAACTTTTCCGCCAAGGAGGAACCCCGTGTGCTCCGACCGACAAGGCCCCGCCTCCCGCGGCTCCGCCCAGACTCCCCGAGGTAATGACTCCAGGAAAAACCAGAACCGGCGCCGGCAGCTCGCCTTGATCGGCCTGGCTGCCGCGATGGCGCTGCCCATGACGGCGGGGCAGCTGTCCCTGCTCTATGCCCGCCAGCCGCGCTCCGCGGCGACGGTGGACCTTGCGGCCAATCAGCCCGCGTCTTCAATCGCGCCGGCCAGCGCCGCTGACGAGAGCCGCACTGCAGGACAGTTGCTCCATCGGGGTGTGGCTGAGTTGAAGGAGCAAAAGTACGAAGAGGCCGAGCGAACACTCGCCGGAGTGCAGACTGCGGGGATGAGCAATCGAGACCGCGACCTGGTCATTGCCGCGACATCTGAGGCGAAGAAGGGCGCCGACGAGTGTCGCAACGCCCGCGAGCAATTGAGAATGGGCGAGCGGGCGGCGCAGCAGAACCGCCCGCTCGAGGCCGCACAGCATTTCAAGTCGGCGGCCAACAATCGCTTTGCCGACCCCGGGACCCGCGCCGCGGCGCAGCGGCAGGCGGCGGTGCCCAGCGCCGCGCGCACCAACGTGATCAATGCTGCTCAGGCGCCGGATGATATCGCCGGCGAGCAGCTGACCGGGGAACAGTACTACAAGCGCGCCAGGGCGGAATACAACAAGGGCGATTGGAAGGCCGCGCGCCGTGACTTCGAGGCAGCGCAGGCGGCCGGCTACAAGCCGGGACTTTTCGAAGGCGACAGCCCCAGCACGTACCTGGCGCGGATGGACAAGAAAGAGCAGGCCGATGCATCGCGAGGCGCCCGCGCGCCCGCGCCCGCGGCGGCTCAGCCTTCGGTGTCACCGCCGGTCGCCGCCGCGGATACGGGCACGGCGCCTTCAGGCAGCGATCCCGGCGCTCGTGCGGTCGCCGGCGGTTCGGGTGGCACCGCGCAGAGCGATCTGCAGGCCGCGGTTCAGTTGCAGGAAATTCAGCGGCAACAGAACCGGTACAAGGCGCAACTGCTGGTCGAACAGGCCGACAAGGCTCGCGCCGCCGAGCAGGACAACCAGGCCGAGAACCTCTACACGCAGGCGCTGGACCTGGACCCTGACAATCAAGCCGCCCGCCAGGGCCGCGCCGACGTTCGCTCGCGCCTGGGCATCAGCTCCGAGCCGACGCGCACGCTC
>JBBRCX010000074.1:0-22775 GCA_038204465.1 Tepidisphaerales bacterium | reverse complement strand
GTGCGGCAGTTCTCCTCCTCCGATAGCGTCGGGTTGTGCAGCCGGTGAGTCGCGGAAAACTCGAACTTCTGGCTCAGACGGACCATGGGATACTCCGAAGCATGAACTGCGAATGACAGGAATGGGCTCAGCCACAACTGCAGCGCCTCGACCGATGCGCCGGGCCACGCGCTGCGCAATTGCTCGAACAGCGCACCTGCGACCTCGCCTGGCCCGCCGAAACGACCCCCGCGAATCCGTTTCTCGAGCCACGGCACAGCGCGCTCGCGAACGATCGTGTCGATCTCTTTAATGTTTCTCAGGTAGTTGCTTTGCCGGCTCAGCGGGCCGCCAAGGGTGACTTGCAACGCGAAGTAATGGCCAAGGCCCGTGAGGGAGGGGAATCCGCCGTAACTGTTCGTGGGCTTGCCGGAAAGCTGCTGATCGGGCGTCGAATTGATCGCGAATCGAACCTCGCGCGTCAGCCGAAACATCGCCGGATTATAGGGTTCCCGCCCCCTCGCAGGCACGCCACCGGGTGCGACGCTCTGGCCCCGTTCCCATGACAGATTCCCGAAGGGAAATGCGCCCCCTGCAAGGATTGCAACATCCGCTCGAACGGGCGTTTCCGGCTGTCGCTCACCCGACCTTTTCACCACCAAAATCGTAGTATTAGGGTCGCGTTTCGCGATAATAGATTAGCACGTTCTCGGGGCTGCCCCTTTGTTCTTTGGCCAGGCAGGACCCGCCAGACGGATCCGGCGGATCGGCCGTTGCATTTTCGCAACCGCCCGCGTCGTGCTCGCGTGACAGGAGCAAAGGAATGGCTGACGAGACGCTGCCCGGGAATCGATCCACACCAGTCCCCGAGACGCCGCCTGTCGCCGCCGGCCCGCTTCCCGCGGGAGGGGAATACACCGAGTCCATGATCAAGGTCCTGGAGGGCGTCGAGCACGTCCGCGCCCGCCCCGGCATGTACATCGGGGACACCACCGCGCGCGGTCTGCACCACCTGGTTTACGAGATCGTCGACAATTCCATCGACGAAGCAGGGGCCGGCCACTGCCACAGCATCCTGGTCAAGATCAACGCCGACGGAAGCGTCAGCGTCGTCGATGACGGCCGCGGCATCCCCGTCGGCATTCACCCCACCGAGAGGATCCCTACCGTGGAGGTCGTCTTCGCAAAGCTCGGCGCGGGCGGGAAGTTCGAGCACACCGCAGGCAGCGCATACAAGGTCAGCGGCGGGCTGCACGGCGTCGGCGCCTCGGTCGTCAACGCCCTTTCGGAATGGCTCGAAGTCGAAGTGAGCCGCGAAGGCAAAGTCCACCACATGGAATTCGAGCGCGGGCACAAGTCGTCCGACCTCAAGGTCATCGGCTCGCGGCCCAAGACGGGCACCAAGGTGACCTTCAAGCCCGACACGCAGATCTTCCCGGAGATTGAGTTCAAGTACGACGTGATTGCCAGCCGCATGCGCGAGCTCGCCTACCTCAACGAGGGGCTGCAGATCGTCATCGAGGACGAACGCAGCGGCAAGCGCGATGAATTCAAATACTCACAGGGGCTCATCGAGTTCGTCCGCCACCTCAACGACGGCAAGAACGTCCTCCACCCCCACGTCATCTATTTCAGGCGTCATGATCCGGAAACCGACCTGCGGCTCGAAGTCGCGCTGCAGTACAACGACGGCTACAACGACACGATCCTCTCCTTCGCCAACAACATCAACACGCAGGAGGGCGGCACGCATCTGAGCGGCTTCAAGACCGCGCTCACCGGGACCATCAACCGCTACGCCGAGGCGGCGGGGCTGATGAAGGATTCGCGCCCCAGCGGCGACGATGTGCGCGAAGGGCTCATCGCGCTGGTCAGTGTCAAGGTCCCGGAGCCCCAGTTCGAGGGGCAGACCAAGACCAAGCTCGGAAACAGCGAGGTCGAAGGATTCGTCGTCTCCGCTGTGAATGAAAAGCTCGGGTCGTACTTCGAGGAGAACCCCAAGGAAGCGAAAACAATCTTCGAGAAGGGCATGCTGGCCGCCGAGGCGCGCGAGGCGGCACGCAAGGCACGGGAACTCACCCGGCGCAAGAACTCACTGGAAGGCGGCAGTCTTCCCGGCAAGCTCGCCGACTGCCGCAGCAAGAGCAACGAGGAGACCGAGCTGTTCCTCGTCGAAGGTGATTCGGCGGGCGGCTCCGCCAAGCAGGGACGCGATTCCAACGTGCAGGCGATCCTCGCCCTGCGCGGAAAGCTGCTGAACGTTGAGAAGGCCAATCTCGTCAAGATGCTCGGCCACGAAGAAATTCGCACGATCATCAGCGCCCTGGGCTGCGGCATCCGCGATGAGTTCAACCTGGAGAAGCGCCGCTACGGCAAGATCATCATCATGACCGACGCCGACGTGGACGGCAGCCATATCCGCACCCTCCTGCTCACGTTCTTCTTCCGCCACATGCAGGAACTGGTGCGCGCGGGCCGCGTTTACGTCGCCCAGCCGCCGCTCTACATGGTCACCCGCAAGAAAAAGAGCGAATACGTCCTCAATGAGCGGGCCATGCGCCAGATCTACACCGACCTGGGGCTCGAGGGCACGCAACTGCTCATCCGCGACGCCGATACCGGCAAGGAATCGCGCCGCCTCACCGGCGACGAGCTGCGCCACGTCGTCGAGCTGCTGGCAAAGCTCGAGGAGAATGTCCGGGTGATCCAGCGGCGGGGGATCGACTTCGCCGACTTCCTCTCCAAACGCGATTCAGCGGGCCGGCTCCCGCTGTACCGCATTGTCGCCGAGGGAGAAGAGATCTTCTTCCACACCGCCGACGAGCGCGACAAATATCTGCGCGAGCACCGTTTCATCGTCGAAGACGAGGAGATGACCCAGGTCCAGGGCGACGGCGCCGAGCCGAAGGCGCATGCAAACGGCGACGGGCCCGTCCAGCGCCTCCAGAAAAACCACGAGCTGCACGAAGTGAAGGAGATGGAGAAGATCTTCGCCGGGCTGGAGGGCTACGGGCTGTCCATCGACGACTACTTTCTCACGCAGGAGGAATCCGTCAGCGGCGAGAAACTCACCACGCGGTACGCGCTGCTTAACGAGGAGAAGCAGCACGACGTCGCCGGCGTCGCGCAGGTCCTTCCAGAGGTCCATCGCATTGGCAAGACCGGCATCGAAGTGAAACGCTTCAAGGGGCTCGGCGAGATGAACGCCGATCAGCTCTGGGACACTACCCTCAATCCCAATGAGCGCGTCCTGCTTCGCGTCACGCTACTGGAGGCCGCCGAGGCGGAGCGGCTCTTCAGCGTGCTGATGGGTGAAGACGTGGAGCGCCGCCGTCAGTTCATCGAAGAGCACGCGCTCGAGGTGAAGAACCTGGACGTCTAGCCGCGACGTCCCGTTCGCTCTGCGTCCATTGACACTCTACCAATCGCTGCTTCGCGGGTTGTTCCCGGTGCCCGCGCTGCCGCTGCCGGTGGGCGGCAGCGGATTCCCCTCCGTCAGGTCCGACGGAATGCCATTGGGGAAACCCTGTTTGATGAGCTCCTCGAGCCTTTGCAGCCGGTTGCCCGGGTCCGGGTGGCTCGACATGAATTCCGGCTGCCTGCCGCCCTTGGAAGCTTCCTGTAACACCTGCATCACGCGGAGAATCCCCCGTGGGTCGTACCCGGCCTGGCTCATGTATTTCACTCCGAAGGCATCCGCCTCGCTCTCGTCGCCCCGGCTATATTTGAGGCTGAGCATCTGGTTCGCCATCATCGCGGCGATCGTCGCCATCTGCCCATTCCGATCGCCGCTGGCGCCGACGCCCGTTGCAACGACCAGCGTCTGCCCGAGCTGGCCTTTTGCCATCTGCTCCGCGGAGTGCCGCCCGATCACGTGCCCGGTCTCGTGCCCCAGCACGCCCGCGAGCTCCGACTCCGTCTTCAGCTTGTCGTACAGCGCCCGGGTAATGAAGATCTGACCGCCCGGAAGCGCAAAGGCGTTCAGTGTCGCGGTGTCATTTAACAAGAAATAGTGGAAGTTCCCTGTGTAAGGGCTCTTCGACGCCTCGCTGCGCTCGGCGAGCCGCTGGCCTACCGCAGCCACGGCGCGGGCGGCAGGGCTGGTCTTTGGATCGAGCCACCCGCCCATCTGCGCCGCCATCTTCGGCGCTGCCTGAAGCCCCAGTGCCTTCTCCTGGTCGGCAGTCATCGAAATGTGCTGCTTCTCGCCAGTGACCGGGTTGATCTGCGTTCGGCTGAAGTAGGTGACAAGCCCGACGCCGGCGATCACCAGCGCGATGATCCACCGAAGGTTGAAGCCACCGCTCCGGCCATATCCGAAAGTCATATGAGCCTCCTCTTGCGCCATTCCCCGGCGTCTGCCGCAGAGCGTAACGCCCCCGGCTGAAACAAACAGCGCATATCTCACAGAAGTGGGGTAAGCCGGGTGATTGACTAACTTCGCGCCGCCTGCCGCGCCTCGCGCAGGAGGTGGCGGGCGACATCGGAGAGCTTTTGGTGGGCCAGTTCGCTTGCGTAATCCACGCGGAGCGTCGTGCGATATCCTTCCATCTTCTGCACGGGATCAACCTGCATCTCCGCCGCCGCCAGGAACGGCGCGTGCAGCCGTTCCCAGAGCGCCATTACTTCGCCGTAGGTCGCGGGCGTCCCCTTGCGGCTGCCGCTGGGAAGCTCGCTGTCGCTGACCACGATGCACTGGGCGGGGAGCTGGCGGATGAGATCGTCGACTGACGCCGCCGCTTCGATCGGCGGCACCCTTACTTCTTCGAGCGGTACGATCGCGATGATTCGCCCCGAACCAGCCGGGTACGCGGCGGCCAGGAAGGTCTCGACAAACAGACCATGCTTCGCCTGCAGCACCCGCACCTGCCGCGCCGGCTCTATCGATCCCCAGCCGGCCACGAGCAGTTGCCCATGCGGGAAATTTTCGACGACGTGCCGGGCATCGACGTGGTCGCTTGGCCCCTCGGCGATCAGATCGAGGACGACCATCCCCTCCCCGCAGCGCTGCCGCCTCTGCCGCCGGGCTTCCTGCAGCGGCATGTACAGCCTCGAGAGCGTGTCCCAGTCGCGGGCTGACCACGCGTACCGCTCCGCCTCGGCCAGCGTCGCCTCCGCCTCCAGGTACTTCATCTCCATCAGCTGCTGCTGCCCGCTTTCGCACAACTCCTGCAGCGCGTCTTGCGTCATGCGCGCGATTGTAGGTGCAGCGCGGCGCGATGTGAACCGGCGCCGGTCCAGCGATTAGAGGCAGGAAAGCTTGCTTAGCAGATCACGCTGCGGATGGCGTCCAGCGCCAGCCCCCACTGCGTGCTCGTTTCGGTGGTCTTGTACGCGAGGATGTCGCTGAGCGTGACGAAGTCGCGATCTTCCAACGACGCGCGGATCTCACGAAGCTGCGTCGCGAAATTGGCGATCACTTCCGTCAATGCTTTCCCCGCGACATCAATCTTCGCCAGATCGATTCGAAGCAGCTGCGCGATCTTGAGCACCGACTCCTGCGCGTTCTGCCAGGTCGAGAAGCAGCCGCTCAGCTTTTCCATCGCCTTGCCGGCGCCGTTTCGCCGCAAGAGCTCGACCGCTTCGGTCCTGAGCCGGTCCGCCTCCTTCAGCTGCTCGCCCACTTCCCGCAGCACGTCGAGCGCCATCTTCCGCGGCTCCGCGGTCTCGATGAACAGCGCGTGCCCATTGACAGGTGACTGTCTCACCAGACCGAATTGGTCCAGATCGGGCTCCTCCCCGTCGATCAGCAGGTTCACCACCAGCCGGTTATTGCGCTGCACGTGCGAAAGCACCTGCCCGACGGTATGCAGACCGAGTTGCTCGATTGCCAGCGGCTGATGATCGACGGTTACGCCCATAGTGCCTCCTCTTGGTGCTCAAAGGGTTGATATCGACCCAAGGCGGCTCCGCACTTGATTAAGGTCCGATAAAATTGTTGAGCCCAAGAGGGGCATGGATTTGAGGTGTCCTCTCCGATCTGGCCGCGCGCGAACAGTTTTTGCGTCTCGAGCTGCGCATGCTGGAAGTCAGCGAGCGGCTCCCGCCCCGGCCGCCGGAGTAAGCGGTCCGGTTGCCCGGGTCCTCGGCTCATACCACAATGGCGCGTGCACGGCGTGCCATATGACCGACCGCGACCGCCTCGAGGAACTCATCGTCGCCCGTCATCCCTGCGTCTGGATCCAGACGAATGAGGAAGAGTACGTCCTTGGCATGCTGCGCGAGATCGCGATCGAACTGCAGCGCGACCTCTGGCTCTGGACTGTCAGCCTCGGCGTGCGCGATGGAATGCTCTCCGGGAGTCCAGCCGTCGCCGACACCGAGCACCCTGCCGCGGCGTTGTATTACCTGAGCCGCACCCGGCAGAAGCCGGGCCTATGCGTCATGATCGACCTCATAGGGCATCTGAAAGACGAGCGCACGCTCCGCCTGCTTCGCGAAGCCGTGCAGCGCCTCGGGGAATCGGGAAGTCAGATCATCCTGCTGGACCATCGCGAAGACCTTCCGCCGGTCATCAGCGCGGTCGCCACCCGGTTTGAAGTCTCCTTCCCCGATGAGAAGGAGCTGGAAGGCGTCATCAAGGAGACGCTGCGCAAGCTGAACGATGAAAGTCGCATCGAGGTAAAGCTCACTCGCCATGACCTGCAGACGATCATCCGCAACCTCCGCGGGCTCTCGCGCCGCCAGGCCAGGCAGGTCGTCTTCGACACCGTCTGCCTCGATCGCAAGCTCGATGCCAGCGACATCAATTCCATTCTGGCGCGCAAGCGGCGGGCGATCGGCGAGGGACTGTTGGAATATGTGGAAGCGCCGGTCGATCTCGAGCAGATCGGCGGTCTTCAGAACCTCAAGAAGTGGCTCAAGCAGCGCAACAATTGCCTGAGCGATGACGCCGCCGCCTTCGGACTTCCCGCGCCCCGAGGCGTGCTGATGCTCGGCGTCCAGGGGGCGGGCAAAAGCCTCTCCGCGAAAGCGGTCGCCACCGCCTGGCAGCGGCCTCTCCTGCGCATGGACGCGGGCGCGCTGTATGACCGCTACATCGGCGAGTCCGAAAGCCGGCTTCGCGGCGCGTTGCGGCAGGCGGAAATGATGTCGCCGGTCATCCTCTGGATCGACGAGATCGAGAAGGGTTTCGCATCCGCCGCCAGCCAAAGCTCGGACGGCGGACTCTCCAAGCGCATGTTCGGCTCGCTGCTTACCTGGATGCAGGAGCACACCGCCCCCGTATTCCTGATCGCGACGGCGAACGACATCGAGGCGCTTCCTCCGGAACTGCTGCGCAAGGGCAGGTTCGATGAGATCTTCTTCGTCGATCTTCCAGGCCTCGAGGCTCGCTATGCGATCCTCGCCATTCATCTGAAGAAGCGCAATCGCAATCCGGCGCGTTTCGATCTGGACGTTCTCGCGGGCGCTGCCGCGGGCTACAGCGGGGCGGAAATCGAGCAGGCAATCATCAGCGCCCTGCATGAGGCCTTCTCCGCCGAGACGGAACTGACCACGCAGCACGTTCTAACCGCGCTGAAGAATTCCCCGCCGTTGTCCGTCACGATGGCCGAGAAGATCGAGGCGCTGCGCGAGTGGTCCCAAGGCCGTTGCGTCCCCGCAGACTGATGCGAGCCGCCAACTGACGTCGACCTCCGCCAACTGATGCCATGCAACTTGGCGATCCGAGCCGCTTCGGCGCCGCTTGCGAGTGTAGCGTCCACGTCCCATAGCCTGCAACTGGCTTCACGTTCAAATCCACCGCTCGACGCCGCCTCCCATATTGAGCTCGCGATTTGCCCCGGCCACATCCAAATCGTACATCGAATCTATGCTGGCCCGGCAGGTAGATGGGCCAGCGGATGAGGATCCCTGACAAGGGCTAAGCCGCCGGAAGGCGGCGCCGGGCTTCGCGCCCGGCTCATCGTGCGGCGCGGCGGTGAAAGCTGCCAGATCGCGCGGTGATGCGCAAAGCGCCCGGTCCGATTCGCGGGAGACCGCGTCGGATCGAGGGCGTTGCCGAAAGGATTCGTGAATGCTCAAAGCACGTCACGGCTCTTATCGGTCCTCCTCGTCACGCCATCCGGCGTCCAACCCCCGCCTTACCGGCCCGCTTCGCATCGGGCTGGTAAGGCGGGTTACGCGGGCGGTTAAGTCGGCTGCTGCCCGCGTCGATGCTCAGGATGCAATCCCGCCGCGCGCCTTGGTTTCAAAGGGCGGCGGGAATGTGGCTCGGTGCGGTCGATGCGGAGCGATTCCATCGTCACACCGGGTTGAGACAACTTTCTGGCGGCCTTCGCGGAGTCGGGCTCGTGCCCGCCGCCGCGGGGCGTAAGGCAGGCCGACGCCGAAAGGAGGAGCAGTCAACGAGCATCATCCGGCCATGGATGGGCCGGACGAGACGCGGCGGGACGAGCAGCTTGCAAATCCCCATCGCGCTTCGCCGATGCGGCATTCGAGCGGTTGACGCCGCCGTACAGCCGCCAGTGACGAAAGAACCGTTTGTGTCCGCCGCGGCATGTGTCGCGGGGATCAGAATCGAAACTTAGAGGAGCATTCACATGACCGCGTATCGAAACAAGAAGAGTGGCTTTACCCTGATCGAAATCCTGATCGTCGTGATCATCCTGGGCATTCTGGCCGCCATCGTGATCCCGCAGTTCACCAACGCCAGCCAGGACGCGCGGCGCAGCAGCACGGCCAGCACGGTCCAGACCCTGCGCGCCCAGATTGAGTTGTACAAGCTTCAACATGGCGACACCCTGCCTGACCTCGTGACCAGCTGGGCGCCGTTCACCGGCACCACCACGTACGGTGGCAAGACGTTCGGCCCGTACATGCAGGCCACCCCGACCAACCAGCTCATGAATAACGTGAGCACGGTGAAGAACGGGACCGCGGTTGCCGCGGGCGATACCCAGGGCTTCGTGTTCGACTACGGCACGGCCGGCTCGGGCACCGGGAAGTTCTATGGCATCGACAAGGCCGCCGACGGCACCCTCAGCCTCATCGGTGGGTAAGTTGCAAACCGCCGGCGGCGGGTTCGTCACCCGCCTTCGCGCCGGCATGGCGCTCGCAATGCGACAGCCATGCCGGCGTTCCGGCTTTCATGGGGGGACGACGTTTCGCAGTTTTCGCCCAAACGCGTGGACGAGGTTCTCTCGAATTCATCGGAGCAGACGTATGAACACCACGAAGATGCTCAGCGCAGTCCTGGTCCTGCAGATCATCACGCTCGCCGGTCAGTGGCTCGGCCAGCCGGGATTGAGCGCCGCCCGCGCCGAGGTGAGCGATCCGGGGGCCCGGCAGCTCGCGATGGTGGATGAGCTCAAGACCCTCAATGGCAAGATGGACCGTTTGATCGGACTTTTAGAGAGCGGAAAGCTTCAGGTGGTCGCCGCGAAGTCCGATGAGGCCAAGGGAGCACCGGCCAAATAATTGGGCCGGGCGCGCAGGGCCATTGCACGAGTAAGTTTCACGGCCGCTGCGCGAACAACCGGAGCCTGTCATGCCGTACGCCGTAACCAACCGTCCTGGAGCCGACCGTCGTGCCGGTTTCACTCTGATCGAGATCCTGGGGGTGATCGTCATCCTGGGGATTGCATCCGCGGTCATCGTTCCGCAAATCAGCACGCGTGATGATTTGAAGGCCGCCGCCATGGCGCGGGTGATCATGGCAGACCTGGCGTATGCCCAGGACCGGTCGATCGCGATGCAGAAGGTTCACTACGTCCGCTTTGACGTCGCCGCCGGCACCTACGATGTGTTGGACTCGATGTCCCCCGTCACCAGGATCACGCATCCGGTCGATAAGGGTCCATACCTGGTTCAGGTTGGAGCCGGCCGGAACGATTCGCTCAAGGTAGTGACGATCAACAGCGCCGATTTCGACGGCCAGCCTGTGATCGCCTTCGATGAGTTGGGCGTTCCGTATTCCTATAACGCCGCCACCGCCGCCCGCACTCCCCTCAACGCGGGCACCATCACGCTCAAGTCCGGCGCCTTCACCCTTTCAGTCACCGTCTCGCCGTTCAGCGGCGAGTTGCAGGCCCTTTAACAGCAAAACCATGTTCGGTCTGACTCGGCGACAACCTCGGCCGATCGGCGTCGATGTTGGCGCCGACGCGGTCAAGCTCCTGCAATTGGGCGCTGACTGCGGCAGTGTGCAGGTTCATGCCGCCGCCAGGCTTCAACTGCCGCAAGGCGCACGGCTGAATGCGTGCGACCGGCTCGACGCGCTGGCGGAACAGTTGCGCCCTGTACTGAGCAGCGGCCAGTTCAAGGGGCGGCAGATCGCCGCGGCCCTTCCCCGCGAGCTCGTGCAGATCAAGCCGTTGCGCATGGATCCGGTCCCGGAAGCCGAATCGGAGGCGGCGATCCGCGCCGAGGCGCAGTCGATCTTCCCCCTGGATCTGAACGACTGCTCGCTGCGCTTTATTCGCGCGGGACGCGTGCGGCAAGGCAGCCGCATGCTCGATGAAGTAATCGTCGCCGCGGCGCGCAATGCGGACGTTGCCCGCTTCCTTCGAGCCTTCGACGCGACCGGTGCGGATGTGCTTTCGCTGCAAATCGCGCCGCTCGCCGCGTACCGAGCCGTTGCGTCGCTGGGCGAGGGGACCGACAGCGCGTCCGCGATACGCATGCTTGTCGACGTTGGCTCCCAGTCCAGCCAGGTGATCATCGGGAAGGGCAGCTCGATCCGCTTTATCAAGTCGATCGGCATCGGCAGCAGCCACGTGCATGAGGCGCTGAGCAGGCGGCTGAGCGTCACCGGTGACGAGGCGCGGCAGCTGCGCCGCCGAATGGCACTATCAGCCCGCGGGGAGCGGCTCGATTCGGTGGCCAAGGCGGTGAACGATGCGACACGCGAGCTGCTGGAGGAATTGGCGCGCGAGGTCGGGCTGTGCGCGCAGTACTACTGCGTAACCTTCCGCGGTGCTCGGCCGCAGCGCGCAAGCCTGCTCGGCGGTGAGTCTGACGATCCGCTCCTGCAGCGGCTTCTCACCGCGGCCCTGGGCATCCCGGCTGAGCCGGAGCACGTTGCCTCGTTGCTGGATTGCCCGCAGGTCGTCGCGCCCGAGCGGTCGGACATCCTGGGCGGATGGGGCGTCGCCTACGGGCTGGCGCTTTGGCAATCGCCTCGTCCGGAAGCTGCGCCGGTCGTGCCGACTGCGGCGGAGTTTCCGCTTGCAATCGAACTGAACTCAATGGGGGTGGCGGGTGCTTGAACTCGAGTTTTTGCCGGATTGGTACCCGCGCTCGCGCCAGATGATGCGCGTGCGCCGCTTGCTGATTATCGGGGCCGCAGCAACCGTTTGCGCGCTCCTGTGGGCGCTGAACTAGCCGCTGGCGCGATGGCCGCTTCACGTCCGAATTCCTTCTCAGCGGCCATTGAAGGGGCACGAAAGTCGGACCCTCGCCAAGCCGATGGTACTTGGGAGCAACAGGTTCCCATCCGCTGCTCCGGCAGGCTCGCCAGTATGCCTGCCCTGACGGGTTCGCGGGCCACCCGGTCCGGTCCCGGCAGGTCCGAAGGGAAGGCGACGTCGTCGTGTGGTTCCGTGCCTCAAGTCAGGCGCGGCGGGTCATCGCGAGCGCAAGGGCATCCTGCTCGAGATTCCCGGTAACACCGACGATGCCCGGAGAGACGTTTGCGGTTCGAGCTTTGACGGTTCGCGGCGAGTCATCTCGATTCGGCCCAGAACTGCGGAGCGTGAGCCGCATGCGAGACGAGGATTCATCATGCGAAAGTGGACCAAAGCCGCGGGGCTCATTTTTATGGCCGCGACGGCCGTTTATTCGGATCGGGTTATCCTGGCTGGAGCGGCAGACCCGGTAACTGAAGTGACGGGGGCAAAGCCTGACGCGGTGAAGCCGCTCGCGGCCGACCCGTTCGGCACGTCCGCGACGGCGCCGTCCGATCACGCTGCCACCCAGCCCGCCGACACCCAGCCCGGCGAAGGTCAGAGCGTCACCAGCTCACAAGTCAATGTCAGTGACGCCGGCACCGTAGAGATACACGTCAACGAGGCGAACCTCGTCGAGGTGCTGCGCATGCTCTCGCTGCAGTCGCAGAAGAACATCGTCGCCAGCAACCAGGTGCACGGCACCATCACCGCCAATCTCTATGACGTGACGGTGAAGGAAGCCCTGGACGCGATCCTCCACGCCAACGGCTACGACTACCGCGAGAAGGGCAACTTCATCTTTGTCTACACCAACAAGGAGATGCAGGACCTCGACAAGGCCTCTCGCGTGCAGAGCACCAAGGTGTTCCGCCTCTTCTACACGCCCGCGGCCAACGCGGTGAACATGATCAAGCCGGTGCTCAGCACCGACTCCCAGGTCTCATTCACCACGCCGGCGCTGGCGGGCATTGAATCCGGCGGCAAAGACGTCGGCGGCATGTCCCACGCCACCGAGGATATGCTCGTCGTCACCGACTACCCCGACAAGCTCGATCAGGTCGCGAAGATCCTCAAAGAGATCGACAAGCGCCCGCAGCAGGTGCTGATTGAGGCCGTCATCCTTCGTGCAACGTTGCAGGAGGACAATAACCTCGGCATCGACTTCACCGCGCTGGGCGGCGTCGACTTCTCCAACCTGTCAAACATCAGCTCGTCCGGCAGCGGCAGCGGACTCAATCAGGCGCTCACCGGCCAGATCATCAACAACGCCGCCGCGAACGGCGTCAATGACCGCGGCTTCGTCGCGGGCTCCGTTGGCGGCGGGGGGCTTCGCCTCGGTATCGTGAAGAACAACATCGGCGTCTTCATCTCCGCCCTCGAAGGCATCACGGACACCGTCGTCCTCGCCAATCCCAAGGTCCTGGTTCTCAACAAGCAGATGGGTGAAGTGCACGTCGGCAGCCAGCAGGGCTACCGCACCGCCGTTACCACCGAGACCCTCACCGCGGACGACGTCAAGTTCCTCGAGACCGGCACCCGCCTCGCCTTCCGTCCCTACGTGGGCGAAAACGGCAACATCCGCATGGAGATCCACCCCGAGGACTCCAGCGGCTCGGTCAATGCCCAGGGCCTGCCCAACAAGTTCGTCACTCAGGTGACCAGCAACGTGATGATCAAGGACGGTCACACCATCGTGATCGGCGGTCTGTTCCGCGAAAGCACCTCGAGCACCAGAACACAGGTGCCGTTCCTCGGCAACCTTCCGGGCGTGGGCCCGCTGTTCGGCCATCGCGCCGACACGACGGTGCGCGAGGAAGTCATCATCCTTCTCACGCCTCACATCGTGAAGGACGAGCCGGCCTACGCCGCTGCGTCCGAGGAAGAGCTGAAGAACGCGGACCGGCTGCGCGTCGGAATCCGCAAGGGCATGATGCCCTGGGGCCGCGAGCGGCTGGCGGAGACCAGCTATGAGCAGGCCCGCGCGGAGATGAACAAGAGCCGCCCCGACCGGCAGAAGGCGCTCTGGCACCTCAACTGCGCCACCAACCTGAATCCGATCTTCAGCGAGGCGATCGACCTCAAGGCCCGCGTCAGCGGACAGGAACTTACTGCCGCCGACGGCACCACGATGCGCTACTTCGTGCGCAAGCAGATCCTGGCCGAGCAGAATCGCCCGCCCGTCGCGTCGCCTTCGACCGAGCCCGTGACGATCCCACCCGGCGAGCGCGAGAACTATGAGGGCCCCTTAACGCGACCGGCTGCGCAGGCCGCCACGGCGCCGCCGAAGGCTGCTGCTGCCGCCCTTGCAGTGGCGGCGGCCAAGCAGCCGCCGACGACGAAGCCCTCCGTCCTCTCCTCCTTCATGTCCTGGCTCCATCAGCCGGAAAAGGACGAGCAGCCCGTGCCCTCAACCGTGACCGAGCTGCCGCTGGACAGCATCGACCGCAACTAACTGACCGTGAATCGAATCGCCTGGACTGGGTGAGCCGCCACTCACCCAGTCCGGGCTTGCGAATACGACTGGGAATGGAGTTGTCATGCGATCGAAGTGGTGCGTAACGGCCTGGTTGATCTTGTTCGCGTTCGGCTGCCAGCAAAGCAGCAAGCCCAATGCGAAGCAGCAGGCGAAGAAGGAATGGAACGCCGCTCGCGCCAATGTCCTGGCGAGCCTGGCGCGCGACCAGTATCAGACCGGCAATCTCGACAAGAGCCGTCAAACCCTTGACGACGCGATGAAGCTCGATCCCCAGAACGCCAGGCTTCACGTGCTCTCGGCGAAGATCTCAATCGAGCAGGGCAAGCTGGAAGCCGCGGAAAACGAGCTTCAGACGGCGCGCAAGTTCGCGCCCAACGATGCCGAGGCCTATTACTTGAGCGGCGTCGTCTGCCAACGATGGCAGAAGAACCAGGACGCTTTGACCTTCTACCGCACCGCAAGCGAGAAGGCGCCGGCGGAGTTGGCGTATCTGATGGCCGAAGCCGAGACGCTGGTCGCCATGAATCGGGCCGATGAGGCACTGCCGCTCCTGCAGGACAAAGTGGTTTACTTCGAGCACAGCGCCCCGATCCGCGATGCGGTCGGGCAACTGCTCATGCAGAAGGGCAAGTACGCCGAGGCCGTCGACGTGCTGCGTCAGGCGAGCATCCTCGCCGAAGACGATCCCAGCTACCGCGAGAGACTCGCGCTGGCCCTCTATTACAACAAGCAATACGTTGAGTCGAGCGACATCCTCTCGCGTCTGGTGACGCAGGAGCCGTTCGCAAAGCGCGCCGATTTGTTCACCGCCCTCGGCGAGTGCCAGCTCAAGGCGAACCGCATCCGCGAAGCGCGCTACAGCTTTGAGACCGCCAGCCAGCTCGATCCCGGCTCTGCGAAGATCTGGCTGAACCTCGCCCGAACCGCGCTGGAGCTGCGCGACCTTAACCGCGCCGAGCTCGCGTTGCGCAAAGCGGTGGCGATCGAGCCGAATCGCCAGGAGACGCACCTCATGGTGGGGTATCTCCGGCTGCGCCAGGACCGTCTGAACGAGGCGCTCGACAGCTTCACCAAGGCGTCGACTCTCGACCACACGGACACCGTAAGTCTGTGCATGGTCGGATATGTCTTCGAGAAGCTGGGCAAGCCTGACATCTCGCTCAAGTGCTACACCAGGGCGTTGAAGATCAAGCCCGGTGACCAGATGGCTTCGCAACTGCTGGCCGGAGTGGAGCTGCGCGAATAGCGGGGGCGCGGGCACAGATGTGCATGCCCGGCGCAGGATCGGTCTTCCGGAGGCGAATGCGGCGGAGCTGAGCGTGCACAAGGTCCAACGACTCAACATCCTTGCAGTGATGCTCACCTGCGCCGGCGTTGCCTCGCTCTCAGCCGCCGCCGCGGGGCCCGCATCGCTGTCTCCTCGGCACCGGCTCGCTTTTGCGCTGCTCACCTGCGCCGCCGTCTGCGCCAGCTGCAGCGCGGTGTGGATGTGGCGGCGCTGCCGCATCGTCGCACGCGAGCTCAAGGCCGCCGCGGCATCAGGCGGCGCCGCGGGAGTAACCGTTCCGTTCGGCGGGTTCGCCGAGCTCGGCGCGGCCGCGAATGAGCTCACCGCCGCCGCCGAGCGGGGCATCGCTGACTCGCGCCTTCGCGCACGTGAACTGGAGATCCAGCTCAAGGTCGCAACCGCCGAGCGGCAGCACGCCGAGGCCATCCTCTACAGCATTTCCGACGCCGTCCTGGTTACCGATCCGTTCGATGAATTGGTCCTGGCCAATGAGTCGGCCGCACGCACCTTCGAGTTTGACCTGGCGCGGGTGCAGCACTCGCCGGTCGAGCAGGTCCTCCAGGACCCGAAGATGATTGAGCTGATCCGATCGGCCCGGCTGGCGGAAGGGCAGCAGCGCCGGGTGGTCGAGCACCAGGTCCGCACCAGTGCCGGAACGCGCACCTTCAAGATCACCCTCTCGACAGTCTCCGGCGATGCCGATGCCCCTGCCGGCGTCGTCGCGGTCATGCACGACATGACGCACGAAAAGGAAATCTCGGAGATGAAAAACGACTTCGTCTCCAACGTGAGCCATGAGCTGCGCACGCCGCTCGCCAGCATCAAGGCTTACATCGAACTGCTGATCGATGGCGAGGCCGACGATGAGAAGACCAAGCGCGAGTTCTACGACGTGATCCAGAACGAGGCCAACCGCCTCGGCCGCCTGATCGACAACATCCTGAACATCTCGCGCATCGAGTCCGGCCTGGTGAAGATCAACAAGCAGCCGCAGAGCCTCACCGTCGTCGTGAAGGACGCCTGCGAAGTGATCGCGCCTCAGGCGCGGCAGAAGAGCATCCAATTCACCGAGCAGCTCACGCCGGTCTTTTATCAGACGCAGGCCGATCGGGACATGCTCTACCAAGCCGTGCTTAACCTGCTCTCCAACGCCGTGAAGTACACGCCGGAGGGCGGCGAGATCACCGTGCAGACCTCGGTGGACGAGGCGCGCAAGAAGGTTATCACGCGGATAATCGACACCGGCGTTGGGATTCCGCCCAAGGACCTCCCTTTTGTATTCGATAAGTTTTACAGGGCCGAGGCGAATAACCGCATGGCCCACGGCACCGGTCTGGGCCTCTCCCTGGTGAAGCACATCATCGAGACGGTGCATCACGGCCGCATGCTCGTGGAGAGCCAGGTCGGCAAGGGGAGTTCCTTCGGTTTCGAGCTCGACTTGTGTGAGTGAACCATGATGGCAGTAACTGTCGGTGACCTGGGCGATGCGCCGCAAGACGGCTGGCTCGGCACGGGCGGACGAGTGGGTGAGACTATGGCTGAGAAAACAATCCTCGTAGCGGACGACGAGTCCCACATCCGGAATGTGGTCTCGATGAAGCTGCGCAATGCCGGCTTCCGAGTGATCACCGCGACCGACGGGCAGGAAGCGCTCGATCTCGCCTTCAGCGAGAAGCCGGACTTGATCATCACCGACTACCACATGCCGCATCTCTCCGGCCTGGAGATGTGCCGCAAGCTCCGTCAGTCGCCCGAGACCGTCGCCATCCCGACCATCATGCTCACCGCGCGGGGCTACCACCTCGAGCCGCACGACACGGAGCAGAGCGGGATCGTGCGGATGCTGAGCAAGCCGTTCAGCCCGCGCCATCTGCTCGCGACTGTCAATGACGTTTTGGAAGGCAAGGCCGCGGAGAAGACCGCCACTTATTGATCGATGACCCTGCTCGCGACCAACTCGACCGCGACCACCGCCGCCTCGGAGCCTACCCTCTCCCCGGCGGTGCTGGAGACGCTCTCTAGTCGCTTTCGCCCGGCGGGCCTGTTCTCTGTCGTCCTGCGGCCCGACGGTTCGGTCGCCTCGCATGACACCGCCGCCGAGCCCTTCTTCGCGCGCTATGCTCTTCCGTTCCTGCAGGACACCGAATCCATCGACAACACCATTGCAGCGCAGGCGAAAGAGCTGTCGGCCGGTTCCGAAGTCTGTGCCTGGCGACGGGCCGGGTTGCTGTTCTACGCCTCGCCCCACGTCGAGCGCCGTCTGGTAACGAGCATCCTGCTGCTCGTCGCCAAGGCCGACGATTTCACGTCCCGCGGGGAAGAAGTCATGCGCGCTTGCGGCCGACTCGGCCTCGACGGCGAGTGGCTCGCGGGCCAGGCGAGCACCCTTGCGGGCTACGGCAGCGAAGCCATCCATCGCCAGGGACAGATGTTGGCCGGAACTCTCCGCGATCAGCTCAGTGTCGGCCGGCTCACGCGCGAACTCGACACCCTCTCCAGCGAGCTTGCCAATACCTACGAAGAACTGAACCTGATCTACCAGATCAGCAGTGGGATGAAAGTCAATCGCCGCGCCGGCGACTTCTTCCGCCAGACCTGCCTCGACGTTCTGAACGTCATCAACGTCCGCGGCATCGGCGTGGCCCTTCAGGGCGATGTCGGGCAACAAACGGCGCCCGCGCTCTACGGCGAGCTCAATCTCCCCCAGCAGACCATCGATCAGCTCTCCGAGCGGTTGATCGCGATGCTCCGCGAGCGCCCGGGGCCGTTGGTCGTGGACGACCTCTCCCAGAGTGAACCGCTCAACTGGATGGCGCCGCACACGACGCGCCTCCTCGCCGTGCCGCTGCAGCGCCAGGACCAGGTGCTCGGCTGCCTGTTCGCGCTCGACAAGGTGGATGGCGAGTTCGACTCCGTCGACGCCAAGCTGTTGAACTCCATCGCCAACGAGTCCGCCATCTACCTCGAAAACGTGATGCTCTTCGACGATGTGCATGGCCTGATGATGGGCCTCATGCATAGCCTCAGCAGCGCCATTGACGCCAAGGACGCCTACACCTGCGGTCACAGCGAACGCGTCGCCCTCGTGAGCCGGCATCTCTCGCAGCAGGTGGGTCTCTGTGAGCGCGACGTCGATGAGATCTACATGGCCAGCCTCCTGCACGATGTCGGGAAGATCGGCGTGCCCGAGGCCGTCTTGCAGAAGGCCGGCCGCCTCACCGCTGAAGAGTTTGAACAGATGAAGCGCCATCCCCAGATCGGCGCGCGGATCCTCCAGGACGTGAAGCAGATCCGCAAGATCATCCCTGGCGTGCTGTACCATCACGAGCGCTTCGATGGACGCGGCTATCCCGAAGGACTCGCCGGCGCCAACATCCCCCTCATGGGCCGGATCATCTGCCTGGGCGACTGCTTTGACGCGATGACCTCCAACCGCACCTACCGCAAGGCGCTGCCGCTGGAGGTCGCCCTTAACGAGATCCGCCGATGCGCCGGCACGCAGTTCGATCCGCTCCTGACCGAGACGTTCCTGAAGACCGGCGCCGATGGCTTCCGCGAACTGCTCCGCGACCACCAGGGCAAGAGCAAGAAGCTCCGAGACCTTCAGGAGTCCATCCGGGCTGCGTAGCTCGCCGCCTGGGAGCAAGTCGCTGCTCCCACCAGCCGATAACTGTTGAGAGGGCGCCTGTGCCGATCCGATACGAACAATACAACCGTACCGCCGTGCTGACGCTCGAGGCCGACCTGGCCGGCGACGCGCCCGAAGCGCTGCGCCGCGCCGCTCAGGACGTGCTCGCCCGCCGCGACGTCGAAAGCGTCGTGATCGACCTGGACAACGCGCGGTTCATCGACAGCCGGGGGCTCGAGGTGCTCCTGGGCATTCAACGCGAATGCGGCGAAAAGGCCGGGCAGATGAAGCTCGCCGCCCTCGACGAGAATTGCCGGACCATCCTCGAGCTGACGCGGCTTCTGCGGCGATTCGATTGCCATTCGGACCTTCCCGCTGCGCTGCGGGCCGCCGCCTGAAGCGCCGGAACCTGAACATGCTTGCGACGCTGGAACGAAAACCTCTCGGACAGCTGCTCATCGGCAAAGGCCTCATCAAGGCCGAGCAGCTCGACCGCGCGCTGCAGAGCCAGCGCGAGTCGGGGCACCAGAAACTCCTCGGCGAGATCCTCGTCGAGCTCAATGACTGCACCGAAGAGCAGGTGACCGAAGCTCTCGCGCAGGCCAGCGGGCTCCCTTTCGCCCGCATCACGCCGCGCCTCGCCGATCCCGGCGCCGTCGCGCTGCTCCCCAAGCCATTCCTGGAAAGGCATCAAGCGATCCCCTTGTTCAACGTCGACGGCAAGCTCACCGTCGCACTCGCCGAGACATCCAATGTCTTTCTAGTGGAAGAAATCAAAAGCATCACCGGTTGCCGCGTGAACGTCGTCGCGGCCACCGCGAGAGACATCCTCGCAACCCTCCGCTGCTATGACGCCGAGCGCAAGCGCTTCGCCAGCAGCCCGGTCGTAACCGATGAATCTCCTGAGCCCGCCGCGGCCAGCCACCAAATCGAGGCCGGCGAAGACGATGCGGCCATCAAGCTCATCGATCATTGTCTGCAGGATGCGCTCAAGGCGTCGGCCACCGACGTGCACATCGAGCCCGCCGGTAGTTCGCTGCGCGTCCGCTACCGCATTGACGGCCGGCTCACCGAGCGGCTCCGCCCGCCCATCCAGTTGCACGCGGCTGTCGTGGCGCGCCTGAAGTCCATGGCAGCGCTCGATCCGTCCGAGCGGCGCCGTCCCCAGGATGGCAGCGTGCGCGTCAACCTCGATGGACGCTCGATCGAGCTTCGCGTCACCACCGCGCCGGGAACGCTCGGCGAAAAACTGGTCCTCCGCGTGATCGACGGCGAGCGCGCCGCGGTGAACCTGGAAAAACTCGGCTTCAGCTACGAATCCCTCAAGCGCTGGCGCAAACTCATCGCCCAGCCACAGGGCATCATCCTCATCGCCGGACCGGTCGGGTGCGGCAAGGACACGACCCTCTATTCCAGCATCCGCGAGCGCAGCAGTGACGATCTCAACGTCTGCACCATCGAAGATCCGGTGCGTTACGCGCTCCCTGGCGTCAATCAGTTCCAGGTTGACGAGAGCACCGGCTTCAGCTTTGCCGCCGGCATCCGCTCCATCCTGCGTCAGTGTCCCGACATCCTCATGATCGGGGAAATTCGTGATGCCGAAGTGGCTGCCCTCGCCGCCCAGGCTGCCCTCAGCGGGCACCTCGTCTTCGCCACGCTCCCCACCAATGACGCGCCCAGCACCCTCACGCGCCTCTTCAATCTCGCCGTCGAGCCGTACGTCCTCAGCGCCACGCTCTGCGGCGTCCTCGCCCAGCGCCTCGTTCGCCGACTCTGCCAGCATTGCAAGGAAGCCTTCGAGCCGACCGCCAACGAACGCCGCGAAATTGAACGCTACGCCAACACCGTCGCCACCATCTATCGCGCCCGCGGCTGCCCGCAGTGTCACAACACCGGCTACTCCGGCCGCCTCGGCATCTACGAGCTATTGGTCCCCGACGACATCTTCCGCGACCGAATCGCCCACGGCGGCTCCCTCCCCGATCTGCGCGAGCTCGCCAAAAAATCCGGCATCAAAACCCTTCGCGCCGACGGCATGGACAAAGTAAAAGCCGGCATCACCACAGTAGACGAAGTCTACCGCGTCACGTCCTAACCAATCCCCGCACCGTCCCCCGGTCGTAACGCTGCGCCCCTCGCCACTCGAGCGTCGCGCCCGCCACGCACGGGCGTCCCGCCCGTGAACAAGAGCGCAGTGATCTTCGCCCCTCTATGACCGCGCACCCCTCACCGCTCTCGTTCCAAAAGCGCCCGCTCCACCCGCACCAAACCCTCCCACCGCCCCACACGGTTTCCCAAAAATTCGCGCCGATGGACGATACTCGTTATCACACCTATCGTTAGCCGTGACCGCTCGTACCCCCAACGCATCCCCTCGCGCTAACCGATCCACACAAACTCCCGAGCAATCCACCTTCCTCGCCATTCAGAAAACGGGCGACGTGCTCATGACCGAGCTCGCGACCCTGCTCAAGCCGGAGGCCCTCTCCCCAACCCAGTACAACGTCCTTCGCATCCTCCGCGGCGCGGGCAAAGAGTGCTCCACCGGCTCGCCCCCGCAGCCGCTTAACCACGGCCTCGCCTGCACCGACATCGCCGCCCGGATGCTCACCCACGATCCCGACATCACCCGCCTCCTCGACCGCCTCGAGCAACGCGGCCTCGTCTCCCGCCAGCGCGACAAAACCGACCGCCGCCGAATCACCGCCCGCATCACCGACGCCGGCCTCAAGCTCCTCAAAAGCCTCGACCAGCCCGTCCTCGATCTCCATCAGAACCAGCTAGGCCCCCTCGGCCGCAAACGCCTCGCTCAGCTCATGACCTTGCTTAACCAGGCCCGGAAACGCGATGCCGACGTCTAAGAAAAGCCCCTTCGCCCGCTCGAACCGGGCCCGGGAGGGGCGCCAACCCCGCCGACGCACTGTGCGAACCGCCCACAGATGCGCGAACCGCCCCCGTGCGGAGGCGTATAATTACTCGTTACAACAGATATCCTTAAAACGGAGATTATCATGATCAAGGTCATCCCATCCGCCGACCGCTATCATGCCGACCACGGCTGGCTCGATACCCGCTGGCACTTCTCCTTCAGCGACTACAACGACCCCGCCAACATGAACTGGAGCGCCCTGCGCGTCTTCAACGACGACATCGTCAAAGGTGGCGGCGGATTCGATTTCCACCCCCATCGCGACATGGAGATCGTCTCCTACATCGTCGACGGCGCCCTCGAGCACCAGGACCGCCTCGGCAATCGCCACGTGAATCGCCCCGGCGAAGTCCAGGTCATGTCCGCCGGCCGCGGCATCGTTCACGCCGAGCGCAACCCCTCGCCGGCCGAGCCGATGCGCCTGCTGCAGCTCTGGCTCATGCCGCGCCACCGCGACCTGCAGCCGCGCTGGGAGCAGAAGCCGTACAAGAAGGAGCAGCGCCACAACCGCCTGTTCCCCGTCGTCTCCCCCGCCGACGCGCCGATGGACGAAGCGATGACCATCGACCAGGACGCGACGATCTACGTCTCGTCCCTCGACGCCGGCCAACAGCTCGCCCACAACTCCAGGTCCGGCCGGCACGCCTATCTCTTCGTCATCGATGGCGCCCTGGACCTCAACGGCCAAAAGCTCACCTCAGGCGACCAGGCCCGCATCGCCGACGAGCCCAGCCTGAAGATCAAGGCGCAAAAGGATTCCGAGCTGATGCTGCTCGACCTGCCCTAAGGCGCAGCAAAAAAGGTGTGAGGGACCACCCCGGCCCCTCACACCTTTTGCGCTTGAGCTACTGCCCACCCCCCGACCGCCGGCGAACGAACCTTGTCACAAGCCGTAAGATTGCTATCTTCCACACCGACGGCAGCGTAGCTCAGTTGGCAGAGCAGGGGATTCATAAGCCCCGGGTCACAGGTTCGAGTCCTGTCGCTGCTATTCATCCCTTTTCCCGCTTCTCATCCGCCCGCCCCCGACCGATTCTCCACAAAACCGAACCTCCGCCCTCCCACCAACGTCTGGCTGTATGCGG
>JBBRCX010000073.1:0-23645 GCA_038204465.1 Tepidisphaerales bacterium | reverse complement strand
GCCGCGTCGGGCTTTGTGCTTGGGCACAAGCGGTTGGATCGATTCCCATAGCTCATCCGGCACTAACGGCTTTGGCATCCATGCCTCCGGTTTTCAATCCTGCATTAACCGTAGGCACTATTTTTGAAACAGTCCTTTAGTGCATCGGTTCATGCCACGCATCCCATCTGTCGCGCGTAAGCGGTTACGATGGCGCTTCGTGGGGCGTCGATTCTTCCAATTCGCCGCGTGCGTCTCGCTCGTACTTTGCCTCCTCTTCACGAGCCTGTGGCTTCGCAGCTGGAGCCATGCGGACACCTTCTGGTTTGCCCGCGGGGGCCGCTTCTTCTGCATCACTTGCACCGCGGATGCCGGCTTGGCAATCCGATGGATTACCGCCGAATTCGGAAACGAACCTCTTGCATGGGCCGCATCGTCATCAGGCCCGGAGGGCGCGGCCCTGCACGCTCGTCCCGGCGCAGTTCGATTCAGAGGCTGGGGAGGATTTGAATTGGAATCGGGTACTGCCCGGCTCTACTGCTACGGCGGCCAGATGACTGCAATACTGCCGGAATGCGGTGCTCGAGCGGATTGGCCGGTGCTCTGCATCGGCACTGCCATCCTGCCGCTGCTCCGGATCTACGCCCGGCTTCGTCTTCCATTCAATAGCTGGCTCCGCGCACGGCGCGGACTTTGTCTTTCCTGCGGCTACGATTTGCGCGCCAGCAATGACCGCTGTCCGGAATGTGGAACGAGAATTGATCTCGCTGCGCAAGCCGCAACCACAAGCCGCGGCGGCGCCGCCTATCGTCAAGGCAGTTGAACTTCTCGGAGACCCGGAACTGATGTCGGTGCAACCTCCCGGCAGGCAACATCGCAAGGCCCACCGCGGCAAGCCGCCGCTGCACATTCAGCCGACCACCCTCTGGGATTACCCATCGCAGGATTATGGCGAGGAGTCGCAGGGCGTCCCCGGCTACAAGGGCGCCACGCCCAGCTACATCGTCTGGAACCTCCTGCAGCGCTACACGAAGCCGAATGCCCTCGTCGTCGATCCATGCGCCGGCAGCGGGACCACGCTCGATGTCGCCCGCGATCTCGGCCGCCGGGCGCTCGGCTACGACCTCGCCCCCACGCGCAAGGACATCTTCCGCGTCGATGCCCGCAAGCTCCCCTCCGAACTGACCGGGAAAGCGGACTTCGTCTTCATCGACCCGCCGTATTCCACGCACATCGATTACTCCGACGACCCGCGCTGCATCGGCAAGCTCGACGCCTCTGGGCCGGAGTATTACCGGGCGATGGTGCAGGTCTTCGACGAGATCCGCCGCATCCTGCGCCCCGATCGCCACGTGGCCTTGTACGTGAGCGACTCTTTCGTCAAAGGCGAAGGCTTCCACCCCATCGGCTTCGAATTGTTCCAGCGCCTGCGCCAGCGCTTCGAGCCCGTCGACATCATCGCCGTCGTGCGCCACAACAAGACGCTGAACATGGGGAACTATCGAAAGGCCGCGGAAGACGGAAACTTTTATCTCCGCGGGTTCAACTACCTGTTCATCATGAAGAAGAACGATTGAGCGAGTCTTGCAGCGCATTTTTGTAGGGAGCCATGTCCATCGCGCGATACCGCGCCGCGACGCCTTCGATCGTCTCCCGATTCCAGTACGGATGCCCGGCCGGCGGAAAACCGACCACCTCGCGCTGCCGCGGCGTGGCCCGTTCGATGAAATGCTGCATCTCCGGCTTCTCGCCGAACCGCGACCACTGGTGGTAACCCGAGAATGGATATTGCGCCGCGCGATAAACAAGGTGGTGACTGAAGCGCGCGCCGCTCGAAGCCGTGATGTCCGAGGCCCGATGGAAGCTGCGCATCCCGAAGATCAGCAGCGATCCGGCGTTCCCGACAAATGGCCGCTCGTGCCTGTACAACTCCGCGTTCTTCTTGCGCGGCCGGTGCGTGGGCCACAGCGGAAATTGTCGCGTGTGCTGCTGCGAGACGATGAACGTCGGCCCCATCGATTCATTCACGTCGCTGTAGTAAAGGATCATGTTGACCTGCCGGAACGCGCCGTCGTCCCGCGGGACCACCAGCGTGTTGCCCTGGTAGTCGAGGTGCAGACCCTGCTCGAAGTTCCCCGTGCCCGCGTACTTCGCCCACAGCGCGGATTGTGACAGCAAAACGTCGCGCGTCCCCAGGAGCCCTTCCACGAAAGCGATCAGGTCCGGGTGGGTTGTGACATCGTTCAGCGCATAGCCGGCGAACGGAAACTCCGTCTGCAGGTTCTCAGGATCATCAAAGATCCACCCGTAACGCTCCGGCGTCGCTGCCAATTCCTCCGCGGTCGGGACGTAACGCAGCAGGTTCTCCCGCGCCGCCGATAGCTCCTCCGCGCCGAGGAAATCCTCAACGATGGCGTAGCCATGAAGCTGCAGGTGATCGATGTGTTCCGGCCGAATTCGCAACGCTTCTCCAGACAATCGCCCGCAGGATAGAGTTCGCCAGCCAATGCGCATAGCCGCTGCTCACTCACCGGGCAGCGACCGCGCAACCAGTACGGTCCTCCCGCCCGTGGCGCAGGGCCGCATCGCATTCCAGCCTCCGAAGGCAACGCGGTACAGTATTTGCCATCAACAGCTGTTCCGACCGAACAGTCGCGAGCAGAGGAGCATTTCATGCAGATGATCGAGGCAGTGATCAAGCCGCAGAAGCTGGACCCCGTGAAGGCGGCCCTGGCAAAGCTGGGAATTCTGGGCGTAACGGCCGTCGAGGCCAAAGGCTTCGGCCGGCAACTCGGCCACACCGAGCGCTATCGCGGCGCGCGCATGGATGTCGCGTTCGTTCCCAAGATACTGCTTAAGATCTGCGTGAAGTCGCAGGACCTCGAGCCCGCGGTCGCGGCGATCGTCGAGGCCGCTCGCACCGGTCAGGTCGGCGACGGCAAGATCTTTATCTATCCCATCGCCGAGGCCGTCCGCATCCGAACCGGCGAAAAAGGCGACGCCGCACTCTAGCGCCGACCCGCATCATTGGGAGAAAAATGGCAAAGGAGAAAGATCCTCCGGTCATCAACCCCAGCGTTGACGTGGCGCAGGAGCTGAGCTTCCTCATCGGCGACACCGGCGCACTCCAGGAAGCGATGGGGGGCTACCGCATCAAGGTCTACCACACCCGCGCCTTTCCCTGGGACGAAGTCTTCAAGGTCCTCCTCTATCGCGACTTCCGCGTCTTCGTCACCCGGCACAAGGCGGATTTCTTCATCGAAGCGCAGCCATAAAGATCATTTGGATTCATCACGTCCGCCGCTGCGGCTTGGCGACCGCCTGAGCAGATCAATGACCCGGCGCTTCCTGCATCGGATGCGGCAGTGATGGAATCCCAATCGTGCGCTCCTCCAGCGCCATCATCCCAGTCGCAACCAGCATCGACGCGATGCTCACGATTGCGCCGATCTTCAGCCAATACCAGAAGCGGATCGTTCCGTGCCCACGCTTTTCAAGCAGGCCCACCGCCACGATGTTCGCGGTGGAGCCGATCAGCGTCATATTCCCCATGAACGTTCCGCCGAACAGCATCATCCAGTAGATGGCAGAAGAGTATTCACCCGGCGCCCTCGCCCGGATGTCATGCACGACCGGCATGAACGTCGCAACCGCCAGCACATTGTCGAGGAACGCGCTAAGCCATCCCGTCGCCCATCCGACCACGTTGATCACCAGTGCCGGGTTGTCATGCGTGCTGCTGGCAAGCTTGGAGGCGATGACCGCCGTCACGCGCGTGTGCTCGAGCGTGCCGACCGATGCGAAAAGCATCATGAAGAATGACAGCGTCCACCAGTCCACCCGCCGCTCGACCAGCTCGCGCGCCCGCTCGCGCTGAATCAACAGCACGATCGCTCCCATCAGCAGCGCCGCGCCCACCATCATCGTCCCCTCCACCAACCCGAAGAGCCGTTCGATCAATCCATGCGTCACCAGCAGCAGGACCAGGCCCAGGAAAACCGCCCAGCACAGGGCATACGAGCCGCGCGGCCCCAGATCGGCGATGCCCGCTGCTTCGCGCGCGTCGAAGTAGTTGCTCGTCAGGACTACAGCTCCCGGCCGCTTTATCGACTCGTCTGCGCCGCCTGCGCCGACAGCCGCCATCGCCGGCGCCGCCGCCGCGCCGGCACGCGCCCCAACTGCAAACTCCCGATGCACCGCCGCCGCGAATTCGGCGAACTCCTTGGCAAACCACCATCGGCAGATGAAGTATGCCACCACGTCGACGACCAGTGCCACCGGCGCCGCATGCCGAAGGAACTCGAGGAAACTCAGGTGCGCCTTCAGTGCGATCAGCACGCCTATGGGGTTGCCCACCGAACTCGCCGCCGAGCCGATGTTCGATGCGAACACCAGCATGATCACGAACGGAACCGGGTTCAGCTTGTACTTGCTGGTCAGGTGCAGCATCGCCCCGGCCATGAACAGGATCGCCGTCACCTCTCCCACCATCGCCGATGACACCGACGCCATGATCATCAGCACGAGCAGCAGCCGCTGCGGCCTCGGACCCGTCGTGCGGATGATCGCGCTGATCACGTGTTCGAAAAACTGGTTCTCCTCAAGGAAACCGATCACCAGGAAGGTGCCGACGAGGAAGATGATGACGTCGAGGCTGGCGGATTGGATGAACTGTTCGATCGTCAGCAGCCGCAGCAGCAGCAGCAAAGCGATGCCGCCAAAAGCGAACGCCAGGCGGAACTCGCCGTACAGCAGGGTGCCGTAGATGAACATCGAGAAGACAACGACGCTCAGGATCTGCCGGCCATCGAACCGCACGTCAATCAATCGCAGCAGGAAGAGCCCCGCAACGGTCGCGGCGAGGAGTACGAAAAAATAGAACGACTTGGACATCGGTGGCTGCCCGAATCAATGGCCTGCCACAGCCATCCTCGCATCGCGCGCGATGCCTTGAAAGCGCCGCGCCCTCGTCACTGCGCCTCCAACAACCACGGGCGCCTGAAGCGCAGGCGCCCGTGGAGAAGGAGCTGACTGTACCTTGAGGCTATGCCACCGGCAGCGTCCGCCGGAAACGCGCCAGCGCCGGCACTCGGGCGGCGGCCGCTTCGATCTCCGAAGCGGGCACTTCTTCCGGCGCCATCGCCGTGATGAACTCGGGATAGCCCGGCGCGCCCATCTCGGGGATGTCCAGGCCGGCGATTTCCACCTCCGGCGGAACGCGGTTCGTGCCCAGCACCTTGCCAATGGCCCAGAAAATGGCGCCGGCTGCAACCACGTTCCACGTCACGCAAACCGCGACCGCGATGGCCTGCGCGATGAGCTGCTTGGCGCCAAAGCCATAGAACAACCCGCCGACCGTCCCCGCCACGCCGTTTGCCCCCTCGCCGTAGGTGCCGTCAGCGAACAGTCCCACCGCCAGCACTCCCCACGCGCCGTTGACTCCGTGCACGCTGATGGCCCCGACCGGATCGTCGAGCCCGCGTTTCTCCCAGAAGAGGACGCTCCAGATCACCAGCACGCCCGCAACCAGACCGACGACAAACGCACCCACTGGCGTGATGTACGCGCACGGCGCGGTCACCGCCACCAGGCCCGCCAGCATGCTGTTGCACATCATTGAAGGATCGGGCTTGCGGCTCGGGTGGATCAACCACATGTAGAGCACGCCTGAGATCGTCGCTGACATGCCCGCGATCATCGTGTTCACCGCGACCACGCCGATGCGTCCATCGGTGCCCGCCATGGTCGAACCGGTGTTGAAGCCAAACCAGCAGAACGCGAGGATGAATGTCCCCAGCTGAACCATCGGAATGTGATGGCCGAAGATCGGGCGCGGATTTCCTTTCTCATCGTACTTTCCGATACGCGGCCCCAGGAGCCAGCAGGCGATCAGTGCGATCGCGCCCCCCTGCAGGTGCACCACCGACGAACCGGCGAAGTCGATCACGCCATGGCCCAAGCCCGCCTTGAGCCCCAGCTGCGCCAGCCATCCCCCGCCCCAAACCCAGCACCCATACACCGGATACAGCACGCTCCCGATGAACAGGCTGAAGAGAAAGAAGCTCTTGAAGCTCCAGCGCTCCGCCAGCGCCCCGGTCGGGATCGTCGCGGTCGTGTCCATGAAGACCATCATGAACAGGAACCACACCAGCACCTGCGCATCGTAAGCCGGGCCGGTAAGGAAGAACCCCGTCTTTCCGAGGATGCCCCAGCCGTTCCCGACGGTAACCATCTGGTTGAGGGTCGGCGTGCCGCCCAGCACTCCCGGGCCTCCGATCGGCGACCCGTTCGCCCCGCCGCACATGAACGCGAACCCGCACACGAAGAAGCCGAACATCCCCAGCGCATACACCATGAAGTTCATTGACATGGTGTGCCCCGCGTTCTTCGCCCGGCACAGCCCCGTCTCGACCAGCGCGAAGCCCGCCTGCATGAACATCACCAGGAAGCCGCAGATCAGCGTCCAAACGAAATTGATCGAGTAATAACTCCGCGACGCCGACTGAGCGACCGCATTGGTTGACTCGGCCACGTCTTTCGTCGTCGCTTTCTCCGGATCCAGGGCCTTGAAACCGGGCACCGATTGCGGCGTCGGCGTGGTCTGATACGCGCCCGTCGGATCGGGCTTGGGCTCATCCCCCCGCGCCGAGCTCATGAAGAAGCTGCAGATCACAGCCAGCGCCGCTGCCGCGAGCCAGGGCGCACACCAGTGGGGAGCCATTGATTTCATGGATTCACCTGACTCGACCGAGATACAGCGCCGCCACCGCCACACTGTGGCCGCAACCGCCGACGCTTCCAGCGGAGCATCCGCCGGATATGGAGCCGCCGCGCGGCTCTTGCGCAGCTTTGGCAAAGGGTGTGCCATCAAAGGATCGGCTGCATTCGCTCCCGGTCCGTGCACGCACACGACACTGCGCCAAAAATTAGGCACGCGGCTCCACGCAGGCCGCTTTTTGCGCCTTAAGCGCGCGGGGCGTCGGACGGCGTTTGTTCGCGAGGGTGGTCCGCCATACTATCAATCTTTGGTCGCTCGGAACGGCAGCGAAGCAGCATGCAGATTCGTAACTTCTCGATCATCGCCCACATCGACCACGGCAAAAGCACGTTGTCCGACCGGCTCTTGATGCGCGCCGGGGCCATCACCGAGCGCGAATTCCATGACCAGATCCTCGATGACATGGACCTGGAGCGCGAACGCGGCATCACCATCAAGGCCTCGGCGGTCACCGTCTTCCATGAGCACAAGGGCGAGAAGTTCATGCTGAACTTCATCGACACGCCCGGGCACGTCGACTTCCACTACGAGGTGCAGAAGGCGCTGCAGGCCTGCGAAGGCGCCATCCTTGTCGTGGATGCGACGCAAGGCGTGCAGGCGCAGACGGTTGCCAACGCGTACGCCGCCATCGACGTCGGTCTGAAGATCATTCCCGTCATCAACAAGATTGACCTGCCCAGCGCCCGGCCGGTCGAGGTCGCGGAGGAGATCGAGCAGGTGCTCGGCTTCAGCGCCGAGGACGCCATCCTCGTCTCCGCAAAGACCGGAGAGGGAATCGACGAGCTCATCTCCAAGCTCTGCGACCAGCTTCCCGCCCCTAAGGGCAAGCCCGACGACCCGACCCGCGCTCTCATCTTCGACAGCATCTACGACGACTACCGCGGTGTCATCGTCTATGTGCGCGTCGTCGACGGCGAGCTGAAGAAGGGCCAGAAGATCCGCCTCATGGGCAACGGGCGCGAGTATCTGATAACCGACCTCGGGAAGCTGATGCCCCAACCAAAGCAGGTCGCGCGCATCGGGCCGGGTGAGGTGGGATTCCTCGTCGCCGCCATCAAGGACCTGCACGACGTGCGCATCGGCGACACCGTCACCGACGCCCAGCGCCCCGCCGCCGAACAACTGCCCGGCTATCGGCCGATCCAGCAGATGGTCTTCTGCGATTTCTACCCCGGCGGCAAGACGCAATACGAAGAGCTGCGCGACGCGATGGACCGCCTGCAGCTCAACGATTCCAGCTTCACCTTCCAACCCGAATCGTCCGATGCCCTCGGCTTCGGCTTCCGCTGCGGGTTCCTCGGCCTGCTGCACATGGAGATCATCCAGGAGCGGCTCGAGCGCGAGTTCAGCATCGACGTCGTCCAGACCGCGCCAACGGTCACCTATGAGATCCTGCTTAACGACAACACCGTGAAGCGGATCGACGCGCCCAGCGAACTCCCTGACCTCACCCACGTGCAGGAGATCCGCGAGCCGTACATCCTCATCAACCTGATCACGCCCGCCGATGGCGTCGGCGCGATCATGAAGCTCTGCGAAGACCGCCGCGGCGTCTACAAAAAGACCGAATACATCGGCAAGAGCAGGGTGATCATCGCCTATGAGATGCCGCTGGCCGAGGTGATCTATGACTTCTACGACAAGCTCAAGAGCGCCACGCGCGGCTATGGAACGATGGACTACGACTTCATCGGTTTCCGCATCGGCGACCTCGTGAAGATGGACGTGCTGGTCAACGGCGATCGGGTCGATGCCCTATCCGTCATCGTGCACCGCTCGAAGGCGGAGAACCGCGGACGAAAGCTGCTCGTGCGCCTCAAGGAAGAAATCTCCCGCCACCTGTTCGAGATCCCCCTTCAGTGCGCCATCGGCGGAAAGATCATCGCCCGCGAGACGATCAAGTCCGTCGGCAAAAACGTCACCGCCAAGTGCTACGGCGGCGACGTCAGCCGCAAGCGCAAGCTCCTCGAGAAACAAAAAGAAGGCAAGAAGCGCATGAAGCGCGTCGGCTCCGTCGACATCCCCCAGGAAGCCTTCATGGCCATCCTCGAGCCGGGGGATTAAACATGTCGCCGCGCACTGGGCCTGAAAGCTCGGACATTCTTCCACCCCTGCCTCCTGCGCTGCCGCTGCCCCTTCCCTACGCAACTCCGCTTCGATTTGAGCATGAGCCGGTGATGCAGGATGGCAACCTGCTGTTGGTGCGCAAGAAGGTCGAGCTCCCGCCGCGATGCGTCAAATGCAACGCGCCTGCCCACACTATGTGGCGCAAAAAGTTGTACTGGCATCCCCCTGGCTTTTACCTGCTGATCGTCATGCCAGGGATCCTCATCTACGCGATCGTCGCGTTGATCGTGCGGCAGAGGGCGGAGGTGCTGGCGGGGCTCTGCCGCGAGCACCGAAGCCGGCGACTCCGGGGAATTGCCGCCGCATGGCTGATCGCGATCCTTGGCATCTTTCTGATCGTCGCTGGAATCGTGATGCAAGGCGATCGACGACGCGAGACACAGGGGATTCTCGTCCTTCTCCTCGGGGTCGCATGTCTCCTTATCGGCGCGGTAGTCGGGATCGTCGTCGCCCGTGTCCTCGTCCCCAAGAAAATGGATGGTGAGTTTGCCTGGCTCAAAGGCGCCGGCCTCGAGTTTCTCGCCACGTTTCCCAGAGTGAACTGACCTCTTTTCACTCCCGCTCGCGTATCGACAACCGTCGCGCGACGGAAAGCCGTCTCCCAAAGCTCAACCCCTTCTGACCGCAGAACCCGCTCCCTCTTCGGGTATGATCGCACAGGCATTTATGACCGCTGTCACCAAACCATTTACCGCGCAACAGCTCTGGGAGATGCCGCAGGGCGAACGGCGGGAGCTCGTGCGGGGAGAGCTTCGAACCATGGCGCCGCGCGGAGTCGATCATGGGGCGGTGGTGATCAACCTTTCGCTGCTGCTGGCGACCCACGTCAAGCAACACTTGCTCGGGGTAGTGGTCGGCGCGGAGACAGGGTTCAGGCTGCGGCAGAATCCGGACACGGTTCGCGGCGTGGACATAGGCTTTGTCGCAGCGACCCGTTTGCCCTCGACAGGCCGGCCGAACGAGTACTGGCCCGGCGCTCCCGATCTGGCAGTCGAAGTCCTCTCGCCAGGCGATACCGTTCAGGCGGTCGAGGAGAAGGTGGATGATTATCTCTCGGCCGGCTGTCGACTGGTGTGGGTGGTGAATCCGAAGCGGCGCACGGTGACCGTTCACCGCCCGACTCGTGGACCTTCAATCCTGCGCAATACGGACCTCCTCGACGGCGAAGACGTCGTGCCCGGCTTCTCCTGCAGCGTTGCCGAGGCGTTCGTCTGAAAGGGCGACGCTTTAGGACTTTTTTCCCGCTCTTCAACTCACCTGCACTGGCCGGCGGCGTAAGCGCGCTGCCAATCTGACCGATACTCTCAAAGGACAGCTTTATCACTGGAGGCTGCTTTGAAGGGCATTCAGATCGGACAATTATTGGTCGAGCAGGGGGTGCTGAGCGACCGGCAGGTCAAGCACATCCTGAAGGTCCAGAACATCTCGCACCGGCCGTTCGGCGATCTCGCCGAACGTCTCTACGGCGTCGACCCCAAGGCCATCGAAGACGCCTGGGTCGAGCAGTACCTGCGGATCGCCGGGACCGTCGACCTCGACGAGCAGCAGGTCGAGACCGACTGCCTGCGGCTGTTGAACCGCCGGCAGGCGTGGCAGTTTCACCTGCTCCCGCTGAACCGCGAGCCTTTGGATCTTTCCATGGCGACCGACGCGAAAAATCTCGTCCGCTCCGTCAACTTCAGCGCACGCAAGCTCGACGAGCCCGTGCATTTCCTCATCGCCGAGCGCAAGCAGCTCCGCGAGTTCCTGATGAAACATTATCCCGTGCCCGAATACCTGGCGCAGTACGCTTCCGATATGTGATTGCCCGCGAAGTGAAGAACCAACTGCCGTAGCACGGGCGTCCCGCAGCGCCCCGCCCGTGCGAGCGATTGCGAGAGCGCGACGTAACACGGGCGTCCCGCCCGTGCGAGCGAGTCAAGAGCGCCGAATCATCTGGTTCTGCAGTTCAGAGAGTTCGCCTTTTGCATGCCTATTGCACTCTTCATTCCGTTCGCGCGATCGGCACCGCGGGCGGCACCATCACCATCGCCCGCTCGTCGCGATACCGGCAGGTCCACCCGAGTCGCTCGAGCGGCTCGCGGAACTGGCTTCTGCCAACAGGAAGAATCGCAGCATCGGCGCCCGATTGTGCGAGCGTTCGGCTGCGCTCATCCACCGTGCCCAGGTAACCGACGCGCCACAGCTCGGCAGGGAAGATCGCCGTGTTGCCATCGACGAAAACCTGGTACCGGCCGCGCAGGCGCCAGGCCAGATAGCCGCCCCACGAGTACTCATTGATGATCCGCCCCGAGGAAGGCTTGATCGCGCGGTCAACGAACGCCGCGGCGGCGCAGGGATAGCCCGGCGTCTCGGGGCCGTTGCGATTGAGGAAAGCATCCAGCGGCTGATTCGTTCTCGGGAAGGAAACGCAGATGCGCCATCCGCCCAGCGCCACGATCGCTCCCACGATCGCGCACAGCGCAGGACGCGCCAGCACCCGATCCGACAGTCGTGGCAGCGCCACCGTCAGGATAGGGGCCGCCACCATCGCGAAGATCGGCGCGAACCGACCCATCCGCAAGAGCAGCACGAACGCCAGCAGCAGCCAGAGAATCTCTCCCGCGCGCAGTTCGCGCCGGCGCAAAAACACGCACGTCGCCAGTCCGCCGACCAGCGCCAGCGAGATCAACCCCGCGGCGCCGTGATAGAACGCCTGATACTCCGCCACCACCGGCCCCGCGACCATCGGGTCGGAAAACTGATAGAACAGGATCGATCGCACAGATCCGCCCAGCATCGGCGTTCCCAGGCACGCCAGCCCGCACCCGACGGTCAACAGGCCGTAGCGCGCCGCGCGCCGAGTCATCTCCTTCCGCTGCATCACGTCGCGCTCAAAATACCGCTCCCAGATTGCTCCCCCGAGAAGCGCCGCCAGCCATGCCGGCACCAGGATCGCGTACAGGTGCACGTTCACCAGCAGCAGCGTGATCGGGATGATGAGCCACACCGCGCGGGATTTCTCGCCCAGCCGCCGATCCCGTATCAGAAGCCATGCGCACAGCGCCAGCAGCCCCAGCGCAGCAGTGGCGGGGCGGAAGCTCAGGTAAGCGAGTGCGAGGTATGCTGCGAACGCCGTCGACAGCACCGTCGCGAGCGCACCGGGCCGCCCCGAATCTCGCGCGCGCTCCCGGCAGGCCGCCGCGATGAGCAGAACAATGCCGCCCGCGAGCAGGGCGTGTGCCGCCACCGCGGCGCAATATCCGCCACGGTCCCAGACGAGCTTCATTCCCAGTTCGGCGAGCCACGAGTAGGGCGTCCACGGGGTGCGAACGGATGAGAAGGAGTGATGATCGACCAGCGGGCCGATCCCCTCCGCGCTCATCTGTTCCGCCGCCAGCAGGTGTAAAAAGCAATCGGGATCGAGCGTGTCGTAGAAAACCGCCTTCCCGGCCCCGACCAGCGCAATCAAAGCCACCATCAGCCACATTCCAGGCAGTGACGATGCGGGTTGCTGATCGGCGGTCGGCGAACGATCCATGAATCTAATGTCGACCAGCCGCGATCATCCTCAGTAGGGAGCGTAACAGGACGCGGCGCCTCGCGCGCTACAGCTTCCGTCGAACCCCTCCTAAAATGTCGGCATGTCCCAGGCGTCCCATAAGTTGAGTTACCGACCCGTCCCGCACGATGCGCCCACACCGAGGATCTTCGTCCGGCTTCTCCGCTTGCTGCGCCCTTATTGGGGCATGATCGGCCTCGGACTGCTCCTGCTCGTGCTCGGTTCTCCTTGCGAGCTGTTTCCCGCCCTTGTCTGGAAATATGTAACTGACGACCTCATCCTCGCCGGCAGGTCGCGCCCGACGCCGGTGCTGCCCTATCTCTTTTCCTTCAACGGCGCGATCACCGGCAAATTCCACCTGCTCTTCTCCGCGATGGGCTGGCTGCTCGTGGTCTACCTCATCGGGGAAGTTTTCGGAACGCTCAGCAATAACGTGATGCAGCGAGTTGCCCAGAAGTTCATCCTGCTCTTTCGCAACCGCGTCTATCACAAGCTTCAGTCGCAAAGCCTCGGCTACCTGCAGCGGCAGCGCACCGGCGATCTGATGAGCCGGGCCATGGGGGACGTGGACGAACTGCAATCCTTCATCGTCAACGGCATCGACGTGATCGTCGGCGAGGGACTGCTGTGGACTGCGACGGTGGTCCTCGTGATGCTGATGGACTGGCGGGTCGCGTCGATATCGCTCGCTCCACTGATCATCGTTTATTTCCTGCTGCGGTTTTTCAACCGGAAGATCGCCCCCATCTACAAGGCCGCCCGCGAGGCGGCCGGCGAGGTCTCCACCCGCCTGCAGGAAAACCTCTCCGGGGTGGTGGTCATCAAGATCTTCGGCCGCGAGAAGGAGGAGGCGCAGCGCTTCCGCGACGCGACCGGGTCGTACTACAACGAGCAGATCAAGTCGATCAACGCCCGCAGCCTCTTCTTTCCGTTCAGCCGTTCGATCGGGTTCTTCAGCAACATCTTCATGATTGGCTTCGGCGGCTACTCCATTCTGAGCGGCGGATCGTTCACCGTCGGCAAGCTCCTGGCCTTCCGCGCCTACTGGTGGCGATTGTTCGGACCGATTCAGACCCTGGCGCGCGTGAACGACATGGTGCAGCGCGCGGTGGCGGCGGCGCGGCGCGTCTTTGAAGTGCTCGACGCGCCCGATGAGCTCCCGGACGCGCCCGGCGCCCGGCCGCTTCACGAGGTCAGCGGCGCGATGCAGTTGCGCGACGTCACGTTCCGCTATCCGCACGAGGTGAACGGGCGTGAGTCGCCGATCGTGCTTCACAACCTCTCGCTTAGCATCGAGCCTGGGCAGACGGTGGCGCTGTGCGGCCCTAGCGGGTCGGGCAAGAGCACGGTGCTCAACCTCCTGTTGCGCTTCTACGATCCGCTCGATGGGCAGGTGGTGCTCGAAGGACGGGACTTGCCTTCGATTACGCGCACCAGCTTCCGCCGGCACTTCGCGCTGGTGCAGCAGGAGACGTTTCTCTTCAATGACAGCATCCTCGACAACATCCGCTACGGGCACGGCGAAGCCACGATGGATCAGGTCGTCGCGGCCGCCAAGGCAGCCAACGCCCATGAGTTCATCAGCCGCCTGCCCAACGGTTATGACACGAAGGTCGGCGAACGAGGGGTGCGCCTCAGCGGCGGCCAGAAGCAGCGCATCAGCATCGCCCGTGCCTTCCTTGCCAATCCCAACGTGCTGCTCCTCGACGAGCCGACCAGCAGCGTCGAGCCCGACTCCGAGGCCGCGATCATCGCCGCGCTCGATCGCCTGATGGCCGGGCGGACCACCGTCCTCACGAGCCATCGTCCCAGCCTGATCAACCAGGCCGACAAGGTCTACGTGATCGAAGACGGACGCGTGACCGAGCAGGGTTCGCCCCGTGAGTTGATGTCCCACGACGGCTGGTTCGCTCGCTTCATGCGGTCGGCGGAGGACGCGATGCCGTCGATCGCGGCCGATGAGGTCGTGTGACTTTTCGCACACAAATATAAGCCATAAATCGCGGTTGAACGCGTGACGCGGCGCCCGCCCGTCCGATAGAGTATGCGGCAGGAAAGTCACGAGACGAATGTCCAGCACAATGATGATCGCGGCGCGCGGCAGGGTGATCGGCCTCAAGGACGGATTCATCATCTTTAACCCGTCCGATACCAACTACGAGCTGCAATTAATCGCGCCGCATCATCCGGCTCCAATCGGAGCACGCGTGGAAGGGACCATCCGCGTCAGGGCGCGCAAGATTCTCACCGTGCCGAGTGGCGGTAATTTCATCGCCCCCATGTTCGGCCCGCCGCGGACCATC
The DNA here is from genome assembly GCA_038204465.1 of Tepidisphaerales bacterium. Classification (GTDB taxonomy): domain Bacteria; phylum Planctomycetota; class Phycisphaerae; order Tepidisphaerales; family Tepidisphaeraceae; genus JBBRCX01. The sequence goes on along the minus strand of JBBRCX010000073.1, from coordinate 8,917 downwards.
CAGGGAACGGTGCGCGCGCTGGACCAGCAATCGATGATCGTGCACGCGGGGACTCCGATCCTCGTCGAGTTCCCCGACGCGGACTGGGGCTTCGACCTCAACAATGGTCCCATCACCGTCGGAGCGATGGTAAACGTGCTTGCGCTGCCGGGCGCGAGTTTCGAGGCCGTGAAGAGTTAGGACGGCGCGCCGCGGAAGTTTCGTATAGGCGCGTCATCACATCTGCATCTGTTCTCAGCCGCATCGTCCGTCGATGAATAGCGATGATCGTGCGCATCAACCAGTTCGACGTGAACGGCGCCGAGGCGGAGGCGGATTGGGCGCCCTCGGGTCTCATGGGCCCGCTCTCCTACCTCTGGCCCCCGGACAGCAGGGCGTATGAGGTGTTCATCCTCGAACAGGACGAGCAGGGCCAGCCGCTCGACGGCACCTTTCGCCAGGCGCAGATGCGACAGCTCATCCCGCAGGCCCTTGCGGCCCTGCGGGAATCCGGCGAGGAGGTCGTGCTCCGTTTCGACGGACCCGTCTCGAGTGATGAATTGCTCCCAATCTTCAATCACCTCAGCGACGAGCGCTTCGCGGTGTCGGAGTTTCACAAGCTCGAGCCAGGACCCGGTGAAGTCATCGGGAGCGTGCGCCTGCAGGCCAACCCGACGCGCTGGGCGCAGCTTTGCGCCGATCTCGAGCTCGGTTTGGAGCGCTCGGTGCGGCTGCGCGCTTTTTCGGTGCCGCCGGAGTTGGCCAATCCGTTGCTCAATATCGGCGCCACCGACGACGAGCGCTGGGGCGAGATCCTTTCCAGGGCCGGGTTTTCGCTCAGCACCGCACGCGGCCTGCGCGCCCTCCACATCGTCAGCCGCAGACTCGACGCGGGAGCAGTGAAGAGCCGGTTGATGGCGCGACTGACCGCTGCGGCACAAACGGCGCTGCGCGAACAACGGTATTAAAGTTGGTGCTTCAGCAGTCGGCGAGGTATTGGCGGTGCCGGCACAGGTGATACGCGCCGACGGTCATCCCGACGGAGACCGCGATCAGTACAAGGCCGCTGAAGTCCCCGCCGATCGCTGTCAGCAACCCTCTGTAGCCAAGGGTCAAACCCACCCCGCTGGTAACGGCGATGAGCGTGATGATCGTCGAGTTGAGGGTCCGAGCGAGCCAGCGGTCCATCGTCCAGCCTCCAGGTGATACGCGAAAAAGGCTTCATCCCTATCGGCCAGCTTCAGGTGAGTCCGGTAGTCTGGGTTACGCCGTCAATCTTTTCCCATCTTCACAGTTGCGGCGGCCCAGGGTGTTAAGAAATTTCCGCAACCCCTTGGAGCGGCCAAAAACGCAGATTGCTCAGAAAAAAACTCATTGCGACCCGTTTACAGGATCCCGATACTGCACCTCCGCATTGCCGGACTTGGATGGCCGCTGACGTGATCGGTCGTGCGGATAAGTGGGTCGTGGTTTTAGGGGTAAGGCAGGGAGTTACCCGGCCCTTTCGACGGAGCGAATTACGGCGCTGTACCCGAACCATCGGGTGCTGATACATCAAGGGTCCCGGTGTCGACACGTGGGTGAGACCGGGGCCTTTTTTTTGCGCGCACTTTCCGCAAACCACTTGTGAATCCCGGTCAACCTCCTCCGCTCGCCGCGCTGACCCATCGCCAGTTTCGCCGCCCGTTATATGGCGTGCACAATCCGAGTTGGTTGCCTCGGCCCATGCGTGCCGCGTCCAATATCGACCGGCACATGCTGGGCTCCAGCAAGCACCCGATCAAGCGCTGGCCGCTCGCCCGACGGCAGCGGCAAGTTTCAAAACCTGAATTCCCCCGGGAAGGGTTGACTCCATGAAGAAAGAAGGTATAATGAATCATTCCTCGGTGCAACGGCTGGGGCCGTGTCGGAACGCTCTTTGACAGATGAATCGGTGAAACGGTCGGGCCGCGCCGAATCGGTGTTCTCGGCTGGGGCCGTTCGGGTCGGCATTGAGGTCTGTGGCGCGGCGGTTGAGGTCTTCCTGGTCCACGATAACCCCGCAAAAGCCCACCAAAGCCCTGCATCAGATCGCCAAAGCCCGTGCAAGGTCGCTTGGGCTGGCGGCGAAAAGCCTGGCCCCCGAGGCGGCGCGAATCTCGGGATCGACTCGATCCGGCTGCCGATCATTGGGACGGGTTCTTCGTAGGTTTGAGGAAACTGGGGATGAGTCAGCCGCCGGGGCGTTGTTTTCTTCACCCGGATGCCGCTATCGTGACCGCCGCAAAAACGAAAGGAACTTCGTGCCCAAGCTGCCTTCGATCTTCGGCGACCACATGGTCCTTCAACGATCTACCCAGGCACCGGTCTGGGGAACGGGCGAGCCGGGCGAGCAGATCACTGTCGCGATGGGCGAGCATCGCGCAACGGCCCGCGCCGATGCCGGCGGCGCCTGGCGGGCAACCTTGCGGACGCCCCAGGCGGGAGGTCCTTTTGACCTGACCGTCGCCGGCGACAAGAGCGGCACGATTCGTTTCTCCGATGTGCTCGTCGGCGAGGTCTGGTTCGGCTCGGGCCAGTCCAACATGGAGTGGCCCGTCAATCTTTCGGTCAATGCGGCACTGGAAGTCGCCAGCGCCAACTTCCCGCAAATCCGCCTCTTCACCGTGTCAAAAACACCTTCGGCCGAGCCGCGCTACGATCCGGCCGGCTCGTGGAGCGCATGCACCCCGCAGACGATCCCAAACTTTTCCGCCGTCGCTTACTTCTTCGGCCGTGAACTGCACCGTTCGCTACGCGTTCCAATCGGACTGATTCATACCTCGTGGGGCGGCACCGCCGCCGAGGCCTGGACCAGCCGCGAGGCGATGCGCGCTGTCCCCGCGCTGAAGTCGCTGGTGCTCGATGCGGAAAAGCTGTCTGCCCGCTGCGTCGACGTAAAATACGACCACGCCGCCGCGATGGCTGAATGGGAAAAAGAGGCGTTTCATCAGGACCCTGGAAACAAGGGCGAGCCGCAGGGCTGGGCGAAGCCGGGCCTCAACATCGCGGACTGGAAACCGATGCGGCTGCCGACCTATTGGCAGAGCCTCGGCATCGACATCAACGGCGCCGTCTGGTTCCGCCGTGAGGTGCAGGTGCCGCCGCATTGGGCGGAAGAGGACCTGTTGTTGAACCTCGGCGGAATCGACGACTTGGACACCACGTACTTCAACGGCGAACGCGTCGGCGCAACCGGGAAAGAAACGCCCGAATACTGGAGTGCCCCGCGCTCGTACACCATTCCCGGCCGGCTGGTGAAAGCGGGCACCAATCTCATCGCCGTCCGCGTTTTCGACCATCTCAATGTCGGCGGATTCGGCGGTCCGGGCGAGAGCATGAAGCTGCTGCCGGCAAAGGGAGGCGCGCATGAGGCGATCCCGCTCGCGGGCGAGTGGCTCTACAAAATCGAATTGGCACTGGAGCGGCGCACCAACGCCACGGTTCCACCTTCGCCGCAGCAGCCCATCAATCCCGCCCACGAGGGTTATCCCGGCGCCCTGTTCTACGGAATGATCTACCCGCTGATCCCCTTCGCAATTCGCGGCGCCATCTGGTATCAGGGCGAATCAAATGCGGGCCGTGCCGAGCAGTATCGCACGCTCTTCCAGACGATGATTACGGACTGGCGCGCCCGCTGGGGCCAGGGAGATTTCCCGTTCCTCTTCGTACAGTTGGCCAACTGGATGCCGGCGCAGAAAGAACCTGGCGAAAGCCCCTGGGCGGAGCTGCGCGAAGCGCAGGCCATGGCCCTGGCCCTGCCCAACACCGGCATGGCGACCGCCATCGACATTGGCGATGCCGTCGACATTCATCCGCAGAACAAGCAGGACGTCGGTAAACGGCTGGCATTGGCCGCTCAGGCGATCGCCTATGGCCGCGACTGCACCCACTGCGGGCCAACCTATCGCGGATTGAAGATCGAGGGCGATAAAGTTCGCGTGAGCTTCGACCACGCCGCCGGGCTCGTCGCGCGCGGCGGCACGCCGAAGGGCTTCGCCATCGCGGGCGACGATGGAAAGTTCGCCTGGGCCGACGCGCAGATTGAGGGCGACAGCGTTGTGCTCAGCAGTCCCAGGGTGCCCCGGCCCGCCGTCGTCCGCTACGCCTGGGCCGACAATCCGGCTGACATCAACCTGTGCAATTCCGAGGGCCTTCCCGCACTGCCTTTCCGAAGCGATGTGCTTCGGTCGCAGTCATGATCCCGCCGATGCGCAGAATCTGCCCGAAGAAAAAGTACGCCGACGGCGACACTTTCTCCGCAGTTCTGCCCCTCCCGGCCCGCTATTTGCCCTATGCTGTACTAAAGTGAAGTGGGTCTAACGGGAGCGACCATGGAAACGCGCAACAATCGGAACGACAACTCGCGAGCATCGGCGGCCCCGACGCGCCCGAACGCCTCCATCTGTTTCGGCCCCGATGACAAGCACGCCCCCAGCATGATCGAAGACGAAAACTTCACGCCGAGCCACGAACAACTCCCGCTCGATCTCATCGACGAAGCATCGATGGGGTCCTTCCCCGCCAGCGATCCGCCCTGCTACACGACGAGCCACGTGTAACGCAGTTCGCAGCACTGGAGTCAAAGCGCACTGCGTTCGCGCAGATGCGTGCTCGATTTCCGAACCTCGACAACTCAGGCGAGCTGCAAACGCGCATCACAGACCTCGAGCGCCGCAACCAGCAAGTGAAATCAGTCCACCGTCGTCCCTACCGGCTGCGTTTTGCCGATCGGGTTGCCGGTCCCCTTGATCGCGAGCATCCGCTCCAGGGCTACGGTCGCCCACTTTCTCGTGTGCGCATCCACCTTGATCTCGTTCACCACCTTGCCCTCGAGCAGGTTCTCCAGCACCCAGCACATGTGCGGCAAGTCAATTCGGTACATGGTGGTGCAGAGGCACTGGCAGTCGCTGAGAACGACGATCTTCTGCTCCGGGTGCTGGTTTTTCAGCCGGTTGACGAGGTGCACCTCGGTGCCGATGGCCCACTCGCTGCCGGGCGCAGCCGCCTCGACCTGCTTCACGATGTACGCGGTGCTGCCCGCCTGGTCCGCCTTCTGCACGACCTCCCATTTGCATTCCGGATGCACGATGACTTTCATGTTCGGGTACTTCGCGCGCACCTGATCGACATGCTCCGGCCGGAACAGGGCGTGCACGGAGCAATGGCCTTTCCACAGCACGAAGTCTGCGTCGGCCAGCGTTCGCGGGTCGCTGCCCCCAAGCTCCTGGTGCGGATCCCACACAACCATCTTGTCCAAGGGATAGCCCATCGCGTACGCGGTATTGCGGCCCAGGTGCTGATCCGGGAAGAACAGGATCTTCACCTTCTTCCCCTTCGCCGCCGCTGGATTGGCGCCGCCGGCCAGGGCCCATTCCAGCACGTTCCGGCAGTTGCTGCTCGTGCAGACCGCGCCGCCATGCTCGCCGACGAACGCCTTGATGGCGGCCGAGCTGTTCATGTAAGTGATCGGCACGATGTGCTGCTCGGGACATTCTTCCTGGAGCTGCGCCCAGCAGTCGAGCGTCTGATCGAGATTGGCCATGTCCGCCATCGAGCAGCCGGCCCCCATGTCGGGCAGGATCACGCGGACGTTCTCTTCCGTGAGGATGTCCGCCGATTCGGCCATGAAGTGCACGCCGCAGAACACGACGTATTCGATTCCCTTCTGCTCGGCGGCCTTGCGCGAGAGCTCGAAGCTGTCGCCGGTGAAGTCGGCGAAGTCGATCACCGCGTCCTGCTGGTAGTGATGCCCAAGGATGGCCAGCTTCGGACCCAGCGCCTCCTTCGCCGCCTCGATGCGCAGCCGCAGCTCGGGCTCAGAAAGCTCGCTGTAAATCTTCGGGAGCGGTTGCTGCCAGACCTTCATGGATCCTTTCACTTTCGGTCCGATCCGATGCTGAAACTATAGATGTACGTCGGCGACGCGGAAAGGTGCAGGTGAATCCGCGGCAGTAAGTCCATATCGCGCAACGGCTTGTCGCACTCATGCGTCCGCGGAAAACCGAATGCTCCAGATGCCTTCCGCCGAACGGCGGCGCCGTTGAATTTTTGAACATTCGCGAGCCTTTCACGGCCCCGATGCTCAACTCGAAGGCGGATGGCGCGTAACCCACACCGTCATTCCAGCCGTCACCTGCATTTCATTAGCATCCGCCCCTGTTTCGTTTGCCCCTCTTGCTGGCACTCGCTTTGTTAAGCGACGGCAAAGCGCATCAATCGTATTGGAAGGAGCATGATGACACATCGAAGGCTTTGGTTGGGACTGGTCGCCGGCGCCGCCCTCGCGTGCGCTGGCGCGTCGAACGCCGCCGATGTGTTAAACCTCCCGGACGCGCGTGAATTATCGCTTCGGACGCCTAAATATCTCGATGATGCGCCACCTAAAACGGCGCCAACCGAGCCCGAGCCGCCACCAGCGCCCGAGCCTGGCTTGCTGATGCGTCTCCTCGACCGCGCGGGCGTTGGCAAGCCGCTCAACGACGCCGGCATCAATATCTATGGTTTTATCGAAGGCTCCTACACCTATGGCGCGAGCGCCCCGCCCAACAATAAGCTCCCCAATCGCGTCTTCGACACCGTCCACGAAGACCCCACCCTCAACCAGCTTGACCTCAGCATCGAGCGCACGGTCGACACCGCCAAATCGGTAAAGGACCACTCGGTCGATGTCGGCGCCCACGTGCAGTGGATCTATGGCGCTGATGCGGGATTGATCCACTCCAACGGGTTGTTTGACTGGTATGACAACCGGTATTCGCCGCGGAACCAGTTCGACCCGGTACAGGCTTACATCGATGTTGCGCTGCCGGTTGGCAACGGCCTGAAGCTCCGGGCGGGAAAATTCGTGACGCTGCTCGGCAAGGAAGTGATCAACCCGACGCAGAACTACCTCTTCTCGCACAGTTATCTCTTCGGCTATGCCATCCCCTTCACCCACGTCGGAGTGCTCGGAACCTACTCGCTCAGCGATGAGCTCAGCGTGACCGCGGGCTTCACCCGCGGCTGGAACCAATCGCTGGAAGACAACAACGACGCCATCGATTTCCTCGGCTCGCTCGCTTACGCGCCGAACAAGAAGTGGAGCTTCAGCCTCAGCATGACCGAGGGCCCTGAGGCGGCAGGGGATAACGGGGATTACTGGACCGTCGTCGATCTCGTCGCGAGCTACCAGGCCACCGATCGGTTGAAGCTGGAATTGAACGCCGATTACGGCGACGCGCCTCATGCACTCAGCAGCGGCGACTCAGCACAGTGGTATGGCATTGCCGGCTACGCTTCGTATCAGCTCAACAAGGCCGTGACGCTCAACAGCCGCCTGGAGTGGTATGACGACGTCGACGGATTCACGCTGGGAAATGGCTCCAATAACGTCTACGAAGCGACCCTCGGAGTCTCGATCAAGCCCTTCACCGACGACGCCGTGGGATCCAACCTGGTGATCCGGCCCGAGATTCGCCTCGACTATTCCGACAAACCATTCTTTGACAACGCGACCGACCACTACCAGTTTACCGCCGCCATCGACGCGTTCTTCACGTTCTAGTCCTGCAACCGTGCGGACGTCTGCATTCTTGTGAGGCGATGAGCTCACGCGCCCGCGGCCTTATTTCGATCAACGCCGCGAACTGGCAACCGGCCATCAGCAACTCTAAACTTCGACTCCATGAGGATTGATCAGATCCTGGGTCGCGGGAAGCCGACGGTTTCCTTCGAGTTCTTCCCGCCCAAGAATGAGGCCGGCTTCCAGCAGCTTTACCAGGCGATCGACGAACTGCATCCGCTTCACCCTTCGTACGTGTCGGTTACCTACGGCGCCGGCGGAAGCACGCGGCAGAAGACCGTCGAGCTCGTCGAGCGCATCCAGCGCGAGCTGAAGATCCGGTCGATGGCCCACCTGACCTGCGTCGGGCATACCGCCGAAGAGATCGGCGGGATTCTCGATGACCTGTGGGCCGCCGGCATCGTCAACGTCCTCGCTCTGCGCGGCGATCCTTCCGTCGGGCAGGCGCAGTTTGTCGTTACGGAGGGCGGCTTCGCCCACGCTGACGAACTGGTCAGCTTCGTCGGGTCGCGCCACGACTTCTGCATCGGGGTGGCGGGGTACCCCGAAGGGCACCCGCAGTGCCTCAACAAAACCCGCGACATGGAGCATCTCAAGCGCAAGGTGGACAACGGCGGCCGCTTCGTCGTCACCCAACTCTTCTTCGACAACGCTGACTTCTATCGCTTCTGCGATGAGGCGCGGCAGGCGGGAATCAGCGTGCCGCTCGTCGCGGGAATCATGCCGATCCTGAACGTCGCTCAGATCAAGCGCTTCGTTTCAATGTGCGGGGCCAAGATCCCGCACCCGCTGCTGACACGACTCGAGGGCCTCGAGAGCGACCCTGAGGCAGTCCATGACGCCGGCGTCGATCACGCCACCCGGCAGTGCCAGGACCTGCTCGCCCACGGCGCCGATGGGATTCACTTCTATACGTTGAACCGCAGCAAGGCGACGGTGCAGATCTGCAAAGTCCTCGGCGGCCAGCACGCGTATTAGCCGTTCGCCCGACGCATGTCGGCGCGTGGGCGGCACCGACCCGCAGGCAATCGCGCAGCGCGCAACGTGCGCGGGGGCGCCGCGCGTGCACGCGTTCGTACCCCGGTTCGAGCCAGGGCGCATACAAGAACCCCCGCTCGCGCGGGGGGTTTTTGTTCAAACAGGTGCGCAGTGATCAGAATTTGTCGCGGGTGCCGCGGTCGCGTGCGCCGCCGCCTCCACCGGGACCACTTCGTCCACCACCGCCCCCCCCCCCCCGCCAGCCCCCCCCACCCCCCCCCCCCCCCGCCCCCCCCCCCCCCGCCCCCCCCCCCCCCCCCCCCCCCCGGGGTGGAGCCCCCCCCAAAACCAAACACAAAAAAAGAAGAGAAACCACAA
>JBBRCX010000072.1:0-23817 GCA_038204465.1 Tepidisphaerales bacterium | reverse complement strand
GAAACTTCTTCTCCGTGTCCAGCCTTGATCCGTTTCTGACGATTGGAAAAAGTATGAACGACCATGCCAGCGACAAGCGCGATCAGCGGCTCCGGCGCCGCGTGCTGCTGTTTCTCAAGAGCGCCCGCATCAACGAGGGCGGCTGGGTGAGCGGGCGGTTCATGTATGACCTGATCAACGGGGTCGTACCCCCTTCACAACAGTTCGAGGGCGACGACCATCTCCTGGGCCTGATGCGCGACCTGGTGGGCGCCGGCTATGCCGAGGAGCGCGACAACCGCTCGCGCAAGGGCCAGCGTTACGAGCTCGACTGGCTCAGCTTCCGCATCACCCCCAAAGGCTCAGCCCTGACCATGGAACAGATTCCGCCCGACCCGTTGGTCGAGGACGACCGGTTGCGGGTGAGCTGACCACGAAAGCCCACGAAAACCCACCAAAGCCCTGCATTCGCTTTGGAATTTGAGCGTGGACGTTGGAGTGACATGGCAGGCGCGTTCAAGATCAATCGGATCCTCTCGCGGGAGCATCGGGCGGAGTACGAGGCGTTAGCGCGGGACGGGCGGGAGACTGGGGAGCGGCTGATGGGGTGGCTGCACGAGAGGGGGTACGCGATTTCCAAAAAAGCGGTGCTGCGGCACCGGCGGAATTTTCAGGAGATGCTGGAGGGGGTAAGGCGCTCAGCGGAGCTGGCGGCGGCGTTTGCGCTGGTTGGGAAGGAGTACGGATTAGACAGCCTGTCGCAGGCGTCGCTGGGACGATTGGAACAGTTGCTGATGGAGAAGCTGTTTGCGATGGAGGCGGAATCGGATTTGGAGACGAACGAGCTGGCAAAGCTGGCAAGCGCGATGAATGGTGCGGCGTCGGCGCGTCAGCGGCGCGCGTCGTTGGAGGAGAAATACGAGGAGCGGGAGCGGCGGGCGATCGAGGCAGCGCAACAAGCGGTTCGGGACGGCGCCGGCTCGGAGGCGGTGGTGAGCAAGATCCGCGAAATTCTGGGGATGCCGGTGTTGGCGGACCAGGCAGGGCAAGAGGCATGATGGCATCGCTCAGGTACTTCCTGCCGTATCAACGTGCCTGGATCGACGATCGGGCGCGGACGGCGATAGCGGAGAAGTCGCGGCGGATCGGCTTCACTTATGCGGAGAGTTACCGGTCGGTTGAGCGACGCGTGCTGAAGCGGACGAACCACTATTTCGCATCGCGCGACCTGGAATCGGCCGGGGAGTTCATCGACTACTGCAGGATGTGGGTGAGGGTGTTGCAGGTGCAGGCAAAGTATATCGGGAAGCAACTGATCGACGAACGCACGGGACTGAAAGCTTTCGTCCTGCGTTTCGCCAACGGCTCGAAGATCGTCGCCCTCTCCAGCAACCCCGACGCCTTTCGATCGCGCGGGGGCGATGTCACGCTCGATGAATTCGCCTTCCATCCCAACCCGCGCGCCGTGCTCAAGGCCGCCAATGCCTCCGCGAAAGTGTGGGGCCATTCGCTGCGCATCATCTCCACCCACAACGGCGAAGGCTCGTTGTTCAACCAGATCGTGACATCCATCAACAACGGCGCCCGCCGCTGGTCCTTGCACCGCGTCACGCTCATCGACGCCGTCGAGCAGGGTTTGGCCGAGCGGATCAGGGGCGTGCCGTCCCCGAATGAAGAAGTGCGCCAGCAGCTGTTGAACGAAATTCGTTCCGACTGCCTCGACCCCGGCGAATGGGACGAGGAATACCTCTGCATCCCCGGCAGCGACGAGACATCCCTGCTGAGCTATGACCTCATCCAGGGCTGCGAAGCGAGCGACCTTCCGGCGTGGGATCTTGTCGGACGCGAGCTGCCGATGAGCGGCCTGTTGGCGCAGCGCGACGCTCATCCGTCAGTTCTTTCCCAAGCGGCGCCGAATGCGCCACGTGCGGCGGGACGTCGCGTGGGCGCGACGGCTAAACCGGCGGACGAGGATGGATCGTCGAGATCAGCGGATGGCACACCGGCACAGCCGGATCTTCCCGCCGATGCGCTTCTCTACGCGGGCTATGACGTCGCGCACAAGCACGATCTTTCCGCTCTCTGGGTCCTCGAGAAAGTTCACGACACCCATCGCACGTGCCTCTGCCGCACTTTTCAACAGATGAACTTCTCCGCGCAGGAAGATCTCCTGCACCTGCTTCTTTCCGACCGGCGTCTGCGCCGCCTCTGCATCGACGCCACCGGACTGGGCGCCATGCTCGCCGAGCGGCTCAAGCAGCGGTGGGGCAGTCGCGTCGAGGCGATCACTTTCTCCGCCCCGGTGAAAAGCGATCTCGCCCTCCCGCTGCTCCGCCTCTTCCAGGACAAGCTGATTCGAATTCCCGCCGACGCCAGCTTGCGCGAAGACCTGCACAAGGTGCGCAAGATCATCACCGCTTCCAACAACATCCGCCTCGACGCCGACCGCGATTCGACCGGCCACGCCGATCGCTTCTGGGCGCTGGCCCTTGCCTACCACGCCGCCCACACCGCCAAGCCGCCCCTGCCCGCCCCGCTGTGGCGCAAGCCATTGGGGTGGTGACGTATCTTCCCGATGTCAGTGCGACTCGTCGCCGTCCCCGAGCCCACCGCTCTGGGCCTATTCGCGACGGGAGCCCTGCTGTTGGCCCGGCGCCGACGCGTGGCCGCGGCGGCATGAGCGAGTCTCCCGCGAGTGGCGGGTTTCAGCCCCGAAGCACCGATTTCTTCGCGGGTCCATTGATCGCGGGTCTATTCAAAAAGACAACCGCCGCTCTCCCATCGCCGGCCCGAAAGCCTGCGCCAGGAGAACAGCGGCTGCTGTTTCTCAATCTGCCCAGCCGGCGATTAGCTCGCCCGCGTGGCGCTGATCGACAGGACGTCATTGGCGGCTTCGTAGTCGACGCTCACCTTGTCGCCCGTCTTGATGTCGGCCAGGCTGCCTGCCTTGCCGTTGATCAGGACCTTGGTCTTCTCGCCGGCGGTGAAGGTCTTCTCCGCCTTGCCGGCCATCACGACCACCGTATTCGACTTCGAGTCGATCTTCGTCACTTCCCCGTCGCTCAGCTTGTGGCATGCAAACGCGCTGCCGCTCAGCGAAAGGCCCAACGCTGCGCCGGCAAGGCCGGCAAGAATCTTCTTCATAACAAAACTCCCTTTAGCCGCGCCGGGTCAAAGACGCGGCCGGTCCAGGTTTGGCGGACAGGGCCCGGCGACCAACGTGGCCTCCGACAACTCCTGCCCCTCACGTTCTCTCAAGGCCGCTTCCTTCGCGCCGTCATCGCAAGACGCTCTCGCGTCGTTGCGCCCGATCGCGCCAGCCCCTGTTACCGCTGCTTCTTACTGTTCCGTTACCGGCGCTGTCGTCGCACGCCGGCTCGCATGATCATCCATCATCTCCAGCTTCAGGTCGCCGCGCGCCAAACTCTCAACGTGCGAATCCAGATAGCAGACGTTCGCCCGGTTCTTGAAGTGCCGGTCGTCGCTGATCCGGTGACGGTCGCCGTCCGGCATGTGCCGGGGGTGATACGCGTCATGGAATTCCACTGCGAAGATTTTGTCCGCTGCCGGCGGTTCCCGCCACGGGAAATCGTTCGCCGCTTCCAGAAGCCATGGCAACCCGCTCGGATCCCGAACCGTGGTCAGCTGAATCGGTCCGTCCGGCTTCCAGTTCGGCGCCGTCTCAAACGCGAATGCGTTGATCACGTACCCGGTCGGAATGTCCGCCACGGGGTGCGATGGGCACTGGTAGATCCGCTGCCGCGGCAATTCACTCACTTCCAGATTCCGCCCGCTCAGGTACTTGCCCAGCAGGATCGGCCAGGGCTGCCGGTCCGGCCGGTTCAGCGTCGAATCGCGCGGGACCCACGAGCGGTTATCGCTGGCGTACGCCTGAATCGCAATGCCGATCTGCCGCATGTTCGACGCGCATTGGGTCCGCAATGCAATCGCATTCGCCGCCGACAGCGTCGGCATCAGCAGCGCGATCAGGTATCCGATGATCCCGATCACTACGATCAATTCGACAAGGCTGAAGCCGCGCCCACGATGCGGACGCCCGCAGCGGGCTTTCGCTTTCGAAGGCGCATGAAGTGAACAACGCTTCCGGTACATCGCCTTCCCACTCGCAGCGCGGCCGGCCGCAGGGCTGCCCGCCACACATCAAGCTTCACCCACGCGCCGAGCCGCGATCCAGAAATGGGCGGCTCACTACACTATTACCCGCAGCCCCCGCCCCACGTTGCATCTTTTCCCGCGCCGGCCCGCTTCAGTCTATCCCAGCGCACCCGTGGCCGCCCTTAATACGCGGCTGCGCTCATAAAATTCCACTCTCTTCAATTCCAAAAATCTAAACGAAATTTAAAATCCGATGGCGCGGCCGTAGAATTGGGCCGTTGACGCACGCCCGATCCGGGCGACAATCGCACCGCCAACAGGATCGCAAGCGCCTCACGTACCGACGTGTTATGAATACAGTTGAAGCCGCCACTGAACTCACGCCCTCGCACGCCTCCGCCGAAGCCCGCGCCGCCGGCTCCGAGGCCCTCCGCAACCTCGATGCTACCGCTGAGCTGGCGCCGCAGCAGACGACCGCGCGTGATGTCAGCCGGCCCGCTCCCCGGCCGCGCACGCATGCCACCTTCCCGCAGAGTCTCTACGACAAGCTCGAAGCTTTTATCAGCCGCCTCTCCGTCCGCGACAACTTCTGGCACAGCGTCTGTTCACTCATCTGGCTTCCCCTCGCGTTCTTCAGCGGCATCCGCATGAAGCAGCTCGGGGCCGACACCTTCGCTGCCGTCCTCCCCTTCCGGCGCTTCAACCGCAATTGGTACCGCGCCATGGCCGGCGGCGCCCTGCTGGCCAACTCTGAAATCGCCGGCGGCATGTACGTCTTCGGCATCGTCGGCAGCCAATACACCGTCGTCTGCAAACAGCTCAGCTACACCTTCCTTCGCCCCTGCTTCGGCCCCGCCGTCTATCGCATGACCACGCGCGAAAATCTCCGCGAGCTCGTCGCCTCCGGCCAGGAATTCAACATCACCCTCGACCTCGAAATTCAGCAGCAGGGCTTCCACGGCGAGCGCGACCGCCGCGTCGGCCGCTGCGAAGCCACCTTCCACGTCACCCCCAAGGTCCATCACAAATCCAAAAAAGCCCGCCGAACCCGCTGACATTTCTCGCCGCAAGCCGCGCACCCCACAGAGCAAATGACTCCGCCCTGATGCCGCTCGAATGCATTGGCCAGGATCAATTCGCACTACTTTTTCCCCATCCGTGTTCATCGGTGACATCGGTGGCTAATCCTCTTCCTCTTCGCGTCTCGCCGCCGACCGGTTAAAAACCCCCCGTGTCCTCAGCACGAACAGTACTCGCCTGGGCCATCTTTCTCGCCTGCTCATGGACATGGTGCATCGGGATGTTTCTCCCGGTCCTGTTCGTGCGCGACTACGGACTCTGGGGCTGGATCGTCTTCGCCGCCCCCAATGTCATCGGCGCCGCCGCCATGGGATGGGTCATGCGCCGCGTCCGCGACCCGCAGTCACTGCTCATCGCCCACCGCGGCGCGATCCTCGTCTTCTCGGCCGTCACGGTCGCCTTCCACCTCTTCTTCCTTCTCGCGCTCTCGCCGATCGGCCTAACCCTCGCCATCCTCGCCTCGGTCCTCTTCACCGCACTCACCATGGGCCGCCATGACACGCTGCTCGCCGCCCTCGTCTTCTGCCTCTCGCTCGCCGCCTTCGCGCTGTTCCTCAGTAAGCTCGGCTACCAGGGCCCACTTAACTTTCAGCTGCGATCGTTCCCCCCCGGCCTCGCGTTTCTCGCGCCGGTCTCAATCTTCGGCTTCGCCCTCTGTCCCTATCTCGACCACACGTTCCACCGCGCCTTCCAGGCAACCGGGCCAAACCATTCCCGCCAGGCATTCGCGCTCGGGTTCGGCCTGTTCTTCCTGCTCATGATCCTGTTCACGCTTTCCTACGCCCGGCCCTTCGCCGCGCTGGTTCCGCGCGCCGGTCACGGCCAACCCCTTCCGCGCGCCGTCATGTGGATCGTCGGCATTCACGTCACCGTTCAGAGCGCCTTCACGATCTGCGCCCATCTGCGGTTCACGCGCGCGCACCTGAGCTTCTGGACCGCCGCGACCGTCATCGCCGTCGTCATCCCCCTCACCGGTTTTCTCGCCTCCGCTCACGTCCCGTTCGGTACTTTCGAAACCACCTACCGTCTGTTCATGGGCTTCTACGGCCTCGCTTTCCCCGCCTACGTCTGGCTCGTCATGATCCCCACCCGGGCCGGGCTCTCTTCTCCCACGCGCGGCAAACTTTTCGTCCTAGCCCTCGCGCTCCTCGTCGCCGCCCCCATGTTCTGGTCGGGCTTCATTATGGACAAAACGCAGTGGCTCGCCCCGGGCCTCGCCACCGTGATCCTCGCCCGCCTCCTCCTCCCGCGCCCCCCAAGCGCAGCGATCCGCGCAAGCGATGAAGAACCCGGAGCGGCAAGGCACTCGCCGCGATAGACCAACTCCCCGAGGTGTGTTTTTCCTGGGGGTGCGGGGGTTTTCCCCCGCATTCGCATTTCCTAACACCACTTCGCCCGGCCCGAAGCAAAAACCGCAACCCAAACTCACACCTATCCTGACCCAGCGCGCTCACGCCGCATCGACTCCGACGCCCATGCAAGCACGCCAACCTCCTTCAAATTCATTGACAATCTTTGCCCTCCCCCGTACGTTAAAAGCTCACAAGAGGGTGCCTCACACGCTGAGTTCGCTGAGGTCGGCTGGCCGAATTCGTTTCAGGCCAGTCGTTCACAGGACAATCGATTATGGGAAATGCATCGCGCGGCCCGCAGCGTTCGCTTCGCGTTTCGTCCCGCTCGAACCGCAACGCCCACCGCGCCCTTCGCGTCGCTTCGTCCTGTGCGGTCGACGTCCTCGAGAAGCGCGTCTTCCTCTCGGTTGTCCCCGCCGCCCTCAGCTCTCCGATCAACTTCACCCACGACCAGCACGCCAATTTCACCGACGCCGACGGGACCGCCGTCGAAATGTGGGTGGACGGCGACGGTGCGGGCATCGCCACGCCCGACGGCGCCGGCGACATCAGCAATATTCAAACCACGGGTAACGTTAGCCGCGTCATCGTCAGCCTCAGTGGCGGCGCCGACGGCGGCACCAAAATCCCCAGCCTCACCGGCTCGC
Organism: Tepidisphaerales bacterium; assembly: GCA_038204465.1. GTDB lineage: Bacteria > Planctomycetota > Phycisphaerae > Tepidisphaerales > Tepidisphaeraceae > JBBRCX01. The sequence continues at coordinate 16,643 of JBBRCX010000072.1, read as the reverse complement.
CCGAGCTGCAACTCCGCAGCGGCGGCTTCCGCTTCTCCATCGTCGGGCCGCATTCGTTGCAGGACATCGAATTCGTGAATCCCGCCGGTGGTGAGAAACTTCTGCGAATCGGCACCCCCGTCCAATCGGCCGACACGGTTGATCTGTTCCTGCCGCCCGTCTCCGATCTGCAGATCGATTCCCTCACGCCGATTCGCGACGTCCATGCCTCTGGCTGGACCGACACTAACAGCACCAAGGACCATCTGATCGCGCCGTCGATTCGCAGCTTCTATGGCCGCGGCGCTCTCCAGGCCGACGTGCGTACCACCCAAAACGCCGGCACGCTCCGCTATTTCACCGCCGGCGACGTGAGCAACGTCGTTCTGGCCCTCGGTGAAACGCCCGCCACCCTCTCGTCCGTCCAGATCAAGGAACTGCGCGTCGCCAGTTGGAACGACGGCTCCATTCACCTCGGCAGCATCGGCTCCATCAATTCCGCCGGCGATTTCACCGCCGATGTCACGGTCGATCAGACCCAGGACAACGGCGCATTTGGCCGCAGCTTCGGACGACTCAACATCGCCGGCGACCTCATCGGCTCCAACATTCAAACCGCCGGCGAAATCCTCTCGATCAATCTCGGCGGGATTCAGGACTCGTCGATCAGCGCGGGCGTGAGCGGTGGGGCGGCTTCACTTCCCGACACCGACACCGGATTCGATAACTTCTCGATCGGCAGCTTCACCGCCGGCCAGTTCGTCAATTCCAACGTCGCCTCCAAGCGCATCGGCGCGATCGACGTCGACAGCGTCGCTGACGGCGCATCCACCGGGAAGTTCGGCTTCGCGGCGAAGTCGATCGGCAGCTATCGCCGCGGCTCCGCGATCTTCTCCAACCTGCTCATCCCCGGCGACAACGATCCTGTCGGCAACTACATCGCCCGCATCGTCGGCCCCGGCACGCCGAACGGCACACCCGACGCCAACGCAAACCTCGCCAACGACACCGGCTCCAGTTCCACCGACCGCATCTCCAGCGATCCGACGATCTCCGGAACGCTCAAGAACGCGCAGCTCGTGAATTCTTTCAAGGCCGGCCTCGATGCCGCGGACCCATCGAGCTTCACCGATATCCTCGGCGACGTCAGCCCCGCCGGCGCCTTCTCGCTCGACCGCGCCCGCCTCGAACAGATCGGCGGCGCCGCGCTCACCGAAGGCCAGCACACCCTGCACCTTCTCGCGCTCGGCAGCGCCGGCGCCACGCTTGCTTCCAAAGACGTCGTCTTTACCCTCGACACCGTCGCGCCCACAATCACCGCCAAGAGCCCGAGCGACACGAGCGTGCCGGCCGGCAGTGCTGATGTCGATGTCACCTTCTCCGAAGCCGTCACCGGGCTCAAAGCCGCCGATCTCGCGCTCTCCGGCGCTGGAGCCGCCGGCGCCACCGTCGCCGCTCCGACAAACGTCAGCGGCAATCTCTGGCGCTTCGCCGTCAGCGGTCTCGTCGCCGGCCCCGTCAGCGCGACCTTCGCCCCCGTGAGCGATCCCGCGGGCAATGCCTCGGCTTCAACGACCTGGAACTTCACCGTCGCCGGCGCTGTCCCCAGCCCGGAAGCCTCCGCCGACCTCGCCAACGACACCGGCTCCAGCAACACCGACCGGATCACCAAAGACCCCACGATCTCCGGCACCCTGAAAAACGCGCAGCTCGTCGCCGCCTTCAAGGCCAGCTTCGACGCCGTGCCTGCTACGCAGACCGACATCCTCGCCGACGTCGGCACCGACGGCACATTCTCGCTCAACCGCGCCCGCCTCGAGCAGATCGCCGGTGCTCCGCTGGCCGAGGGTCAGCACACGCTGCACCTCCTGGCGCTGGACGCCGCCGAGGCCACCCTTGCCTCAAAGGACGTCGTCTTCACCCTCGATACCACCGCGCCGACCATCACCGCCAAGACCCCCAGCGGCACCTCCGTCCCGCCGGGCAGCACCAACGTGGATGTCACCTTCTCGGAGCCCGTCACCGGGCTGAAAGGCTCCGACCTCACTCTTTCCGGCGCGGGCGCAGCCGGGGCCAGCGTAGCCGCTCCAACCAACGTCAGCGGAAACGTCTGGCGCTTCGCGGTCAGCGGGCTCGTCACCGGCCCGGTCAACGTCACCCTCGCATCCGTCAATGACCGCGCCGCGAATGCTTCAGCTTCAACGAATTGGAACTTCACCGTCGCCACCCCGACGCCAACCTTCGTCGATCCGGTCTTCGACGTCGCCGCCCTCACCGCGACGCCCCTCAATGCCAAGTCCCTCTCCAAGACCGAGTCCAACGGCATCGTCACCGAAGAGGTGATGTATCACTCGGAGACCTTCAACGGTGTCAGCGTCGACATCTTCGCCATCCTCGCTTACCCGAAGAACGCCACCAATCTTCCGGCCATCATCTGGAACCAGGGCGGACTCTCGCAGGCCGACGCCAACATCATCACGTCGCAAGCCGCCCAGCGCGGCTACCTCGGAATGTGCATCGACTTCCCGCTCCCGGGCTACCGCTCCACCGGAGGGTTCAACATCGTCGCGGGTCTCAATCAGACCCCCGATCCCTTCGACGCCGATATCTCCCGCGGCGTGGTCGCTCTGCTCAAGGCCGTCTCATTCCTGCAGACGCGCCCCGAGGTCGACCCCGACAAGATCGGAATGGCCGGCAGTTCCTGGGGCGGCTTCTACACCACGCTCATGGCAGGCGTCGATCCGCGCATCAAGGCCGCCTCCTCCATGTTCGGCACCGGCGAACTGCAGACCGGCAATCTCTGGTGGGACACTGGCGGCCGCAGCAGCCAGTTCGATGCGACAGCGCGCGAGAAGTGGCGCACGACTCTCGACCCCGCCTTCCGCCTCACGAAGCGCGATACCCCCATCGGCTTCTTCAGCGGCACCGACGATCAGTTCTACTGGATGCCCGCGCTCACCAAGACCTACAACGAAGTGATCGGTCCCAGGCACCTGACGCTGACCCCGAGCTACAACCACGCCCTCGACGGCGCGCTCTTCGATGAGGTCTTCGAGTTCCTCGACGTGCACCTGAAAGGCGCCACGCCGCTGCTGGCCGTCTCTCCGCTGTCGATCAGCAAGGCCAACGGAAAGCTGACCGCCACCTTCACCATCGAAAACAACGGCAGCACCCGCACGCCCCAATCCGCCAACGTCATCCTCAGCTTCGGCGACGACGGCAACTGGCCCTCACGCGCGTGGAAGACGATCCCCGCCAACATCAACGGCAACACCGTGACCGCCGAGCTACCCAACGGCCCGATCAACTACTACGTCAGCGGCACGCTCTTCGACACCGACGGCTTCAACACTTCCACGCCCCTGGTCTTCGTAGACGTCGCCGCTCAGGGCGTGAAAGACCCGAGCCTCAAGCTCGACTACAACGGCACCGCCCCCTGGGGCGGCTTCGAGCCCGACCAGATCTTCTTCATCGAAGCCAACACCTTCTTCACTCCCACGACCAGCACCGACGCCCATTCCGGCGCGCAGTCGATGATCCTCACCAGCGCCGTCACCCTCTTCCGCCAGCTCGAGTTCACCGACGCAGTGCCGCACCGCCTGACGCTCTGGCTCAAGTCCGATGCGCCTTCCACTCCCGTTCAGGTCCAGCTCCAGGGCGATTTCGACGGAGTGCCCCTCAACGCACAAACGTCTCCCACCATCGGCACCGTCTGGACACAGGTGACCTTGGACTACAATCCGCCGCAGGCCCTCTCCGCCTCCCTCAACCTCCAGATCACCGTCCCCGCCGGCGTGCAGGTGAAACTGGACGACGTCAGCTTCAGCCCAGTCGAATGACCGCCTTCAGAATTCACCAACGTAGGGGCGGGTCTCAGACCCGTCCTCCGCATTCTTCCCCCAACAACTTGCGCGGTTCGGAACCTGCCGCCGAATTTTTCTTACCGCGAAGCGAAGACGCGAAGAAGAAAGAAGGAGTAAAGGCAACAAATACATCCGTGCGGCGCTCATTTTCACTTTCGCAGGACCCGGTGCAGCGAGGATTGGCTCCAGATTAAAACTTTTTTCGCGGCTTCGCGCCTTCGCGCTTAACTTTCTTTATCCCTTCGTGTCTTCGCGATAACTATCTTTATCAGCCAGGAACCGTCACCCGCCCAGGTACGCTCGCTTCACATCGGGATGTTCCAGCAGGTTGGCCGCCGTGTCGGACATGATCACGTTCCCGGTCTGCAGCACGTAGCCACGGTGGGCGACGGTCAGCGCCATGTGCGCGTTCTGCTCCACCAGGAAGATCGTCGTGCCTTCCGCGTTGATCTCGCGGATGATCTGAAAGATCTTGCGCACGATCAGCGGCGCCAGCCCCAGCGACGGCTCGTCCAGCAGCAGCAGTCGCGGACGGGCCATGAGCGCCCGCCCGATGGCGAGCATCTGCTGTTCGCCGCCGCTCAACGTGCCGCCCCGCTGATCGCGCCGCTCCTTTAAGACCGGAAAGAGGGTGTAGCAGCGCTCGAGGTCTTTCTCGATTTCGACCGCGCCGCTGCGCTGGTAAGCGCCCAGCAGCAGGTTCTCGCGCACGCTCAGGTTGGCGAAGATCTGCCGGCCCTCCGGAGCATGGCTCAAGCCGCAACGGACGATCTCGTGCGGCGGCAGGCGGTGAATTTCACCAGCCCCGTCGAGAGTGATTGAGCCGGCGCGCGGGCGCAGCAACCCGCTGATCGTGCGAAGGAGTGTCGTCTTGCCGGCGCCGTTGGCGCCGATGAGTGTGACGATCTCGCCGTGGTCAATCTGCAAGGACAGGCCGTGCAGCGCCTGGATCACGCCGTAGGCGACGTGCAGGTTCTCGATGGTCAGCAGCATGATCGAATCTCGGCCCCTGCCGACGCGCGCCCGCTGGCGCATGCCCCGGCAATCTCAGACCGGCTCTCCCAGGTACGCCTCGCACACCTTCGCGTCGCACTGCACTTCGGCCGGCGTTCCGACCGCAATTGTTTCTCCGTGGTCGAGCACCGTCACGCGCTGGCAGATGCTCATGACCAGTTTCATGTCGTGCTCGATGAGCCAGATGCCCACGCCGAACTCATCGCGGATGAAGCGGATGAGCTGCATCAGGTCGATCTTTTCCTGCGGGTTCATGCCGGCTGCCGGCTCGTCGAGGAGGAGAATTCTCGGCCGCGTCGCCAGCGCGCGGGCGATCTCCAGCCGCCGCTGGTCGCCGTACGGCAGCGATGCCGCGCGCTCGTCGTACCGATCGGCCAACGAAAGGGTCTGCAGAAGCTGCATCGCGCCGTCGGAGTGCTCCTGGTCGGAGCGGCGGTGCCGCGCGGAGCGCAGCACGGTGCCCACCAACCCGTGACCCCGTGACGCGTTGAATCCGATCAGCACATTGTCCAGCACCGACAGCCCGCCGAAGAGCCGGATGTTCTGGAACGTCCGGGCGATCCCGAGATGATTGATCCGATGCGGCGGCAACCCCGCGATGGATTTCCCGCCAAGCTGCACCCGGCCTTCGGTCGGGTCATAGACGCCCGTGACGACGTTGAAGGCCGTCGTCTTCCCCGCGCCGTTGGGCCCGATCAATCCGACCAGTTCACCCGCTTCCAGATCGAAGTTGAAATCAGTCAGCGCATTGAGGCCGCCGAACCGGACGCTGAGGTTGTTGATTTCGAGCAGTGCCAACAACAATCCTAGGTAGAGGGCTCCGCGGCCGCCGATGCGGATCTCAGCCGGCGCCGCGTCCACCACAGCTCGCGCCGGCCCAGCAGGCCTTCGGGCCGCAGCAGCATCATGAGGATCAGCAGCAGCGAATAGATCACCATCCGCCAGTCGTGCAATATGCGCAGCCGCTCAGGAAGGTAGGTGAGCACGATGGCGGCCAGGATGACGCCGGTAATGCTTCCCGAACCGCCGAGCACCACCATCACGACAATCTCGATCGAGCGGATGAAGCCGAAGGAACCCGGGTCCAGATCGCTGAACCACATTGCCGACAAAGCGCCCGCGACGCCCGCGAAAAAAGCGCCGATGAGGAACGCGATCACCTTCTGATACGCAGTGTCCACCCCGGTGGCCGCCGCTGCGATCTCGTCTTCGCGCACCGCGAGGAAGGCTTTGCCCCGCGTCGAGTGGACGATCCGCCAGACGCACACCACGCAAATGACGACCCACGAATAGACCCAGAAGAAATTGGTATAGGCCGGGATGCCGTGCAGGCCGCTTGCCCCCCCGACGAGGAACGGTCCGATGTGCTCGGTGTTGTTGATCACGATCCCGATGATCTCCCCGAAGCCGAGGGTGGCGATCGCCAGGTAATCACCGCGCAGCCGCAGCGTGGGGATGCCGATCAGCAAGCCCGCTGTCGCCGCCACGATCCCTCCAAAGAGCAGCATCCCCAGAAAGAACAAAATCGCAGCCGAACCCGATGGCTGATAATGCTTGAACAACACCGCCGCCACGTAACCGCCCAGCGCCATGAAGCCCGCATGACCCAGCGAGAACTGTCCGGTGATCCCGTTAATCAGGTTCAGGCTCGTCGCGAGAATGATGTTGATCCCAATGATGACCAGGATCTGCAGGTAATAAGGGTTGAGGTTTTTTTCCAGCACACTATTCAGCGGCCACAGCACGGCGAGGATCGCCACGATAATCAAATTTGCGACCCAGCTCGGCAACGCCGGCGGCGCCAGTCGCGGTTGTGGTTCCGATCCGGCCATCCAGCGCCTTTATACCTTTTCCCGCTCGGGCCGGCCCAGCAGCCCGCTCGGCCGCACGAGCAGGATCAGGATCAGGATGACGAAGGAGACGGCATCGGCGTAGCCGGTATATTCTGATTTCAGATATCCCTTGAGGAGCGTCTCGACCACGCCGATCAGGATCCCTCCGACCAGCGCGCCCGGAATGTTGCCGATCCCCCCCAGCACGGCCGCGATAAACGCCTTCAACCCCGGCAGGATCCCCATCAGCGGCCGCACGTCATAGCGGATCGCATCGAGCACGCCCGCCACCGCCGCCAGCGCCGAACCGAACATGAAGGTGAAGGAGATGATGCGGTTGGTGTTCACGCCCATCAGCATCGCGGTGTCGAAACGGTATGACACCGCGCGCAGCGCCAGGCCGGTCCTGGTTCGCTTCACCACCCACGTCAACACCACCATCAGCACCAGCGACACGCCCAGGCTCAGCAGGTCGAAGCGCTTTCCCAGGGCCGCCCTGATCTCAGGCGGAAAAGATCGCGGGGTCGGCCCGAAGATCACGTTGAGTTGAAACAGGTTCTCCAGAAGCAGCGACACGCCAATCGCGGTAATGAGCGCCACCAGTCGCGGGCGGTTGCGCAGCGGCCGGTACGCGAGATACTCGATCAAAAAACCCAGGATCGCGCAGCAGATCACCGCCGCGGCGATCACCGCGGTGATCGTCAGCCAGATCGGCTCGCCCGCTCTCACCATCGCATGAGCCACGTAGTACCCAACCACCGCGCCGACCATATACACGTCGCCGTGGGCGAAGTTGATCAGGCGCAGCACGCCGTACACCATCGTGTAGCCTAGCGCGATGAGCGCATAGGTGGCCCCGACGGACAGGCCGATGATGAGCTGATCGACCAGTTTGTCCATGGCGGGCGATCCGCTTCTTGTGAGCGCGGCTGCGCTTTTTATTCGAAAGGATAAGTCTTGAAGAGCTTCGCTTTGCGGTCCTGAATCTGCAGGACCACGATCGGCTTGCGCGCGTTGTGGGACTCGTCGATGGTGATCGTGCCACTGGCGCCCGGGAAGTCCTTCGTCTTGCTCAGCGCGTCCCGGATCGCTTCGCGATCGACCTTCCCCGCCCGCTTGATGGCGTCCGCCATCACCCGCGCCGCGTCATAGCCCAACACCGCCATCGCGTCCGGCGTCTCCTTGTATTTTGCCTGGTACGCGTTGACGAATTCCTGCACCTCGGGACGCGGGTCTTCAGCCGCGTAGTGGTCGCTGTAGAACTGTCCCTGGGCGGCGTCAAGCGCGAGCGTCTCGGGACTGTCCCAGCCATCTCCCCCGAAGAAAGGCACGTTCAGCCCCAGCTCCCGCGCCTGCGGAAGCAGCAATTTCACCTCCGTGTAATAACCCGGCACGTAAATCGCGTCGGGATTCGCATCCTTGATCTTGCGCAGCTGCGCCTTGAAGTCCCGATCGCTGTTTCGGTAGCTCTCGTTGGCGACTATATGGTGTTCCCCCGTTTCATAGGTCTTCTGAAAATTGCTGCCCAGCCCCTTGCTGTAGTCCTCCTCGACGTTGGTGAGCATCGCGATCTTCTTCCATCCCTGCTCGGCCGCAAACCTTCCGTTGATCCTTCCCTGGAATTCATCGGTGAAGCAAATGCGAAAGACGTAGGGCTTCGTGCGCCCGTTGTCCACAGTGACGGCCGGGTTCGTGCTCGCGGGGGAGAGCATCGGCACCTTGTATTTCTCGCAGACGCTGGCGCCGGCGAGGCTGCGCTTGCTGGCGACCTCGCCGATCACCGCGACGACCCCATCGCCATTGATCAGTTTCTGCACCGCGGTATTCGCCTCGTTCGCGTCCGAGCGGTCGTCGGCCAGGATGACCTTGATCTTCTTCCCGAGCACGCCGCCCGCAGCGTTGATCTGTTCGAAGGCAAGTTGCAGGCCCTTGTCGGAGCTGGTTCCGAACGCGGAGGTGTTGCCCGTCATCGACGCGTACTCCCCGATGAGGATCTCATTTGAGTTGGCGGCGCCTTCCTTCTTGCAACCAGCGGAAGTGAGCGACACGGCCAGGCAGAGCAGCACGAGCGAGTGGATGTTGCGCATGAATCACTCCAGGGTTGCAGCGACCGCGCGGAATGTATCGCGTGCTGCGTGTGCGGGCAAGCGGCGGGCAGCGTCGCGCGGCGCTGCGGCACGAAGACCATCAAAGCAGCTCCGAGCGTTATCTCACCAGAATAGAGGGGCGCTGAAGCTCTTCGCCTTTGAAGTGCCCGCTCAGCATCGGCCAATCTTCCGATGCGGTGGTGAGGACCGAGATCCCGTCGGCGCCGCACAGGATCGTGTCTTCGCTCTTGGCCCCCGGGATGGAGGGGTTCCACGCGAAGGCTTGATTGTCGCGAACGATCGCCGGGCTGTCCGGGACGGCGATCACCTCGCGCGGCGCGTAGCCGGTTGAGCCCCCCTGATGGTGGAAGCGCCATTGGTCGGGATAACCGTTGTCCGCATAGGCCTGCTGCAGGTCGTGAAAGATTTCACCCAGCGCCCGGCCGGGGCGGGTCGAGAGATTCACGGCCGCGTCGATGTTGGCGATCGCCTGCTGACGTGATTCCATCTCGACCATCGGGCGAAAGCTCACGAAGCGCGTAGCCGACGAAATCAGGCCGCCAAACTCGCCACAGGTGACAAGCATCACGTAGTGCTCGACTTTTTTCTCGGTGGGGATCGGGTGACGGAAGCGCCCGATGCGGTCATCGGAAGCGATGAGGGTCACCAATGGGTTGCAGCCGAGCGTGTGGACGAAGTAGTCGAGCAGCCCGGCAATCTCCAGCTCGCTGTCACCGTAGTCGATGGCGTTGGACGCCTGCTCGATGGCCGCCGATACCCGCCGCGCCCCGTCGCGGTAACGCGCGATCTCTTCCGCGGTGAGCGACCAGCGCAGCTCGGAGAAATCGTTGGGCAGCCGCCGCAGGCCGATCCCCAGCGGGTCCATATCCGCCGCGATCTTCCTGCCGGCGATCATCTCGATCACCTTGATCGACGCAGCCCTGAAGTCCCACCAGGGAAAGGAGACGACCGGCACCCCGGTGCCGGCCAGTTCCTCGCCTTCCATGCGCGGCGACTCGATGGCATTCGCAAGGCAGATGCGGCTGTCAGGCGTGGCAAGGATGGCCGCGACGCCTTCGGGGGTGTTGTTGGCGATGTGGTTGTCGCGCCCGCCGGTGATCCACGCAAAGTTGGCGCGGTGCTGAAGCAGAACGCCGTCGAGCCCATGGCGGTCGCAGAAATCGGACAGGCGGTTTAGTTTGACCGCAATCTCACCTTTGACCATCTGACGCTTCCCTCGTGCAGCCGCGATTGATTATCAGATTCCCGCCCGAATTGCGAAAAAACCTGACCTGCCGCGACGGTAGATTCGGCATCGCACAAGTGCGCCGCGTGCCGATGATGTCGAGTTGCTTTCCACGGCGCGGCCGTCGACGCGCGGCGGGGCGCATTCGCCGGTCACGTTGCTTTCGGACAGGTCGCCTTCTCCGTCGGCCCTCATCAAGTCGCGAGCATTCTCAATCGCCTGGCGATGGATCCCGCCGCTCGCTTACGACTGCCCGCGTGGCCTGAAGCGCGGCCGGCGCTAGCGCGGCCGGGTCTATCGTGACAATCCCGGCCCGGACCGTTACATTCCTGCCGCCGTCGGACAGGAGTGCGCATGCGATTCGGGGCATGGAGGATGTGGGCCGCCGCCGTGGCCGCCGCGGTGCTGCTGCTGATGGCGCCGCATCCGGCGAATGCCGCCGAACCTGCGCCGCAGCCGAGCCCCTTGTCGCTGCCGCGCCATCCGCTCTCGCTCATGCAGTCTGACGACGAGAGCGTTTACGAGATGCCCGCCGTGCCCCGCGAAGACGAGGGGGTGAACGCGGGCGGCGTGAATTTCGATCTGCGCGTCTCCTACCTCACCGACTATCTCTACCGCGGCATCAAGCGCAGCACTCCCAACGGCATCGACCCCGCGGGAACGGGCAAGAGTTCCGGCAACGGACCCAACCTTCAGTTTGACGGCTCCTTCGAGTTCGATCTCGGAAAGCTCCCTCACCCGCTTGTGGGCCTCTTCTCAAACATCTTCAACGATGATCCGCTTACGCGTTTCCAGGAAGTGCGGCCGTACCTGGGCCTGAAACTCCCGTTGCGGCCGCTCACCATCGCTGCGGGATACAACACCTACATCTTTCCCGACCGTGAAGACTTCAACACCTCTGAAGTGTTTGCCAAGGTGACCCTGGATGACACGGGGCTCTTCGGCAGCGATCGCCCGATCCTCTCGCCCTATGGCTATATCGCCTATGACCTGGACCGCTACGACGGCTTCTATTGCGAGGCCGGGATCACCCACGCCTTCGCGATTGAAGACACGGGAATCACCCTTACCGCAGTGGCGGACATCGCGTACGTGGCCGACAACAAGCAGTTCGTCTCCCTGAAGCGAGCCAGCTCAGACTCGGGATTCCAGCACTACGACGTCGGTTTCATCGGCAGCTACTCGTTCAACACGCTGCTCAGCATCCCCAGGCGCTACGGCAATTGGCAGTTGGAAGGATATCTCTTCTATACCGACGGGATCTCCGATCGCTTGCGCGCGGATACCCAGCTATGGGGCGGCGTGGGATTCAAGTTTAGGTATTAGTGGCGCGCTCTCCGCGCTGCGAGTTCTCAGTGCGCTGCGAGTTCCTGCTTGAGGCGGGCTTTCTGCATCGAGCGCTGCCGGTCGCTTTGGCTTGTCGGGTCGGTGATGCGGCGGGCGGAGGCTTCGGCGTATTCCGCCCGGCCCTCTTCGGCATTCAGCTCGCTCGTCGCCGTCGCTTCGCTGGTGAGGATCGTGAGATGGTTGTCCTTCATCTGGGCAATGCCCCCGTCGATCAGGAACACCAGCGACTGCCCGTCCGCGGTGTCGATGCGCAGCGGGCCCAGCCCGAGCTTGGCGAGCAGCGGCGCGCGGTCCGTGAGGATTCCCATTAACCCATCGTGCGCGGGAATGATCGCCTGCGTGACCGCACGGTCCATCACCTGCTGCTCAGGGGTTACAATGACGCATTGAAAGGCCATCGAGTCTCCACGTCGTTTGAGCGGGCGGGAAGTGTAGGGAATGCCCGTCCAGGCGTCAATTTTAGGCCTTTGGTGATTGCCAAACGGGTGGTTGAGACTATCATGAACGCGGTCGAAAGTGACGACCACCGCGCCGATCGTGCGGTGGTTCGTGTTTTTAATCGGGGCCTGTGGGCGCGCCGCGGCGCACGCCGGGAGTGATCTCATGCAGTTCGTCAGTGCCGAGGAGAAGGCGCAGCTCGAGAAGAAGCGCGAGGAACTCTACCGCGCCCAGATCGACGTCCAGGAGCGCATCCGCAAGGCCGCGTCGCTCGGCGACCTCTCCGAGAATGCTGAGTATCACTTCGCCAAGGAGGAAAACCGCAGCATCCAGCGCGAGCTGGCCGATCTGGAGGCGAAGATAAAAGGTCTCGCCGTCGTCTCCAATGAGAACGTCCCGGACGACATGGTCTTCCTCGGCCATACCGTGAAACTGCTGGACCTCGACGATGACAGCGAGCAGATGGTCCGCCTGGTCGGGGAAGCGCAGCCGCCTTCCGGCGACAGCGATGTCATGGACGTATCCGTCAACAGCCCCATGGGCGAGGCGCTCATGAAGGCGCGGGTGGGCGAAAAGGTGAAGGTCAAGGCTCCAAAGGGAACGATGGAGTTCAAGATTCTCGAGATCGTCTAGCACCCGCTCTAAAGCCGCTTGCAACCCATACTCGTCCGCGGTCCCATCGATCCATCCAAAAGCTCTATCGCATCGCCAGCACGCGGATCCGCCATGTCATCGCAGAGGTGGATGACACGTCGCCTTCACGTTGAAAGGATCGAATGAAGATTACCGACGTACAGGCGATTCACGTTCGCGTCGAAGACCCCAACATCGGCATCTTCGACGGCTCCTACGACGACTGCCTCATCCTCGTGCACACCGATGAGGGAATCACCGGCCTTGGGGAAGTTGAATCCCTAGCGCCCGCGATCGCTGCGATCATTTCCGCAAAGGATGCCCACAACCACGCGCGGGGGCTGCGTAATCTGCTTCTTGGCTGCGATCCGAGCGAGCCGGAGACGTTGTGGCACCGAATGTATGAGGCGACGGACTATGTCGGACGCCGCGGGCTGATGATGCACGCGATCGGCGGGATCGACCTGGCGCTCTGGGACATCAAGGGCAAACTGGAAGGCAAGCCCGTCGCTGAGCTGATCGGCGGGATGCGGCACGAGCGGCTCGAGGCCTATGGCACGATCTATCCGCTTGAGCGCAACCCGGACGGCGTGGCGCGTCAGGTGCGCGACGCGATGCGCATGAACCTGAAGAACATCAAGCTCGTCGCCGACCCGTGGTGGTTTGACGACCTGGAGCGCACCGCAAACTTGTTCCGCTCGGCCCGCCGCGAATTGGGCAAAGCGGGGAAGATCATCGTTGACGCGGCACTGGCGTATCAGACGGTCGAGCAGGGATTGCTTCTCTATCCGATCTGCCGCGAGACGAGCATCGAATTCCTCGAAGCGCCGCTCCCACTCGACGACGTGGAGGGTCATCGGCGGATGAGCGAGCACGGAATCCCGTTGGGCGTCGGCGACCTCGGCCTCACCCACGTCAATGAGTTCGTCGAGATGATGGAGCGCGGCGGATGCAGCATCTGCCAGCCGGACATCACCATGGTCGGCGGGTTCACCGGGATCCGCGCCATCGCGGCGGCGGCCGATGCCCGCGCCAAGCGCGTGATCACCCATGGGTATAAAACGAACATCGAAATCGCCGCCAACCTTCACTTCCTCGCCAGCAGACCTGCGCCCGAATTGCTGGAATATTCGACGAGCAAGTCGCCGCTGCGCTGGGAAATGACCAACGAGACGTTACCAATCGCGCCCGATGGAACGGTCGCGGTGCCTCGCACACCGGGGCTTGGCGTAACCCTCAACCAGCAAACCCTGGCGCGCTACCGCATGAAGTAGCACGAGCGTCCCGCCCGTGCGGACGCCAAATAAACAATGCGCGCCTTCTTCATTCGCTGGAGAATAAATCCATGTCGATACCTTCGCGCAGCTTCACGCCCAGCAATTGAAGGCGCATCGGGGTTGCGGAATCGATCAAGTGTTGACACCGGTTGCCGGTGTAGTATGTCGCCTGCTTGATCCACCAGGGGACGAAGACGAAGAACATGGCCGCGCGCACAGGCCTCTGCAGCGCGTGCAGCCCCGCACGGTGCATCGTGTTCGCTCCGAACGCCAGGAGCGAGCCCGGCTTCGCGAGGAAGTCTTCCTTATAGGGATAGAAAGTCTCGCCTTTATGCGCGTCGAGATGGCTCTCCGGAACGACGCCGGTCGGTCCGCCGTCGATCGGAACGTTTTCCAGGTACAGGCAAACCTTAAGAAACATGTTGGGGCAATGTCGGCCGATGCTCATCTTGTCGCGGTGCCACCCCTGCGCCTCGCCGGTCGGCTTCGACACCAGCACCTCGTTCGCATACATCTGCACATCCGGGCCGATCACTTCCTCCAGACCCGCCAGCAGCACCGGATTGTCGAGCACTTCCGCGAACGCGTCATCAAATTCAATGACGTTCGGAAAATAGTCCTGATACGGCTTGCGATACTCCGCCTTTCCCTCGCGCACGAGGCGGTCCATCGCCTTGCGAAGCCTGTGGATGTGATCCTCGCCCAGGACGTTGTTGTCGGTGTAGTAGCCGTAGCGGTTGAGCCGCTCGAGACGCGTCTGGTGGCGCTGGCCGATGATGGGCACGTTAGACCCCTTGTTGGAAAAGGTTGAGGAGACGGCGGTTTTAACGGCGAGGATTTTAACCCACAAATCTCATTGCGGCGACACGTGTTGCTCCAGACCCACCGGATGGCGCGTCAGCGGGGCGGCTCGATCCTGGCGCCGCCTGTAATAACGTTCTTGATGCTCTCGCTCCCGAGGAAGTCGTGGGGGAAGCCGAGATCGATGCGGCTGGCCTCATCGAGGCTGGCCCGCCGCTCGGGCGAGAGCGTGAAGTCGAGACAGCCCAGGTTGTCGTCCAGTTGATCGACACGCCGAGCCCCCAAGATAGTGCTGGTCACGCCCGGCCGCCCTGCAACCCAGTTCAGCGCAACCTGAGCGGGCGATCGACCTGCTTCCTTCGCCACGCGCTGGACTCGCTCCGCGATCCGGAGGTTCCGCTCGTTCAGCTTCGTGTTGTCTTCCTTCAGCCGGCGCTCGCCCGCCGATTTTCCTCCGTCTTTGCTGTACTTGCCCGTCAGGATGCCGCTGCCCAGCGGGCTCCACGGCGTGACGCCGAGGCCCATGTCCAGCGCCATAGGAATCAGGTCGCGCTCGACCGTTCGCTCGATCAGGCTGTATTCGATCTGCAACGCCACGTAAGGCGACCACCCGCGCAACGCCGCCAGCGTGTTGGACTGCGCCACCTTCCACGCGGGCATGTCTGACACGCCGATGTAAAGGATTTTCCCGGCTTGAACAAGGTCATCGAGCGCCCGCATCGTCTCTTCTGCCGGGGTGAGTCCGTCCCACGCGTGCAACCAGTAAAGGTCAATGTAGTCCGTCTTCAGGCGACCGAGGCTCGCTTCGATCGATTGATGGATGTTCTTGCGGCCGTTGCCGCCCGCATTCGGGTCACCCTTGCGCATGTTGGAGGTGAACTTGGTCGCGAGCACGAATTTGTCGCGCTGGCCGGAAAGGAACTCGCCGAGGAACGTTTCGCTCGTTCCATTCGTGTAGATATTCGCCGTGTCGATGAAGTTTCCGCCGCGCTCCATGTAACGATCGAAGACCTTGCGGCTCTCTTCCTTGTTGGCGCCGGAGTTCCAGTCTTCACCGAAGGTCATCGCGCCGAGGCACAGCGGAGACACCCGCAATCCACTGCGTCCAAGAAGTCGATACTGATCCAGCGAGTTGAGCTTCCCATCCTGCGCCATGAACGGCCTCCTTCTTCAGAGCAGTGACCTATGAGCTCGGGATTCTAGGCATGTTCCGCCTGGGCGACCGCATGTCGATCACTCGCTTGCATCGCGTCGCGATTCGGCAGGCGTGATGTCCAGCGTCAGTTTCTCCGTTTGGCGAATCACCGTGACGGGGAGGGTAACGCCGACACGCTCGTCGGTGAGCAACCGCTGAAGGTCGTCAATCGTGCGGACGGGCTGGCCGTGCAACTCCACCAGCACGTCGCCTTCCAGGACGCCGGCCTCTTGCGCCGGGCTGTTGGGCTCGATCGTGACGATCAGAACGCCCGTCTCCGTATTGAGCTTGTGATAGCGCACGATCCGCCGGTGCAGCGGGACGTTCTGCCCGCCCACGCCGATGTAGCTGCGCTTCACGTGCCCATCGCGGATTAACCGCGAGGCGATGAATTGCGCGGTGTTGCCGGGAATGGCGAAGCAGATCCCCTGCGCTGCCGGGATGATCGCGGTGTTCACGCCGATCACTTCGCCCTTCCAATCCACCAGCGGCCCGCCCGAGTTGCCGGGGTTTAATGCGGCATCGCTGGTTTGCTCGTAAGTCCTTGTCCACCGTGCCGCCGACCGCCGTTTCTGAGCTGAAATCGCGGAAGCAGCGCTGTAGTGCTAATTGGGTGGGGCGTCAGCGCATCACATGCTCATTTGGAAGTGTTTGGCAGTGATCTTCTCATCCTCCTCTCACGTTCGGCCTGCACAATGACGAGCAAGTTTGCGTGCGGTGGCCCGCTCAGGCGAAGGAGCTGGCATCGCATGCGATCGAATTGGCATGGAAGCCCGACGTGGGCTTCCGTTTTTGTGCGCCAGGCATGTCACATGTTCAGGAGGTGCAAGTCCTCTGCGGACCGAGGGGATCGGAACCGTCCGTCCAGGCAAGGGTGTCCATCGTGAGGTGGAATCTGAAGGAAGCTGACGACGACAAACCCGGACCCGAC